>NZ_JBVJCT010000061.1:0-31790 GCF_055588305.1 Streptomyces sp. NPDC042002 | reverse complement strand
CCCCCCCCCCCCCCCCCCCCCCCCCCCCCCCCCCCCCCCCCCCCCCCCCCCCCCCCCCCCCCCCCCCCCCCCCCCCCCCCCCCCCCCCCCCCCCGACAGGCTTCTTCTGGGGGTACGGGCGCCGCCGTCGGCGACGAGCGTGAGTTCCAGCCGACGGGCCGGCACGGGAACCGTACTGATCGGCTGCGTCAGGGAGTTGGAACCTCGTCCACGAACGCGGTGCCGGCGCTTCGGTAGGCGGCCACCTTCGAGGCCACCTGGGCCGGGGTGAGGACCTGGTCCTTGACGTGCAGGACGTAGTCGACCTGTTCGTCGTAGGCGCGTGCCGTGGTCGAGGTCTGTCCCGCGAGGTCGATCAGCCACTGGTTGAAGTTGATCG
Organism: Streptomyces sp. NPDC042002; assembly: GCF_055588305.1. Lineage (NCBI taxonomy): Bacteria > Bacillati > Actinomycetota > Actinomycetes > Kitasatosporales > Streptomycetaceae > Streptomyces > Streptomyces sp. NPDC042002. The sequence goes on along the minus strand of NZ_JBVJCT010000061.1, from coordinate 31,411 downwards.
ACATCGGCCGCTCGGGGAGGTACTGGGCGTCGTGGGTGCCGAAGAGCTGTCCGTCGATGTAGTACTTGATGCTGCCGCTGTCGATGGTGAGTTCCAGGTCGTGCCATCCGGCGTAGCTCTGGCGCGCCTCGGTGTGCTGGTTGACGGCCTGCCAGGGATCCGGGTTGTACGTCTCCCAGGAGGTCGTGTAGAGGATGTTGCCCGTCTCGCCCCAGCCGCCGTTGGGCAGGTACTCGAAGTCGTACTCGGCGTAGTCGTCGGCCATCGGGGCCGTGAGGTCGTTGATGGTGAAGAACGTCTGTACCAGGTGATCGCCGTCGGGGCCGGACTCCGGAGCGTCGGCGAACCTGACCCGCGCCGCGTAGGTGCCGTTCTTGAACTTCATGCTCTTGGAGACGACTTCGGTCTGCCGGGTGGACTCCGCGGTGCCCGAGGTCGACGTCCGCAGGTTCATCACCGAGTTGCCGGACACGGTGGGGAAGGTGACCTCGGACGGGTCCCAGGTCGCGCCGGGGACCCCGGGTCCGCCGGAGTTGGAGCGGACGTTCCAGCCGTGCGCGGAGATCGCGGGGTCGGTGTACGACGCGTAGGTGAAGTCGTCGAAGAGCGACTGGCCGCCACCGGGCGGGTCGGTGGGGTCGGTCGGATCCGTGGGGTCGTCGCCCTCCGGCGCCGTGCCCCACACGGTGGCTCCGGCGAGTTGGGCGGTGACCTTGTTCCAGTCCGCGTACGAGGTCTGCGCGCCGTTGAAGGAGTAGTCGTCCGCCTGGTTCACGGACTGCCAGTTGGACTGGTAGAAGCGCAGCTGCATGTCGCCGGTGTCCGTGCCCGGTGCGAGGGTGCCGGCCGTGGAGGTGAAGCCGATCTCCAGGTAGCGGTCCGCGGTCGCGGTGGGATGAGTCAGGGTGCCGAACGTGCCGGTGACGTTCGCGCACCCCTTGACCGCCCAGGAACAGGCGAAGCGATACGTGGTGCTCGCCGAGTCCGCCTTGAAGTAGTAGCGGATCTTCACCTGGCTCAACTGCACTGCTGCGGAGCCGGTGTTGCGCACCTTGAACCAGGGCTCGCTCTGGTCCGCGGTGGCCCCGCTCGCGCTGGTGCGGTACTGGACGGCGAGACCTCCGGCCGCGGCGGCGGGGGCGGACATCGGAACGGCGACCAGGGCGGTGCCGCCCAGGAGGGCCGACAGCGCGAGGGCCACGCGACGGCGGCCTGTGGGGGGACGGTTGGGGGGACGGTTTCTCATGCGGGTTCCTTTCGGTGGGCTCCCGCCGACCGCGGGAGGTGGGGGTGCTCAGGAACGCGAGAAGACGTGCCGTGCTTGACCAGTTGGTCGATCGGCCTTACCAGTTGACGTCGCCTGAAAGTGGCATAGACCATTGCGTCAGTCAACCCCCCTGTATTCAAAGGGACTTGATCGGATCGGCAAGGTTCGGCTTTCCTGCATCGCGAGGCCGGGCTGAGTCAATCCCCTTGACCAGTGGACCAGTTAGGGTCAGAGGCCATACCGGTCGGCCGTACCGAGACGAACGAGAGTCCCGCATGGAGATCGATCCCGCCGCCTCCCGCGCGGTCCTCAAACGTGAAAGAGTCCGCGACACGGTCCTTGAGCTCATCGAGGAACGCCGCCCCGGTGACGCGATCCCCTCCGAGCGCGCGCTCTGCGCCCGACTCGGCGTCTCCCGGCCCACTTTGCGCGCGGCCGTGGACCAACTCGTGCTCGCCGGACTCCTGGTGCGTGAGCACGGGAGGGGCATGTTCGTGGCCGCGGAGAAGATCACCCAGGAACTGGTCCCGGACCGGCAGACCTTCAGCCTTCCCCAGGCCGCGGGCACGTGGACCAGCAGACTCCTGGAATTCAGCACGCTGTCCGCCGGTGCCCGGGTGGGCCGCAGACTCCGTATCTCGCCCGCGGCCGGCATCCTGTACGTGGCCCGGCTCCGTCTGGTCGACGACTCGCCCATGGCCATCGAGTACCTGCACGTCCCCGCCGACCTGGTGCCCGACCTGACCAGTGACGAACTGGAGAACGGCGACCTGTACGAGCACCTCGGCGAGCGGCACGGAATCCAGGTGAGCGAGGCGGTCCAGTCGATCGAGCCCACGGTCGTGACCCGCGACGAGGCAGGACTGCTCGATGTGCCGGAGCTGTCCCCGGCCCTGCTGTTCGAGCGCCTCACCTCGGACGCCCTGGGCCGACCGGTGGAGTACGTCCACTCGATCTACCGAGGGGACCGCTACCGCATCGTCTCCCGGCTGGCGCTCGGCCCGCGATCCGAGCACCCGGCACCCCGCGACGGGCACCACCCCGGTATCCCGCCGGGAGACTTCCCGCCGGGCGAACCCGTCACCTTCTCCACCCGAGGCGTGGTGGCCGGCGGTCTCTTCGGGCACCCCGGCGTACGGGGTGAGGGCGGCCCGGCAACGTGACGGAGGGGGCCCGCAACGTGACAGTGACGCAAGGCCGGACCCCTCACGACTCCATGCCGGACCTCTCACCGGCTCCAGGCCGGCGGGCGCTTCTCGGTGAACGCCTGGGCGCCCTCGGTGGCGGCGCCGGTGGTGAAGACCGGCGCACTCAGGGGATCTTGGACGGTGTAGGCGGTGTGGTCGTCGAGACCGCGGGTGTCCTGGACGATCCGCTTCGTGATGTGGACGGCGTCGCGGGAGTGGGCCTGGACGCGTTCGGCCAGGGTGAACGCCGCGTCGAGGGCTCCGCCTTCGGGGGTGAGCCGGTTGACGAGCCCGTACCGGGCCGCGTCCGGAGCGGACAGGGGAGCCGCGGTCAGCAGCATCTCCATGGCCACGTGGTAGGGGAGCCGGCCGGGAAGGCGGACGGCTCCGCCCTCGGCCGCGATGAGCCCGCGGGCGACTTCCGGCACGGCGAAGAACGCCGTTTCGGAAGCGGCGATGAGGTCGCAGGCGAGGGCGAGTTCGAAGCCGCCGGCGACCGCCGCGCCCTCGACAGCGGCGATGAGCGGCTTGCGGATGCGGGCACGGGTCAGTCCGCCGAGCCCGCGGTCGGCGACGAGCGGAACGCCTTCGGCGGGGAAGGCCTTGAGGTCCATCCCCGAACAGAAGTGGCCCCCGGCTCCGGTCAGGATGCCGACGGACAAGGACGGGTCGGACTCCAGGCGGGTGAGGGCCGAGTCCAAGGCCTCGGCCAGCACCCGGTCGACGGCGTTGCGGACGCGGGGCCTGTTGAGGGTGATGAGAAGGACGCCGGGGCGTGGTTCGGCCGTCGTCACTACGGGGTCATGGCTGTCCATGCGGGGTGCTCCTGGTCGAGGGATGTTCGTCGGTCGGTCGGGCGGCCGGGCGCGCAGGCAGGTGGGGGAGGAGGCAGTCACGCGGCGAGCCGGGTGGCCTGGCAGGCGCGCGGGCAAGGCGGGCACGCGCGCCTTCGGGAACGGTCAGGTCAGATCCGTACGACGGGAAGTGCGGCCAGTCCGCGCATCACCCGGGCCGGTCGCCAGGGGAGTTCGTCGTCGGGTTTGGCCAACTGCACCTGGCCCAGACGCTGGAGCAGCAGGGGGAAGGCGACCGTGCCTTCGAGCCGGGCCAGGGCGGCACCGATGCAGAAGTGGGGGCCGTATCCGAAGGCCAGATGGTCATTGGGAGTTCGGCCCACATCGAGCCGGTCGGCGTCCGGGAAGCGGGCTTCGTCGCGGTTGGCGGAGCCGATCAGGAGGCTGACGATGTCCCCCTCGCCGATCAACCGACCATGCAGGCCGATCGGTTCGGCGGCGCACCGGAACGTCGCGTCCCGCACAGGGGAGTCGTAGCGGAGCAACTCCTCGACCGCGGTGCCGACAAGCTCCGGGCAGGACTCCGGCCCGGTCAGCCGGGCGGCCTGGTCCGGGTTACGGAGCAGCGCGAGCATGCCGTTGCCGATGAGGTTCATCGTGGTGTCGTGGCCGACCAGCAGCAGGAGGTAGGCGGTCGAGCGCAGCTCCTCCTCGCTCATCGCCCCGCTGTGGTCGCCGGCCCGTACGAGGGCGCCCAGCAGGTCCACCTCACCGCGCTCGGCCCCGGTTCGTTTGCCGGCGATCAGCCGGTCGAGGAGGGCGTGCAGATCGGCTTCGACCCGGGCGGGATCCCGGCCCGGGTCGGGCGCGATCGTGGCCATGAGCGTGTCCCGGGTCAACGCGTTGTCGAGTTCGTCGGGGACACCGAGGATCGCGCAGATCATCCGGAAGGTGAGAGGCGCCGCGAAGGCCGTGATCACATCGACGTGGGTGTCGTGCTCGATCCGGTCCAGCAGACGGTTGGCCGTGTCCGCGATGAAGGGTTCCAACCGGGCGATGCGGCGGGGTACGAACGCCGCGTTCACCAGGGCCCGCAGGCGGGTGTGATCCGGGGGGTCGGCATGGACCAGATGCCGGTTCAGCCCGGCCGGCCCCGGAACATAACCGGGCACCCTGCCCGGGTCCTTGCTCAGCCGCCCGTCGGTCAACAGGGCGCGGACGTCCGCGTGGCGGGAGATGTGCCACACGGTGGGCCGGCCGGGCCTGCGGTCCGCGTGAGCGGGCGCATGCCGGCGCAGCCAGGCGAAGTAGGGATACGGGTCCCGCACCCGCGTGGCCAGCAGGCCAGGGGGTGGGGACGGTACGTGGGGAGCGGGCACGCTGGCTCCGGACTCGGTGATCGAAACGGACACCGCGCCAACGTCCGGACGTGACCGAAAGATACGGAACCATCGAAATTCTGCGCGAGAGGAGAGGCGGGATCGCCCCGACGGCTCAGTCCGTTCCATGGGCTCGGGGCGGTATCCGCCGACGCGACGAAGCGGGGGCCCTCGGCTAGGGTGATGTGGACGACATGCTCAATCCGGTCATTTCGTGCTGCCGACCGCGCCGTCGCCCCTCGCGCGTCCGCCGCTGGTTCATGGCGTGGCGTGGCAGGAAGGTCTTGAGGGCTGTCGCGGGGATCCGCTGCCCCGCACATCGGCGTCGGCGCCGTCGGCGGCCCTTCGTGGGCACCGGCATCGCGTGCGGCGGGGAATTCCGGACCAGATGCGAGAGGACCCGTACATGCCCTTCGCCACCGCCAAGGACGGCACGCAGATCTTCTACAAGGACTGGGGATCGGGCCAGCCAGTCGTCTTCTCGCACGGCTGGCCGCTGACCGCGGATGCCTGGGACGCCCAGATGAAGGTGATGGCGGACAACGGTTTCCGGGCCGTCGCCCACGACCGGCGCGGTGGCGGACGCTCCGGCCAGACCTGGGACGGCAACGACCTCGACACGTACGCCGACGACCTGGCGGCGGTCATCGAAGCGCTCGACCTCCGGGATGTCATTCTGGTCGGCCATTCGACGGGCGGTGGCGAAGTCACCCGCTACATCGGCCGGCACGGCTCCGGCAGGGTGGCCAAGGCGGTCCTGGTCGGCGCGATCCCGCCGCTCATGCTCAAGACGGACGAGAACCCCGAAGGCCTGCCGATCGACGTCTTCGACGAGATCCGCAAGGGCGTGGAGACCGACCGGTCGCAGTTCTACAAGGACCTCAGCGCCCCGTTCTACGGGGCCAACCGTGACGGATCGACCGTCACCCAGGGGACGCGGGACGAGTTCTGGCTCTGGAGCATGACCGTCGGCATCAAGGGCGCGTACGACTGCGTCAAGGCGTTCTCCGAGACCGACCTCACCGAAGACCTCAAGAAGATCGACGTACCCACACTCATCGTGCACGGCGACGACGACCAGATCGTTCCCATCGTGGCTTCCGGCGCCAAGTCGTCGAAGCTCGTGAAGGACGTGGTCTACAAGGTGTACCCGGGGGCGCCCCACGGCCTCGCCATGGTGCCCAAGTTCGCCGAGGTCTTCAACGCCGACCTCCTGGAGTTCGCCCGCAGTTGAACCAGCGGTCTCCTGGCAGGACCCGGGAGGCCGGCCCACGAGACCGAACAAGCGGTCCGGCGCCGAGAGACGCCCGGACCGCTTGTTCGGCGCGTGCCCGGTGCGGAGTCGCGCGACGGCGGTGTGGCGGTGTGGCGGTGTGGCCCGTTCGCATGTGCCGCGGCCGTTGCGGGGCAACGGACCGCAGCACATGCGTAGTGCCCCGGAGGCATAGTCGATACCCTCCCCGTGGGGGAACACCCATGCGGATGGGGGACGTTCATGGCGTATCGGAGACCGGTGCGGCTGTGCTGCGGGGCGTTAGCCACGGGGCTGGTGCTCGCCGGCTGCTCGGCGGGGGCGGGGGACGCCGGGACCGCGAAACCCACGGCCTCGAAGGACGCGACCACGAGCAGGCGTACGAGCTCCGTTTTGGCCCCGACTCCCAGCAGTGGTAAGGGTTCCGCATCGCCGGCCCCGACCCCCAGCGGCACAGGGCTGGGCTTTCGTCCCGATCCCGGCCGAGCACCCAGAACCCGCGCGGACGGCTTACGCCTGGCTCGCGCCATCGCGTCGAGCCCCGACAACTGGGGCCCCGGCTACGTCAAGCGGAACCCGTACGAGAGTGACCCCGGCTACTGGCCCGTGCTCGACGCGAACTGCGTCTGGCAGCGCGAACCACTGCCCTCGACGGTGCTCGCCAGTCTCACCCGCTACAGCGAACTGCCGGCCGGGAACGGCAAGGGCCCGATCCGCGTCGCCGCCGTCGTCACCGTGCACCGCACCGTGCGGGACGCCGAATGGGAGATGGCCGGAACCCTCGAAGAAGCCCTGCGCTGTCCCGATCAGCAACTCCGCCAGGGCGAGCGGATCACCGGACTGCTCTCCCAGGGGTCCGCCTTCGGCCAGCTCGGCAACGCCAACGCCGAGGACACGCTCACCGAGGGCGGTCAGTACTACAGCGACCAACTCGGCGGCCCCTATTACTACTACTGGATACAGAGCCGCATGGCCCAGGTCACCGTGGCCGTCGTCGGCAAGGGCGCCAAGGGCCGGTCGGGGGAAGAGGTCGACGCGGCGCTGCTACAGGGCGCGGGCGAGATGCTCACCCAGGTCGAGAGCGAACTGGAGGCGGCGCGGTGAGCGAGCGTCTGCTCCCCACCGACCCCGCCTCGATCGGCGGACACCGGCTGCTGGCCCGGCTCGGCGCGGGCGGCATGGGCGTGGTCTACCTCGGCCGTACGGAAGCCGGGGCGCTGGCCGCAGTCAAGGTCATCCAGGCCGAGTACGCGGACGAGCCCGACTTCCGGGCCCGGTTCCGCCGCGAGGTCGAGGCGGCCCGGCGGGTGACCAGCCCCTGGGCCGTGCCGGTCACCGGCGCCGACCCGGAGGCGGCGGCGCCCTGGTTGGCCACCGCGTTCGTGCCCGGCCCCTCGCTTGAGGAGGCGGTCACCCGCCACGGTCCGCTGCCCGCCCGCAGCGTGCGCGTCCTGGCCAGGATGCTCGCCGCCGCGCTGCGCGAGGTGCACGCCGCCGGGCTGGTCCACCGGGACGTCAAGCCCGCGAACGTCCTGCTCGCCGTGGACGGCCCGCGCCTGATCGACTTCGGGATCGCCCGCGCGGCCGACGAGACCGCGATCACCTCCACCGACCTGGTCGTCGGCACCCCCGGATTCCTGTCGCCCGAACAGGCCGAGGCGCGCGGCTCCGCCGTCGGTCCGCCGAGCGACATCTTCTCGCTGGGGTGCCTGCTGGCCTACGCGGCGAGCGGCCGGCCGCCGTTCGGCACCGGCACGGCGGACGCCCTGCTCTACCGGACGGTCCACGACGAACCCGACCTGGCCGGCATCGAGGCCGAGGAGGACACGGACGACGGCGGCCTGCGTGAACTGCTGCGCCGATGCCTGGCGAAGGACCCGGCCGACCGACCGACGGCCGGGCGGTTCGGCACGGAGCTGCTGGTCGAGGACGCGATCCCCGAGGGCGGGCAGCTCGACTGGCTGCCCGAGGACGTCGTACGGGCCATCGCCGACCGTTCGTCCGAGATGCTGGCGCTGCCCGACATCGAGCCGACCGTCGCCGAGGCGTCGGGGGACGCCGGGCGGACCTCGCCGAGCCGTCGGCGCCTGCTCGTGCTGGCCTCCGGGGCGGCCGTGCTCCTGGCGGGTGGCGGTGTGGCGGCCTGGGCCGCTCTGCGTGACGAGGACGACCCGGGTTCGCCCGCGCCGCGGGATCACCGTTGGGCCGTCGGCGTGCAGGCGGACCTGAGCGGGGCGCAACGCGCGGTGGGCGAGGCGCAGGAGCGGGGCGCCCGGCTGGCGATCGAGCAGTACAACTCCCGTAAGGACAAGCCCTTCGAGCTCGTACTGAAGACCGCCGACGACGGCGGCAGCGCCGGACGGGCGCCGGGCGCGGCCAAGAAGCTGATCCAGGACACCGAGGTGCTCGCCGTCCTCGGCCCCACCAACGACGAAACGGCGGGCGCCGTGCTCGGCGCCTACGACGAGGCCCTGCTGCCGGTGCTGTGCATCTCGGCCGGGGGGCTGATCCTGACCTCGCAGCAGTACCGGTCCTTCCTGCACTGCCGGCCCAGCGACGCCGCCGTCGCCCTGCCGATCAGCATCTATGTCCTGCGGCAGAAGGGAAAGCTGCGCTCCGGCCTGCTCCAGGACCGTACCGCGCGGACGTACGCCCAGGAGTCCGCCTCGATCAACGCCATCCTGATGCGCAAGCTGGGCCGGCCGGTCTACCCCCGGGTGATCCCGGCGGACACCGAGGACGTGCGACCCGTCGTCGCCGACATGCTGCGGGCCGGGATCGGCTCCTTCATCTACGCCGGAGACGCGCGGGGCGGGGCCCGGGTGGCCCGCGCGCTGGCGGCGGCCGGTTTCGACGGGCCACGGCTCACCCCGCAGGCCGTGATCGACCCGGAGTTCCTGAAGGAGGCCGGGAAAGCGGCCGAGGGATGGCTGTTGACCGCCTCCTTCGTCGACCCCACGGCCGTGCCGGCCGCGGCGGCCTTCACCGCCGCCTTCCGCAAGCACTACGGAGCCGAGCCCGGCCACTACGCCGCCGAGGCGTACGACACCGTCAACCTCGTCGTCCAGGAGATGGTGAAGGCCACGAAGGGCGGACGGCCCCCGAAACGCCAGGAGTTGCTGGGCCTGCTGCGCAACGGGCACTACAAGGGCATCACCAAGGACTTCTCCTTCAAGCCGGCGGACGGCACGTTCGCCGGCTGGGGTGTCTTCCTGTACCAGGTCGAGGGTGGCCGGTTCCGCTTCCTCGGCGCCGCCCCCTCCCAGGTGTAGCGGTGAGCGACGCGCACGCGCGGGGGCACACGGGAGTGCGGGCGCTCAAGTCCGGGGATCCGCCGTTCGTCGGCGGCTACCGGCTGCTCGGGCGGCTCGGCGCGGGCGGTATGGGCGTGGTCTACCTGGCCCGCTCGACGGGCGGGGCGCTGGTCGCGCTGAAGGTGATCCGCGCCGAGTACGCCTCCGACCACGACTTCCGGGCCCGGTTCCGGCGCGAGGCCGAGGCGGCGGCCGGGCTCGGCGGGAGATGGGTCGTACCGGTCACCGCCGCGGCTCCGCAGGACCGCGAGCCCTGGCTGGCCACCGCCTTCGTGCCGGGTCCGTCGCTGGCCGAGGCCGTCGCGCTGCACGGGCCGCTGCCCGACCGGACCGTGCGCGCCCTCGGCGCCCGGCTGGCCGAAGCGCTGACCGAGGTGCACGCCGCGGGCCTGGTGCACCGGGACGTCAAGCCGGGCAACGTCCTGCTCGCCCTGGACGGGCCCCGGCTGATCGACTTCGGTATCGCGCGCAGCACCGGCGCCACCGCGCTGACCGCGAGCGACGTGGTGATCGGATCGCCCGGCTATCTCTCGCCCGAGCAGGCGCGGGCGCAGGGCGGTGACATCGGGCCGCCGAGCGACATCTTCTCCCTGGGCTGTGTCCTGGCGTACGCCGCGACCGGCCGCCGCCCGTTCGGCGTCGGTACCCCGGCAGCCGTCATCTTCCGTACGGTCCACGAGGAGCCGGACCTGGACGCCATACCGTGGGCGCTGATCCCGCTGTTGTCCCGTTGCCTCGCCAAGGACCCGTCGGCCAGGCCCACCGCGCCGGAGGTACGGGCCGCGCTGGCCGGCGAGGGCGAGGGGGACGGGGAGGACGACTGGCTGCCGTCCGAGCTGCCCCGGCTGATCGCGGAACGCTCGGCCACGGTCCTGGCCCTGCCCGACCCCGCGCCGGGCACACTCGTGCAGGCGCCCGAGCGGCCCGGCCTCTCACGGCGCCGCCTGCTGACGCTGGGCTCGGCGGCCGGCGTCGTCGCGGCCGGCGGGGGAGTGGCGGCCTGGGCCGCCTCCAGATCCCCGGCCCGCAACGCGGGCGCGACGGGTTCCGGACAACTGCGCCGGTACGTCATCGGGGTGCACGCGGACCTGACGGGCCGGGACAAAGCGGTGGGCCGGGCCCAGGAGCGGGCCGTACGTCTGGCCGTGGAACAATTCAACTCCCGCCCCCGGGACGGCCGTACCTTCGATCTGGCCCTGAAGGTCCTCGACGACGCGGGGGTGGCCGAGCGGGCCGGCGAGGTCGCCGGAAGCTTCGTCGCGGACCAGCGGGTGTACGCCGTCATCGGACCGACCGGCACCACACTGACGCAGGCCGTCGTCGCCCGCTACGAGAAGGCACTGCTGCCCGTCGTGACCGTCTCCTCCGGCAGCGATCTGTACTCCACGACCACCACCCGCGCCCTTTTCCAGCTCAGACCCGACGAGGACACCCTGTCCACGGGTTTCATCTCCTACCTCACCCACACCGAGAAGAGCCGAAGAACCGCCCTCATCGACGACAGGGCCGCCAGCCGCACCAGTTGGCAGATCGTCAGGGACCTCGCGACGTTCCCGCCCTCCAACGGCACCACGACCACCCATGTCGTGCCCGCCGACAGCCAGGACTTCGACACCGTGGCAGCCGCCGTGCTCGCCGACAAGGCGCAGGCCGTGGTCTACGGCGGTTCCTCACCGCACCGCGCCGCCCGGTGCGCCCGCGCGCTGGAGCAGGCCGGCTTCCGGGGCACGCGCATGGCCCCCGAACCGGTCCTGGAGGCAGCGTTCCTGAGCGAGGCGGGACCGGCGGCCGAGGGCTGGGTGATCTGCGCGACCTACGTAGACCCGGCCGAACTGCCCGCCGCCGCAGGCTTTGTGACGGCGTACAAGAAGCGCTTCGGCGTACGCGCCGTCGAGCGCTTCGCCGTCGAGGCGTACGACGCCCTGAACTTCGTCGCCCAGGGCCTCCGCGATCTCGGCAGCGATGGCGTCGAGCGAGGCGCCATGGTGCGCAGACTCCGCGCGTCCACCTACAAGGGGCTGGCCAAGACCGTCCGATTCGACTCGGTCACCGATGAGTTCCACTGGGCGAACGGCCTCTTCCTGTACCGCGTACAGAACGGCACCCCACATTTCCTGGGCCGCTACGACCAGCTCGAGAAGGCCTGAAACGCCGTCCGTCGACGGTGACGACCGGCTGAGGCAGGGCTAAGGCTGGTCCCCCTCGGCCGGGTCCTCCGTGCCCGGGAGGGACTGTTCGGTCCAGATGGCTTTGCCCTCCGGGGTGTAGCGGCTGCCCCAGCGTTCGCAGAGGGCGTTGACGAGCTGGAGTCCGCGGCCTCCCTCGTCGGTGTCCGAGGCGCGCCGGATGCGCGGCATGGTCGGACTCGCGTCGGACACCTCGCAGACGAGCGTTCCGCTGCACAGGAGGCGCAGCCCGATGGGGCCCCTGGCATGGCGGATGACGTTCCCGACGAGCTCGCTGGCCAGTAGTTCCGTCGTCATGACCAGGTCGTCCAGATGCCATTGGGCGAGTTGCTCCCGTACATGGCGGCGGGCCTCACCCGCGGCCTCCGGGCCCTCCGGAAGGTCCCAGGAAGCCATCTGCCGGTCGGACACGGTGTGCAGGCGGGCGATGAGCAGGGCGGCGTCGTCGGAGGTGGGCCCACCCGGCAGCAGGCCGGTGGTGACGGTGTCGCAGAGGTCCTCCAGATCGGGACAGCAGGCCTCGCGGGGGAGCAGGTCGGCGAGCTGGGCCATGCCCTGGTCGATCTCGCGGTGCGGTGACTCCACGAGCCCGTCGGTATAGAGGACCAGAAGGGTGTCCGCCGACAGTTGCAGTTCCGTCGTCTCGAACGGCGGGAACGCGGCGCCCAGGGGAGGGTTGACGGCGACCTCGGGGAAGTAGGCGCTGCCGTCGGGCCGGACGACGAGCGGCGGCGGATGCCCCGCCCGTACCACGGTGCACGACCCGTCGGTGGAGTCGTACAGCGCGTACAGGCAGGTCGCGTACGCGTGCTCGCCGAGTCCCCCGACGATGTCGTTGAGGTGGCCCATGATCTCGACAGGGGGCAGTTCCAGTGCGGCCAGCGTGTGCAGCGCGGTGCGCAGGCGCCCCATGGTCGCGGCCTCGGGCAGCCCGTGGCCCATCACGTCACCGACGACCAGGGCCACCTGGCCCGCGGACAGCGGGATCAGGTCGTACCAGTCCCCGCCCACGTCGGAGGTCTGCCCGGCCGGCAGGTATCTCGCCGCCGCCGTGACCTCGGGCACGGTGGGCAGCCTCAGGGGCAGCAGGGCCTGCTGGAGTTCCTCGGAGCGGGTGAGTTCGGCGTCGTAGAGCCGCGCTCTCTCCAGAGCGTGCGCCACGAGCGCGCTGATGGTGATGAGGAGCGTGCGTTCCTCGGACGTGAGGCGCCGTGCGGTGTCGAAGGCGATGACACACACGCCGAAGGTGTGGCCGGAGGCCGTCAACGGGAGGAAGGCCCAGGCTTCCTTGCTGCTCGGAGTACGGCTGCCGACGTCGGGGAAGGCCGTGGCCCATTCCTCCCGCGACGAGGAGAAACGGGGTTCGCCGGTCAGGACCGCCTGCCCAGCGGGACCGGCGTCGGACAGTTCCATGCCCTGCGCTCCGTGCATGTGCTGCAGGAAGGCGCTCGGGTAACCGACGGACCCGATGTGCACCAGCCTCTGGTCCTCCAGGACGAGCACGAGCAGACCCTGGGCGTCGAACGGGAGCAGGACGCGCTGGGCCACGGCCCTCACCACGTCCTGCGAGGTGGTCGCCGCCGCGAGCCGCGTGGTCAGCTCCGCCGTCCGGCTCGCCCGCTCGGCCGTGCCGCGGACGGCCGCCGCCCGCTCGGCCTCACGGCGCCGGCGATCGGTGACATCGGTGAAGTACAGGGTGAGACCGCCGGGTACGGGGGCGAGCCGCAGGTCGTAACAGCGTCCGGTGTCGGCCATCGTGACGTCGAAGCCGGCGGCGGTGGCCTGCGCGGCACCGCGCCGGCATCGTTCCTCCAGATCCGGCACGCGGCGCAGCGCGGGCAGGCCCCACAGGTCACGTCCGAAGAGCTGTTCGTCCTCCGAGCCGAGAACGCGTTCCGCCTCCAGGTTGGCGAAGGTGATGCGCCAGCCTTCGTCCACGGACAGGAAGGCGTCGCTCATGTGCCGCAGGGCACGGCTGAGGGCATCGCGGGTGGAGCGCGCCGCGTCGTTCGCCCAGCCCTTGCCGATGATGCGGCTGACCCGGCCCTGGTCGTCGAGTACGACGTGACCGGACGCGCGCGTCCATGTGTAGCCCCCGTCGCCCCGCCTGACCCGGTACTCGGCCTCGAACGGCGCGTGGGTCCGGATGGTCCGTTCGGCCGCCGCCAGGGTGCTCGCGAGGTCGTCGGGGTGCACGACCTTCATCCAGCTCTCGACACCGGGTACGAAGGCGGCCGGATCGGTCTGGTAGACCTTCATGGCCGCCTCGTCCCACAGCAGTTCGCCGGTGCGCACGTCCCACTCCCAGGAGCCGACCGGAGTGGTGTCGAGGTCCGTGCGCAGGCGCGTGGGCGCCGGGATCCTCTTCAGGCGGTTCATGGTCCATTCGGCCACCGAGGTGAGGAACGTCCACTGCGCGGGCGTCGGCTCCTCGTTGTCGCCCGTGAGGCACGTGATCGCGCCGATGGCACGGTCCGCCTCGACCAGGGGTACGGAGAACCAGCCGGACCGAGACAGCAGGGGCGCGGTGGGTTCGGCCAGGTCGGCGGGGAGGGCGGCCACCCATACGTGTTCGCCTGAGCGTACGGCGCGGGCCGTCGCCGTGGGCCCGTCCTGGTCGACGATCTCCCACGCCCCGGTGAGCGACGACGGCAGTCCGGTGGAGGACACCAGCCGCAGAGCCGACATGGGGCCCCGCAGGTAGACGGCCCCGCCGACGCAGCCCAGCTCCGCGATGGAGTGCTGAAGGGCGAGCCGGAAGACCTCGCTTTCCGTGATGCCGTCGTCAGCGGTGTCGAGTAGGTCCAGCCGCCTGATCACAGGCCCAATATAGGATGGAATGCCGCAAATGACATTAGTGGAATTGTCTGCTAGTGAGCGTGCCTTCGGCGTGTCCCGGGTTGCGGGGGGTGGTGCGCGCCATCACGCTGGCCAGGACGCCCGCGTGATCGACGGCTCGGGACCGGTCACCCGTTTCCCATGGACTCGCGCGGTGGTCCGCGTACGGGCCCGGGTGGCGGGTGGTCCCGACGACGGGAGGACGGTGGCACACAGGTGAACGCCGGATCGCGTCGTCCTCAACGGCGGCCGGGTGAGCCCGGCACGGGTCGCGGCGGGCGCCGGATGCGGTACGTCGTGGGGAATCGTTCCTCCCGTGGTGTCTGGGCAGTCACGAAGGCGCGTACGACCGCTACCGGGACGCGCCGCGGCACCGGAGACCACGTGGGCGTCGCAGTGAGCCACGGGCTGCGGGTGGCCGCGGCGTACGCGTGGCGGCTGCTCATCCTCGGAGTGGTCGCCTACGCGGTCTTCGCCCTTCTGGGCAGGCTGCAACTCGTCGCCGTGGCCCTGTTCCTCGCGCTGGTCGTGACGGCGGTCCTGCGTCCCCTCGCCGATCTGCTGGCACGCCGCATGCCGAGGACCGCGGCGGTGATCGTGAGCATCATCGGAAGTCTTCTGGTGGTGCTGGGCGTGATGGCGCTGGTCGGTCGTGTCGTGGCGGGCGAATCGGGCCAGCTGGGACATGAGTTCGCCGGGGGGCTCGGGCGGATCGAACGATGGCTGGAGGGCTCCCCCTTCCATCTGAGTCACGCGGTGATGTCGAATCTCCAGGGCAAAGTGGGAACCTTCGTCAACGAGCACCGTTCCGTACTGATCAGCAGCGCCCTCAGTGGTGCCGGCCGCGCGGTGGAGTTCGTCACCGGACTCGTCCTCGCCCTTTTCTGCTCGCTGTTCTTCATCCGTTCAGGGGACAAGTTCTGGCGCTGGTTCCAGGAGTTGATGCCGGAGAGCGCGCGGGACCCGTGGGACCGCGGGGGGCGGGCGGCCTGGCGGACCTTCGCCGGGTACACGCGCGGCATCATCATCGTGGCGGCCACCAACGCCATTCTCGTCGGAATCGCCCTCTACGTTCTGGGCGTCCCCTTGGCGCTGCCGCTCACGCTCCTGGAGTTCTTCGCCGCGTTCATCCCCCTGGTGGGCTCGCCCGTCGCGCTCGGCGTCGCCACCGTGGTCGCCCTGGCCACCAAGGGGCCGGTCGTCGCGATCATCGTGCTCGCCCTGATCGTCGTCATCGGCCAGTTGGAGGGGCACGTACTGCATCCGCTCGTCCTGAGCTGGGCGGTCCGGCTGCACCCCGTGGTCGTGGCCCTGTCCGTCATCGCCGGGAGCATCCTGGCCGGTGTGACCGGCGCCGTCGTGGCCGTACCGATGGTGTCGGTCGCCTGGTCCGTGATCTCCGAGTTGCGCGCACGCCCGGAGCCGGAGCCCTCCGGGCGCTCACCTGGTCACCCGTCCACTCCGCCCGAACCGCACTCCGGGACGGCCGGACGGGCTCGGGCCGAGGAGCCGTAGCGGTGACGGGCGGGCGGAGACGGCGCCGCTGGGGTGTCCGGACCGCTCGTCCGCCGTCGTTTCGGTCCGGGGGACGAGCGGTCCTGGACTCCGTTGTCATGGGGCGGATGCCGTGTCGTCACATCACCGAGTCTGGCGGCGTGCCTTCCGCGGCCACTTCACGGCCGCACGGATCCGCCACCGGGGCTTGCGTGTCTCAGTGGTCTCCGTGGAGTGGGTGACCGGTGTCTTCGACTCGTGGTCGGGGCCGTGGCCCAGGGACCTGCCTTCGGGCGGGCGCGGGCAGCGCGTCGCCCGGTGGGAAGGGGGCTTTCCGTCGTGGACCTGCGGCGGCGAGGAACCGTTCGACGGAACGGCTGTCGTGGATGCGCTGGGCACGGGTGACGTAGGGAGCTCCTGGGCCTCGGTGCGGGTGGCGCGCCGGGATCAGGGGGCTGCCCCTGTGATGGGAAATCGTGAGAGCTGGACCGGTCCGGACAGCGGCGTACGAAGCGTCCTCGCTTCTTTCACGCTGCGCCCGCACCTCCGGAGGGTGACGGTCCCGGCCGCTCGACCGCCGCGGCCGGGACCGGGTCCGTCAGGAGGCCTCCACGGCCGCCTTGATCCGCTGGCCGAAGGCGTCCGCGTCCTTGCGGGCCGCACTCAGCGCGAAGCTCACCAGGAGCTTTCCGATGCCATGGCCCTCAAGGACGTTGTAGATCCTGACACGGGTCGTGCGGTCGCCGGTGGACTCGAGGTCGTAGCCGCCCTCGACCGCCGTGACCGTGTTCTTCGAGACTTCCGCCCAGCGGATCCGGCGGGGCGGCTCGAACTCGGTGATCCGGAACTTCCGGCCCGTCTTCATGCCGGCGTCCTTGACCGTGCTGGTGAAGATCGTGCCTACCGCCGTCGGGCCCTCCGGCGTCTTCGTGATCGCCTGCACCCTGGGGCTGAACTTGGGGTCGTTCGTGCCGGCGGCGAGGAAGGCGAAGACCTCCTCGATGGGGCGGTTGATCTCGGTTGTCGCCTCGAACTGACCGGACAAGGTTCCTCCTGTGCTGCGATCACGGACCGCCCGCTGAGGGCGCGCGGGCTCGCCGCGCATGCTCAGCCTAGGGGGCGGGGGTCCCACAGGCGCGTCGCACGGACCCATTCGTTCAGCGACCGGCACGTAGAACGGAAGGAGAAGGGAGCAGGGGAGAGGAAAGGGGGGATGGTCGCGCGCGATGTCCACTTGTCTCCCCGCGCGACGGCCCCGCACGTTCAACGGCTCCGCACGTTCAGTGGCCCCGCACGTTCAGTGGTCGAAGCCGTCGGTCAGGCGCACGGTGTAGCCGTCGTCCTCCATCAGGACGACGGTGACGCCGAAGGGGTTGGGATGGTCCAGTTCCATGGGGGTGAAGGCGTAGCCGACAGCGGCCTGGACGGGCGGCGGAAGTTCGCCGCCCGGCCGGGGCGCGGGAGCCTCCTCCCATTCGAGGGAGGTCGTGGACCCCTCCGCGTCCTCGGAGCCGGCGGACGAGAACTCCGCGGTGTAGGGGAACTGGTGCAGCACATGGCCGTCCGGGGTGGCGTGGACCATGTTCAGGCAGGGGGCGGGACCGACGACGGGCAACTCGCAGGCGGTGGCGACGTCATGTGTCTCCCAGGCGAGGACGACCTCGTCGGCGCAGGCCGCCGCGGCGATGTTCGACAGCGCCGCGATGCCGGTGAGCGCGTCGGCTCCGGGTTTGGTGGGACGGACCCAGATCAGCCCGACCAGCTCGCCCCGCACCAGCGGCATGATGACCGGCCGGGGCGCCGAACCCTCGCCCACTCCGTTGACGTAGGTGCTTTTCATCGAGCTGACCAGCGTGTCCCACGTTCGTGTGTCCACGGAAGTCCCCTTTGCCGCTGTTGCCATCGATCACCTGTGACCCTGTCACGTGGGGCGTCCCCGTGTCAGCGGGATGTCCGGCGCACGACTTCAATCATCCGGCGCATCGCAACGCGTCGATCACCCTCATGGCCGCCGAGCGCTTCCCGCAGGTGTCGGCCGCGGAAGCGGACCTCTGGGTACGGTCGGCGCCCGCGAAGAGCCGGGCCGCCCCACCTTGTTGTTCAACCAGTTGGTTGACTAAGGGGCGGGTCGGTCGTACGGTTATTCAACCGACTGGTTGATTACGTGAGGTGAGAGGTGGCCGACGACAGGCTGTCCCGGGTGTTCTCCGCGCTGGCCGACCCGACCCGGCGCGACATCGTGGCCAGGCTGGCCACGGGGGATGCCACGGTCAACGAACTGGCCGAGCCCTACGACGTGACCGTGCAGGCCGTGTCCAAGCACATCAGGGTGCTGGAGGACGCCGGTCTGGTCAGCCGCAGCAGGGACGCTCAGCGTCGGCCCTGCCATCTCGAGGGCGAGGTCCTCGACCTGATGACGAAATGGATCGAACGCTACCGCCGTGAGGCGGAGGACCGTTTCCGCCGCCTCGACGCCGTCCTCGAACAGATGGAGGAACAGCCGGTGAAGGGCGCAACGACGAAGAAGGCGGCATCGTGAGCACCGCGAACGCGAGCGACCGGCGCGAGACACGGATCGTGGCCGACCCGGCGTCGCCCACCATCCTCATCACCCGGGAGTTCGACGCGTCCCGAGAGCGCGTGTTCAGGGCGAAGATCTATCGTCTGGGTATCTGTGCAGGTTGAAGGCATGATGATGTTGCTCAGGTCAGCAAATGGTCAGCATCGGGCGCGGGGGAGTCCCGGCTTGCTGACCTGGTGACCGCCGCGGCGGATGCCTGAGTGCAGATGCTCGGTACCCGCTCGGAAGGTTTGCTACATGGCTCGTCAGCTCGCTCGCGGTATGGGGTCGTTCTTCAAGGACTGTGACTGTGTCAGGCCGACCCGGTGTCCGCACCTGTACACGATCCGTTTCAGGGACGCGCTCGGGAAGCAGCGGGAGGAGGTCGGCTTCGGTACTCAGGACGACGCGGTCGAGCGCCTCACGCAGATATACGTGGAGAAGAAGCGGACGGCGCCGTCCGTCGCCGAGGCTCGCCGCGAGTTGGGGCAGATGACGGTGGCGGAATACGCGAAGCAGTGGAGGTCCCGGCAACGTCGGATGGCGGAGTACTCCACGGGCCAGCGCATCGACAGTGCCCTCAACGCCCACATCAATTCCCGACTCGGGTCGCGGAAGCTGAATTCCGTCACGCCGATCGTGGTCGAGCGTTTCCTGGACGAGTTGGAGGCCGACGGGGTCGGTCGGGGAAATCAGATCAACATACTCCAGACCTTGAAGGCGATCCTGCGCGATGCCTACGACAAGGGGGCGATGGCGGACGACCCGATGAAGGGTGTGCAGAAACCGGAGTACGTCCGTAAGAAGGTGGTCATCCCGACCCTGGCGTATCTGAAGCAGGGACTGGCTGTCGCCGGTGACGATCTCGCGCTCGAGATCGTCATGATGGCGGGGTGCGGACTGCGCAATGGTGAGGCGCGGGCCGTGAACATCAACAACGTGGTGGCGGACGATGTCTACCGCGTGCACGAGCAGATCCACGGCAACACGTACAGGCCGGCGAAGCTCAAGCACCGCAAGCCGGGAGAGTTCCGGGAGGTTCCACTGCCCCGTTCGGTGCGGGAAGCGATGGAACGGTACGGGGAGAAGCACGGTGCCACTGCGGAGGGCTACCTGCTGCGCGGGCCGAGCGGCTACTACACGGAGATGATGGAGCGCCGCCGCGTCCGCAGCCTCTTCGAGAAGCTGCCGGTGATCGACGGGATGGGGATGTACAGCTTCCGGCACTACTTCGCGTCCAACGCGCTTGGAAGCGGCATTCCGATCACGGACGTGGCCGAGTGGATGGGGCACAGGTCGATCGAGGAGACGTACCGCACGTACAGGCACCTGATGCCGGGGAGCATCGCGAAGGCGGCGCGTGTGCTGGACGCTGGTCTGTGGGAAACAGCTTGATTCGCCTTTGAGGCCAGCAGGTTCTTCGTCTGCTGGTGGTACACGCCTGGCTTGCTTCTGACCTGCGGTAGGGGGTGGAATCATCTGCTTCGAAGCCGAGTTGGTCCGCGCCTGGTCCGGATCTTGGTGAGCCCGTGGTGCTAGCGAGTGGGCTTCGCGGTACCACATGGCGCAGGTAGGCAAGACCGTCTTCTGACTCCACGTGGTTCAGTTCGACGCCGGTCGCGCGGGTTTGGTCTTCGCGGTCCAGGTGCGTCGATGCTGTTGGTGACACGGTTGTGACAGATGCTTGCCTCCCTCGGCCTGCGGGGCCGCTGGCGCGGCGCTGGTCGGCCGCAGCTTGGGAGCGGACGCTTTCGGTAGGTCGGGGCGCGTCCAAGGATTCGAACAGGTGTAGGCATCGTGGCGCGGCATGGGTACGATCGCAGTCGCTTGTCCACGACCTGTTGTGGGTGCAAATTTTGCAGCGAGAGGGCGGCGGATGACCGATGCGGAGCTATCCGGGGAGCTGGTCGATGGTCGCACGGGTGTCCGTACTAGTGTTGCCGTTCGGTTGGGACGCGTCCCCGCGTCTAGGGGCGGTTGAGGTCCGCTGGCTTTGTTGTTGAGGCTGCTTCCGGTGGCGCGGGGCAAGCGGTAAGGATAAGTGCGTGCAGCCCTGCTGGGGAGAGCGTCGGGTGCAGGACGAGAGCGGGTTGATCGATGGCAATCGTGGCACGAGAGCCCTTGGGTGTGGTTGCGGGAGCGCTGGCTCCCGGAGATCTCGTACCCCGCGGTGCGGACCTGGCGGTTGTTGAAGCCGAGGGAGCGAAAGTCGTTGCGGCCTACCGAGTCGAGGCGCGAGAGCGGGAGCGACGGGTGGCTGCGGGTATGCCCCCCCTGACGCGACCGGATGCCCTGAACCTCTTGATGGCGCTGCCACTCGGCGAGCCTGTTCCTGCCGTATCACTGAACGGCAGGGAACGCCGAGCGTTGAAGTGCCTGCCGAAAGGGGCGGTGGTCCGACGCGACGGATTGATTACCCGTCTGGCAACCCAGCCGGTCCACGTCGACATGGTGTTCGTGCCCGGACGCAGCTGGGAATCGGCGATGGAGCGGGCCGAGCGGTTCACGCCTTTCACTGCTCGTTCCGTATTGATCGATGGCGCGTTGCGGCGCAAGAACGAGGCCGTGATGCGCGCTGACTTCTACGGCATCGGGTTGCTTCACGTCCGGGGTGATGCGGTCGAGGTTGTTGTGCCACCCAGTCCCTTCGTGCGCAAGCGCCATACGGTTGCTGGCTGGAAATTCCTGGAAGACGTCCACCGTCAGCTCCCCTGATGGGGTGCATCCGGCTACTGAGTGACGGGCAACGTCGCCCATGCTTTGAGCGGCGCGGGTACTTGGAACCCGGACTTGGGACTTGCACCCACTCCGATGCGCTGGTTTTCCAGTGCGTAGCGGTCGACGGCTGCAGCGCATTTGTTGCGCCACCACGTCTTACGCTCGGAGCCGACTCGGTAGCTTGCCATGTTGCTGACCCATGCGCCCCAGGTGCGGATGTTGTGGTTCTCGGCCTCACGCCGCGTTTCACCGTCTGAAAGGTAAAAGCTGTCGAGGCTGCGCCCGTCGCACTCCTCGCAGTCGCAGGTTGCCGGATCGGCATTGCCGTAGACCTTGGACAAGGACTCGGCGCCCTTGAAGCACATCAACTGCGGCATCAGGATGTGCGGGTACGTGGGGCCGCCGCCGCGCTTGCCTATCTGTGCCTTCTCGTCGGGCGGTATCGCGTGGCGGAGCGAGCTCTGGACGCCGATTCCCGCGCAGAGGGCGCCGTGCGCCATCACGTCGAGAGCTGCGAGGTCTGTGCGCAGCAGTGACATGTGCTCCACCTCGGTGAACAGCCTGCGCAAGTTGGCCGGGATGTCCTTCGTCTGTCCCAGCGGGTCGAACTGGCGGAAGAGGATGACTGCCTTCGGGTGATGGATCTTGTCGCAGACCGCGATCAGTTGGCCGATGTTCTCCCGGCTCAGCCAGGTGACATCGATCGGAAGAGTGACTAGCGTGTCGGCTCGCTCGATCCGGTTGGCTTCCCGCATTACCGCTTTGAGGGCACGGGAGTTCGCCGGCGGTATGTAGCCGGTGGGCGTCAGTGCTGCGGTTGCCCCTCGAGCCTTCTGGAAGTTCAGCGAGGTGTCCACGGCGGCGAACAGTTCGTCGGGAGGAGCCATGAACGGTTCCTCCGCCGTTGCCGTGTACGTGGTGTACACGGCGCTGTCGATCAGCAGAGTGCCTTGGTAGCCGACGTCGGCGCGGAGCTGGAAGGCGCGTGCGTCGGCGTTGGCGCCGGTCATGACCACGCCGCTCAGGCCGTCATCGAGGGCCGGGCGAGGTCGGGGAGTGTACTGGGCATGTTCGTGCAGTAGTACCCGACCCTGCAAGAGCGGTACCGCTGCCACGGTGTGGTCGAGCGCCTTCACGGCGGGCGGTCGCCGCCTGGGAACGGGGGCGTTGCTCATGAATCACCTCGCAGAAGGGTCCGGCACGTCCTTGTGTCCGGACGGAGAAGAAGCGCACAAGTAGATCTCGTGGAACTCCTCACGACCCAGGCCCGCCAGGTGCGCGGTCTCGGTCGCACTGAGGTGGTGCTGTCCCTCAAGCCGGGTGACGGCCTGAGCGATATGGCGCGGGGCCTCGCGCCGGATGACGATCGGTTCGTTGGTGCGGTAGCCGAGTGCGGACAACTCGACCATGAGCGTGCGGTACTGCCACTCGCTGATCACGCCCAGGTCCGTGGCCCGCCGGATGAGGGCGGCCATGGAGACCCCCCAGCGGGCTTTGAGGTCCATGAGGCGGGCGACGTCGATGCCGGGCTTCAGCTCTCCCAGGATCACCTCGTGCGGCATGAGGAACTCGGCGGCGAACCGGTCGGCTTGGGACTCTTGTGTACGTCCCTCGCCTGGCTCGCGGTGCATGATCAGATGGCCCAGCTCGTGAGCGAGGCTGAAGCGTGAACGGTCACCAGGGGCAGTGGAGTTGAGGAGTATCAGCGGAGCCCGGTCGCGCGGCCACTGACTGACGGCGTCGAGTTCGGTGGTGCCCAGATCGCGGACCACGACCAGGGCGCCGGCGTGTTCGAGCAGCGCAACCAGGTCGTCGATAGGGCCAACGGGAACGTTCCACTCTTCGCGCAGCGTCTCCGCAGCGTCCGCGGGAGTGTCGAAGTCGTTGACCTCAATGGGCCTGAACCGGTGGGGATGGCGGAGGGCCGCCGCCCGCGTTACCGCTTCGACCTGGAGTCGGGTGAGCGCCAGCGTCGCATGGATTCGGCGCAGCGCGGGGGTTCCCAGTGAGGCCCGCTTGCGGTGGTGTATGAGCCCAATGCCTGCCCCGGCCGTATCGGCGGCCTGGCACAGCACCTCGGGTGTGAAGCGAAGCGCGGCGGCGAACAGGAGCACCCGCTCCGCCCGGACCGGGATGCGTCCGGCTTCGGCCCGGCTTACGTACCCCTGCGAGATGCGGTTGCCCTCCACGTGCGACATCTGCTCCGCGAGTTCGGACTGGGTCCACCCCCGAGAGTCGCGCGCCAGGACGAGCATGGCGGGATCCGCCAGCAACTCCTCGTGATCACTCACGGTCCACCTCCAGCCCTCGCAAGTCTCAACTCCCCTGAGGATACACGGTTTTATCCCTCAAAATATTCCGAACATGATCCGTAAGGTGTCATGCCTTTAGGGATACCACGCGCCACTGACAGTCCAACTGCACATCTGTTGAACGTTGTTGGGTGGAGGGAGGGCTTCACCGGCATCATCCGCCCGAGACGGTGGATCGCTGCGCAGATCAGGAGGTCGCTCCGCGGAGGAACACAGGGTTGCCGCATCGCGTTCGTCACGGCTGTATCTATCGCACGTTCGCCGCCATCAACGAACATCAGTTGCCGCATAAGTGCGGTCGGCGGTCGAGTTTGAGCACGTCGGGTTCGGGTGTTGTGGGGGCGGGAGGATGGGTGGGTGCTGTCCCGGATCTGGGGTCTGACTCCTGACATCTCTGACCAATGTGTCCTGGTCTCACAGTGTCGGCCGTGGGTCGGGGATGGTGCGTTGTCGGTGCCGGGCCGGCGGGGAGTGTCCCGATAGGGGCCTGCCGATTGTTGTGGCGTCCTCACGATTCTGACCGTCTGTCGCGATCCGGTACCGGCAATGCGACGCGGCCATCGGACCGGAAGGGGAATGGCATGTCCACATCGGCCATGTCCAGCGCACGGCCTGCTGTCCAGACCCGTCGTCGCTATACGGGGGAGGTGTTGTTGGGGGTGGATACGCACCGCGACGCCCATGAGGCTGCGGTGCTCTCCGCAACGGGGTCCGTGCTGGACACCGGTGAACTCCCGGCGACCGCAGCCGGGTATCTAGATCTGCTGAAGTAGGCCAGGAAGTCGGGAACTGTCAGGCGCGCCGGAGTGGAAGGGACCGGCTCCTACGGGGCGTCCCTGTCGCGCTACCTGCTTGCGCAGGCGTGGATGTGTTGGACGTGAACCGGTTGGATCGGGCGGATCGCCGGCGGCGTGGTAAGTCGGATCCGCTGGATGCTCAGAACGCGGCGCGAGCCGTGCTGAGTGGGCGGGCTCGCTCCCGGGCCAAGGGGGGCGCCGGGCCGGTGCAGATCGCCAGGATGTACAAGCGCACGAAGGTGTCGGCCGTCAAAGCCCGCACGCAGGCCATCAATCAGCTCAAGGCCGTTCTCATCACTTCCGACCCAGCCTTGCGGGAAGAGCTGGCGGGACTGGGCAATGCCGAACTCTTCCGTACCTGTGCGGGGTTCGCCGGCACGAGCGGAGGGGAGGGGGTCGGCGAGGAGTCGGTGCTGCAGGCCACGCGGATCACGCTGGGTTGGCTGGCTCATCGGACTGGTCAGCTGTCCGAGCAGGTCCGGGAAGTGGATGCTCGTCTGGCCCGGCTCGTGGAATGCCATGCCCCGCAGCTGCTGGAGGTGGTGGGGATCGGGCCGGACACGGCTATCGCTCTGCTGATCGTGGTGGGGGACAGCCCCGCAGGACAGACGCGCCGGCCTGATCGGCATTGTGGTGGCGGGCGCGCTGGCCGCGACCGGATTCGCTGCACCCGCGCAGGCCGCGAACAACGGCGCGGCAGAGCGATGGGACCACGCCGGAACCCAGACTGGGATGGACGCCGCCGTCAGGGACGGAGTGCCGGGCGTCACCAGGCAGAGTGTCGACAAGTCTGGACGCTGGGAAGGCACTTCGGGCGTCGGCAATCTGAAGACGGGCAAGCCGCGCAGTGACCACGACCGCTGCCGGGTCGCCTCCATTACCAAGACGTTCGTGTCCACTGTGCTGCTCCAGCTGGAGGCTGAGGGGAAGCTCGATCTGGACGACAAGGTCGAGCAGTGGCTGCCCGGGGTCGTCCACGGCAACGGCCACGACGGCAGCAGAATCAGCATCCGGCAACTGCTCAACCACACCAGCGGAATCTTCGACGTCACCTCGGACGACGACTTCGGGAAGCGGGTGTTCACCAAGGGGTTCCTGAAGCACCGCTACGGCACCTGGACGCCCGCGCAGCTGGTGAGGATCGCCGTGGGGCGCCGGCCCCCCTTCGAGCCGGGCACCTCCTGGAGCTACTCCAACACCAACTACGTACTTGCGAGCGTGCGCCGGTGATTCCTGGTCACCGGCGGTCGGCCGAAAGGATGACGAGGAACTGGCCACCGCCCGCCTCGATGGCGGCGGTCACCGGCAGCCCCGGTA
The DNA here is from genome assembly GCF_055588305.1 of Streptomyces sp. NPDC042002. NCBI lineage: Bacteria > Bacillati > Actinomycetota > Actinomycetes > Kitasatosporales > Streptomycetaceae > Streptomyces > Streptomyces sp. NPDC042002. The sequence continues at coordinate 5,996 of NZ_JBVJCT010000061.1, read as the reverse complement.
CGAGTCGGGAGAACCGGTCCACCAGCCAATCCGCCGCTTCTTGGGCGTCTCGCCTGGTCGGACAACGGCCCACCATCTCGCGGCCCCCCTTGCGCTCCAGCCTCCCGGCCACGGTGATCAGCGGCGCGGGTTCGACCACGTACAGGCGGTCCGGCCAGGCGATGACCACCTTGACCGCGCCCTTGCGGGTGTTGCATCCGCGATGCGCGAGCCGCTCGGCGACCTTGGCCTTGCGGTCGGCGGTCCGGCTGTCGACGCTGGGACCCCGCGGGTCGTTCACCGACTCGTCGGGGTCGACCGGTTCATCACACACCCAGCATCGCCAGCCGTCGCGCTCGGCCACATCATCAAGGGGACTCATCCGAGCAAACTAGCCTGCCCGGCCGCTACCCCGCGCACCAGGATGCGGCGGCGCGAGATCAGCCGCTGCCTGAAGAAGTACGTGGCCCGCGAGGTCTACCGCCTCGTCCAGGAGCGGGACTGAGCGGGCGGGCCACGGTGAGCGGAAGTCTGCCTTGATGGCGACGGCGGTGGGACCCGCCGGGCTTCGTGGACCGGGTGGCGGCTGCGCGTGGAAGTGCTGAACGGTGCAGATCGGTGCTGCCTACACGGTCTCCTCGAAGACCGTATCTGCCTGAGTAGTTCACCCGCCATCGCAAGGATGGCCCAGTGTTGCAGAATGGACGGTCCGGGCTTGAGGGGGAAACGGTGGCACTGGTGCATGTGCACGGAATCGGCAATCGCAAGGCAGAGGACGAGGAGCGGGCAGCCTTGCGGGACAGTTGGTTTCGGCTCGAGTTGTTGCCGGCGGCGGGCTGTCGATCGCCCGAGACCCCGATCCTCAATCCGCACTGGGGCGCGCTGTTGCCGCCGCCGGCATGGAACTGGGCGAGCCTGCGGATTGACGGCGTGGAATCTCTGGGCGATGAAAGGTCGGCGATCGACGACTCGGTCGAGGAGATGGTCGTCGGGTCCGTGGCGGCGGAGCCGGATGTTACGGAGGGGCGCGTGCTGGTGACGGCCGCACGGAAGTCGTTGTTGTTGGCCTTGGAGTTGCTAGCGGCATCGGTGGACGCCCGGTCGGCAGAGGAGCGGGACACGACGGTGATGTTCTGCGCGCGAGCCGTGGCCTATTGGGCGTGGAAGACCGGCGAGGGTCGGCACGGCGACGGCGTCGAGTTCTTCGCGTGGATCGGCGAGATCGAGGGCGACATCGATTTCCTGGATCGCCTGGCCGAGGAACTGAACCTCTGGCAGGGAAAGTTGGATGACGGTAGTGGGGCGCGTGATGCACTGGACGAGTGGGAAACGTTCGGTGGCATGCTCGTGCCCCGGTCCGCGCGGGCGGCCGTGCGGCGCATGAACGCTGCCTTCGCGAAGACCATTGCTGGCGGTGTGATGGCAGTGAGCCGGCGCTTCACGCCGAAGGGCGCACTGCTGTTGGCGGATGTCGCCGGGTATCTCGCTGGACGTGGCAGTGTCGAACGGCCTGGTCCTGTCGTGGAATTGGTGGGCAACGCGCTGGATAGCGCGGCCGAAGCGGCACGCGAGAACGGTGATCCGCTGATCGTTGTGGCGCACAGTATGGGCGGCAACATCGTCCACGACGTCCTCTCGTTGTACCGGCCCGATGTGCGCGTCGACCTGCTGGTCACCGTGGGCACGCAAGTCGGCCTGTTCGAGGAGCTGAAGCTGTTTGCAGCGAGCGATCCGGCCGTGCCGTCCCCGCACGTTGCGAGGGTGCCGATGCTGCCGAATGTGACGCGGTGGATCAACGTCATGGACGTACGGGATCCGTTGGCGTTCGCGGCCGGGCCCGTGTTCGCCGGCGCGGAGGATCTGGTTTTCGACAGCGGGGCCCTGATGCCGCACGGCGCCTATCTCACCTCGCCGGACTTCCACCGCCGCCTCGCCCGCCGCATCGCCGAGGGGACCCGCTCGTGACCACGCTCAGGGATCGCGCCATCCACGGCCCGGCGCTGCACGCGTTCGTGATCGGCGTGGGGCAGTACGACCGATTCAAGGGCGGCCCGCTTCAGCGAACCAAGGCCCAGGCTGCCGACCACTGCCGCAGCTTTGCCCAATTGACCGCCCCGCCCGTTTCCGCGACGGCGATGTGCGAGGCCCTGCTCGGTCCGCTGGGTGAGCGCCCGGAGCTGCCGTTGGGCAGTCTGGAGGTGCTGATCTCGGCGGAGGCACCGGTGCGCCTGGCAGGCGACGACGGTTCGACGGAGATCGCGCTGGCCATGATGAGCGAGGTGATAGCGGCGTTCGAGCGGTGGTACGAACGCTGCGACAGGCACACGGACAACGTCGCGCTATTCCACTTCTGTGGTCACGGCGTCCAGATCGGCCGAGGCCCGCACGGCCTGTTGCTGCAGGACACCGGCGAGAACATGCACTCGTATTTCACGAACGCCATCGACATAGATGGCACCGTGCTGGGAATGGAGGAGAACGCCGCAGGGAAGCAGCTCTACTTTGTCGACGCGTGCCGCAGCATGCCCTCGTCACTAGAGGCGTTGGGCATTCTCGACGCCACTGCGCTGAAGACCCCGCCGCGTGACCCCCAGAGCCGAGACCGTCTGGTGCTGCGATCCACGGACGTCGCAGCCGACGCGTACGCCCGCCGCAAGTCGCCGTCGCTGTTCACCAGAGCGGTGCTGAATGCGCTGAGCATGCCGCGCGAGCCGCGTCAGGGCTCAAGGTGGGAGGTCACCACGGACACCATCGGGCCCTACGTCCGCCAGCTAACGGGGTGGCCGGGGCTGCAGGAGCAGGACGAACCGCACCAAGTGTGCGATACCTCTGGCAGCTCCACCAAGGGCGGCACCGTGTTCACGTTCGACGAGTGCCCGCCGGTACCGTTCCACTTCGATACGATTCCCGGTGATGCGCTCTCGTCCGCCACGTGGATGCTGTCCGAGCGCGCCAGCGGACACCTCATCCAGCGGCGCGGTCCCGCGCCTGAGCCGTGGCAGGGCAAAGGCCCCAGCGGCCCGGCCCGGCTCGATGCCGACTTTGTCAACGGCCGCTTCACCGCCACCGGTTGCGACGTGTGGCTGTCTCCGCCGAGCCACCAAAGCACCCTCGCCTTGGGGGAGTTGTGAACTCCCGCACGGAACAGACCGTCGTGCATGCCCCGACCGTTCCGGCAGCCAGAGCGGGCACAGTTGTCGGCGCGGCGGAGATCTTGGACCACCATAACCGTGTCTTGGACCGTTTTCCGCTGTGCACAGAGCAACCACATACGGTGCAGCTGCGCGCTGGCGAGCGGTTCCTGCTGCGCGGCTGGTCACCGTACGTGCCGCTGCGCCGCACGCTGGTCACCGGTGGGGACCCGACGGCCCGCCTCGCCACGGACGCCACTGCGGAGACACGGCTTACGGACCGGGGGCGCCGAAGCACGTCTGGGTGGCTGAGTTTGTGGCAGGGGCCTCGGGGCGGTTTCGACGGGTGGGCGCCGCTGCCGCTCTCGGCCCTGGCCGACGCGGATGGGGAGGGACCGGCGATCATCCCGACGGGCACCCCCGAGCGGCCGCTTGCCATCCAAGTCGGTGGCGGCAAGCGTCCGCCCGCCTGCACGGTGGTGGCGCCCGGCATGCCCGTGACCGTCGACCCGGTCGAGGGCCTGGCAAGCATCCGACTGTCACTTCGGCCGGTGGCCGACTCCGGCTACACCCTCTTGGAGGCCCTGCGCCGCGGCGAGTTCCTGTGGGCCAGAACCGTCGCGCAGGCGCCGCACGCGCCGGTGCCCGCCGCCTGGTTGCGGGTCGGCGAGTTCGGGCTCTTCGACCTGGCGGTCGCGTATCTGCGCTGCCGCCAAGGGGACGTCGACTGGGTTGAGCAGTGGCTGTCCTCACGCTCGGATTTGCGCGGACCGCAGGCCGACGCCGGGGATATTGCCGCACTGTCGGCCTGGGTCGCGCGCCGCAGAGGCCGCTGGGGCTTGCATGAGGCACTGTGGCGCGAGTCCCTTGAGAACTGGGCGCTCCCCTTGACCGGAGAGGGGCTTGACCTGCTGTACGAGGACCTGATCCGGCAGCCGGAGCCGATCCGCCAGATCGCGGAGCGTGTGGTGCCTTTGATGGCTGCCGCGCATCCCTCGGCCCTGCTCACGTTCACGGCCTCGGCGCCCGGCGAGCCGAGCGTGTCCATACGCAATCGTGATCGATCTCCGCGTGGACCGGCGCGGGCTTTCCGGCTGAACGCGCAAGGCGACTCCGGAGTACGCCTCACCTTGGGACGCACGCTCCCTCCCAGGGAGTCCCGGCGGTCAGAAACGGCCCCCGTTCAGAGGCTGCACCAGAGTCTGCGGGAGTACCGGCTCGACATTCGCTGTGGCCCCCGCAGCTCGGACCGCGACCTGCTGTGGGACCTGGCCCGGCTCATTGTGGACACCGGTGTGTACGACGGCCAGTTGAGGTTCGCGACACCCGACCATGTGGTCGTCCCGCTCACCTATCTCCCCGATCAAACCCGCGACCGCCTCATGCGGATCATCGAGGAGTGGTGGTTTGGTGCACGCCGTGTCGGCTCGCTGACACTCACCACCCGCACGGGCAGCGTGCTCCTCGACCAAGACTCCGCGACGGCCCCGGGCCCCCACGCGCTTCTTGAGCTGTTGGGCGCAGACGAGGACTGATTCCCGGGGCTGTGATGCCAGCCCATTGCTCGCCCGCCGGTGGTACCGGAGCTCAGGGCTCCCGTCCGGGCGCTGAAGCCCCAGTTGGGCAGGGATGCGGTGCACTGGGCCGACCGCGGCGCCGGCGCCGGAGAACCGGGTGCGTGGACGCCCGAGGTATGTGCGGAGTCGCGTCTTGCACGGCCCGGGTCCCGCGCCTGTCAGGCGAGGGCGGCTGCGATCACGTCCACGGCCTTGCCGCCGCTCGCTTCGATGTCGACCCAGCGGATCTCCGGCAGAGACATGGGGGCCGTCTCCTTTACTCGGAGCAAGGCGCTGACGAAGCGCCGGTCTTCGGAGAGGAAGACGTCGCATTCCGGGAGATAGCAGGCCAGCTGATTGTCGCGGCCGGTGCTCTTGGTGACCTTGTGTTCGAGCAGCGCGACGCCAGAGACCCATCGCAGCCAATTGCGCGGCATCCGTTCCTCGTTGACGTCCGTGAGCCAGAACCGGGTGAAGTCCTCCGGGTCCCGCAGCACGCGGTCGAGCTTCAGATACGGCGCGAGCCAGTCGCCGTAAGTTGTGTCGTGCCCCGCCCATGTCTTGAGGTCGTGGCGGTCCAGGGCCTGCCGGAACACATCGCGCCCCTCGACGCGCCATCCTGCTACGTGAACTCCGCGCTGCCAGCCCGCGAGGTAGGCGCCCTCGGCGGCCGTGTAGGTGACCTTGGACAGGCCCTCCCCGTGCCACTTGGCCTCACGCATCGAGAGGCTGTTGCTCTTCATGACGCCGAAGACCCGGTCCTCGTCCGTGTCCGTGAGGCGCGGCTGGCGGGCCGCGAGCGGAGCGCTGTCTCGTGCCGCCTCCCGCCAAATACCGCGCGTCCAGAAATTTCGCAGGTCAGCCGGCCGTCCGGCCTGGGGCAGCTGGCGCACCCACTGAGGGCGTGTCCGACGCGCCTCTGCCATGAACTCCTCACACTCGACATCGACTTCGGTACGCAGCCGTACTCAGTGTGGCGAAGTCATCGCGTCGATGATGCGGTCCCGCTTCCCTGGGTCGCTGGTGCGCAGGACCTCGAGCAGCGTGGCAGGTGGCGTCCGAATGGACAGACGCTTGCTCTTGGACAGGGCCTCGAGCTCGGCCTTGGCGCCCTCGATGCCTACGTACGACCACACGTTGTTGTCCAGGATCACCCTCATGCACCCATGGTGGCGGGCCGACCGCCGTTGCCGACACAGGTTTTCCCGCGGTCAATGCTTGTGACCTTCACGATTTAGGCGCTGTTTCTCGGATCTCCTGACGGGGCTGGGGTGTTGAGGTCACGCTGGTGGTATGGGTCGTGGGGATCTGACGAATGCGGAGTGGGATC
>NZ_JBVJCT010000060.1:0-34581 GCF_055588305.1 Streptomyces sp. NPDC042002 | reverse complement strand
AAAACATAGGCCGCAAGACCTCACCTATCATGCGCGTGAGCGTTCCCAAGCGGATCGCTGGGACAGGGTTGGGGGGGGGGGGGGGGGGGGCGGCCCCCCCCCCCCCCCCCCCCCCCCCCCCCTCGTGCGCTGGGGACTACGGCTGCGGAGTGGCGTGCGGCGCGCACGTCACGTCGGCGGCGTCCGTCCTGCCGGTGAGCAGGTAGTCGTCCACCCGCCCGTTGATGCACGGGTTGACCAGACCGGTCACACCGTGTGAGCCCGCGCCCTGCTCGGTGATCAGGCGGGAGCCCTTGAACCGCTTGTGCAGTTCGACGGCACCGGGGTACGGAGTGGCGGCGTCATTCGTGGACTGCACGATGAGGACGGCCGGCAGACCCCTGCCGGTCTTCGCCTCCACCGGGGACTGCTGCTTGGCGCCCCAACTCGCACAGGGCAAGTTCATCCACGCATTCGCCCATGTCATGAACGGATACTGCGTGTTGAGCCGCGTGTTGTCCCGGTCCCACTTCTGCCAGCTGGTGGGCCACTGGGCGTCGGCGCACTCGACGGCCGTGTACACGGCGTTGCTGTTCTCCGACGTGATGTTGCCCGCCGTGTCGGTCAGGTCGGGGGCCGCGGCGTCGACGAGCGCCTGGGTGTCACCGGCGACGTACTTGCTGAACACCGAGGCGACCGGCACCCACGAGGAGTCGTAGTACGGGGCGCTCTGGAAGAAGGAGATCAGCTCGGCGGGGCCGACGACGCCACCCAGCGGGCTCTTCTTCGCGGTGGCCCGCAGCTTCAGCCACTGGTCCTGCACCTTGGCGCGGGTGTCACCGAGGTGGAAGGCCGCGTCGTTCTTGGCGACCCAGTCCTCCCAGTCCTTCCAGCGGCCCTCGAACGCGATGTCCTGCTCCAGGTTGGCCTGGTACCAGATGTTCGAGCGCGCCGGGTTCACGACACTGTCGACGACCATGCGGCGCACGTGCCCGGGGAAGAGCGTGCCGTAGACGGCGCCGAGGTACGTGCCGTACGAGACGCCCAGGTAGTTGAGCTTCTTCTCGCCGAGCCCGGCCCGGATGACATCGAGGTCGCGCGCCGTGTTGGGCGTGGTCATCTGCTCCAGCACGGCCTTGCCGCTGCGCTGGGCACAGCCGTCCGCGTACTCCGCGGCCAGCTTGCGCTGGACGCGCTTGTCCGCCTCGGAGTCCGGGACCGGGTCCGCCTTGGGCGCCTTCACGAACTCCTGCGGGTCGATGCAGGAGATGGGCGCCGAGTGGCCGACACCACGCGGGTCGAAGCCCACGAAGTCGTACGCCTTCGCGGTGTTCACCCACAGGGGGCTCTTGGTGGTGACCCGGCGCGGGAAGCGCATGCCCGAGGCACCGGGGCCGCCCGGGTTGTAGACGAGCGCGCCCTGGCGCTCCTCCTTGGTGCCGGTGTTCCCGATGCGGTCCACGGCCAGCTTGATCTGCTTGCCGTAGGGGTGCGCGTAGTCCAGCGGCACGCTGACCCAGCCGCACTGGATCGGCTTCTCGAAGCCCCAGTCCGCCGGGCAGTCCTGCCAGTCGATCCCGGCCTTCGCGGCCCGCTCCGCGGCGATGGCCGCCCCGTGCTGCTCGCGGTTCTGCCCGTGGCTCCGGCCCTGTCGCGAGTCGGCGGTGGCCGACGGGGCCGCGACGGCTCCGGCTATCAGGGTCGCGGTGACGAGCGCTCCGGCCGAACCGAGCGCTGCCACCCGTTTCGTCGGTCTCTTGGACCTCAAGTGTGACCTCCCCGTACATCGTTGCGATGGATACGGGAATCCTTTCTGCTGCGGGGTCCCTGGGGACAGACGTGACCGGTGTTCTTTACCAATCCGATAGCCGGTGCGCCGTGTTCCGTTGAGCGGTGACTCTGGCGTGAATCCGCCTTCTCACAAAGACAATTGACGTCACGTGAGATCGCGCATAGCCGTGTCCAGCACCCTCCGCAGCAGCAGCGCGTCGGGGGCGAGCGCGGTCACGAGCACAGCGGGCCCGGCGAGCGGGGTGAGTGCCGCGTACTCGCCCAGCAGCCGCGCCGCGGGCACCTGCTGCTCGAACTCAGGTCGTACGACGACGAGTTGCCCGAGGGCCCGATGTCCCGCGAGGACAGCGGGCCCGTCCCAGCCGCCGGGCGCGCCCGGACCGCACGCCAACTCCTGGTCGAGCAGGGCCCGTCCGTCGCGCCGCACGGTGAGACGGCTGGTGAGCCGCCCGGGTTCCTCTCCCACCCGCCCGAGCACCTGCTCCTCCCGGAAGACGAGCCGGGCGCCGCCCCGCAGGTCGACGCGCGAGGACACGCACAGTTCACTGCCACCGGCGGAGATCAACTGCTCCGGCAGCCAGGCGAGTTCACCTCCGTCGGCGACGTCGAGGCGTACGTCGTAGCGGGCCTCGCCCTTGGCCTGTCCGGGCAGGGCGATGGTGGCGGCGGCCGAACCGACCCGCAGTCGCGCGCCCGGACCGACCCGGGCCTCGACGGCGAGGTGGTCGCCGCCGAGCGGTCCGCTCATCGCCCCGACCAGCATCACGCGCGCCTCGGACCCGGTGCTCCGGATCCGGCGCAGGGCGAGCGGCCCCTCTCCGTCCAGCACCGGCAGCGAGGTCCCGCCCCGGCCGTCGTCCCTGGCCTCGATCCGCGCGGTCGCGCGCACTCCCGCCGTCGTCATGCCGTCCACGCGGCGAGCCGTTCCCGCACCCAGCCGGCGACCGCCGTGACGCCGCTCTCGGTCCTGAGCGACTGGAAGACCACGGGCAGTTCGGCCCGCTGCGCCTTGGCGTCGGTCGCCATCCGTCCCAGGTCGGAGCCGACATACGGAGCCAGGTCGGTCTTGTTCACGACGAGCAGGTCGGCCGTCGTGACCCCGGGGCCGCCCTTGCGCGGGATGTCGTCCCCGCCCGCGACGTCGATCACGAAGATCTGCGCGTCGACGAGCCCCTTGGAGAAGGTCGCGGTGAGGTTGTCGCCGCCGGACTCCACGAGGATCAGATCCAGCGGCCCGATCGCGTCCTCCAGGTCCTCGACGGCTTCGAGGTTCGCGGAGATGTCGTCCCGGATCGCGGTGTGCGGGCACGCGCCCGTCTCGACGGCGGCGATCCGCTCCGGCGGCAACACCGCTTCCCGCAGCAGGAATTCGGCGTCCTCGCGGGTGTAGATGTCGTTGGTGACGACGGCGAGGGAGAGCTCGTCGCGCAGCGCCCGGCAGAGCGCGGCGACGGTGGCTGTCTTCCCGGAACCGACGGGTCCGCCGAGCCCTATGCGCAGGGCGCGGCGCGTGCCGTCGGGCCGGTGGGCATCGGCGCTGATCGCGGACGGCCCGTCGTGAGTGTGGTCGAGATGCACGGTACGGCTCCAGCTTCGTTCGGCCCGCGCCGGCCGCGAGGCGGCCTGTCCGTCGTACACGGACCAGTGCCTTTCGGGGCCGGCGACGGGGTTCTGAGGGCGACTGCCCCGGAGGTCATGGGTCCCCCGACGGATCGAGCGGGACCGACACCTTCGGGAAGGTTGGTGGGCCAAGGGGCGCCCGCGCCGACGGCGGCCACCCCGCAGGCTTGCTTGCTTGCTGTGATGTGGAGTTCCGAGGAATCTCCGCGCCGCGAAGACCCGTGGACTCCCCCCGACCCGAGGACCCGCAGGCTTCCCCGCACCGCGAAGACCCGCAAACCCCCGCGACGCGAAGGCCCGCAGACTCCCTCCGTCGTGAGGTCCCGCGGCCTCCCGGCAATCCGATCCGAGAGGACCGAGAGGACCGAGACGCCCGGCGAGTTGAGGGCCCGCGGGCTCCCGGCGACAGGGAAGTCCACGCTCGCTATGACGCGAAGAGGCGTACCGGCCAGGCCGCGTGCGCCTCCGCGCTGATCTCCAGGAGCGGCGCCGACGCCGCGGGAAGCGCCTCGACCCCGTCGTCGAGGACCCGCCGCGCCGCACTCGCCGCCGCGTGGGCGACGACATCCAGTTCCGGCGCGAGCCGGGCCAGCGCGGCCGTCGCGTCGAACGGATCAAGGCTCAGCAACCGCACCGTCGCCGAGGCCGGCCCGCTGACGCATTCGTACGCCGAGCAGTACGCGGCGTCCTCGGGCCCAAGGCCGGCAGCCCGCGCCGCCACGCCCAGCACCACCGGCTGATGGGCGCCCTTGGGGAACTCCCCTGCCAGTGCGTCGAGTTCGGCGGACGGCCAGGTGGCCCTGGCCGCCCGCATGAGCTGCCGTCCCAGCCGACGCGCGGTGACCCTCAGCGCGAGCGAGGGTGTGCGAGCGTCGGCGGCCGCGTCCAGGACCACCGGGTCGACCCCGAGCGCGCCCGCCGCCGCCAGCGCGGCCGAGACGAGTCCGGTCGTGTGCAGCCGGCCCCGGCAGAAGTCCTCCAGGGTCGCCGCTCCCGTGATCCGCCCGGCCTTGACGGCCGCCTCGGCCCCGCCGGAGTGCGCGTGCCCCCCGGCGGGAAAGCGGCCGTCCGCCAGGACGAGAAGCGCTGCCCGGGACATCAGAAGAGGAAGTAACGCTGGGCCATGGGCAGTTCGGCGGCCGGAGTCGCCTCGACGAGTTCCCCGTCGATGTGCACGGCGAAGCTGTCGGGGTCGATCCGCACCTCGGGCCGTGCGTCGTTCTCCCGCATGTCGGCCTTGGTCACCGCCCGCGTCGACTCGATGGCGACGAACCGCTTGCCGAGCGAGAGCCGTTCCGGCAGCCCGTCCTCGATCGCGAGCGGCGCCACGAAGTTGAAGGAGTTCGCGGCCGGCGCCCGCCCGATCGCCCCGAACATCGGCCGGGGCAGCACCGGTTGCGGCGTCGGGATGGACGCGTTGGCGTCACCCATCTGCGCGTACGCGATCATCCCGCCCTTGATGACGAGGTGCGGCTTGACCCCGAAGAACGCGGGCTCCCACAGCACCAGGTCGGCGAGCTTGCCGGTCTCCACGGAGCCGATCTCGCGGGCCAGCCCTTGCGCCAGCGCCGGGTTGATCGTGTATTTGGCGACATAGCGACGTACGCGACGGTTGTCCGCGCGTCCGTCGCCCGGCAGCGCGCCCCGGCGCCGCTTCATCACATGGGCCGTCTGCCAGGTCCGCATGATGACCTCGCCGACGCGGCCCATGGCCTGGGAGTCCGAGGAGATGATCGAGATGGCGCCGAGGTCGTGGAGTATGTCCTCGGCCCCGATGGTCGACGGCCGGATACGGGACTCGGCGAAGGCCAGGTCCTCCGGCACCGCCGGGTTCAGGTGGTGGCAGACCATCAGCATGTCGAGGTGTTCCTCGGCGGTGTTGACGGTGTACGGCCGGGTCGGGTTGGTGGAGCTGGGCAGCACGTACGACTCGGAGACCACGGACATGATGTCCGGCGCGTGCCCGCCGCCCGCGCCCTCCGTGTGGTACGCGTGGATGCCCCGTCCCGCGATGGCGGCGAGGGTGTCGGCGACGAACCCGGACTCGTTGAGGGTGTCGGTGTGGATGGCGACCTGGATGCCGGTGCGGTCGGCGACGGTGAGCGCGGCGTCGATCGCGGCGGGCGTCGAGCCCCAGTCCTCGTGGATCTTCAGGCCGAGCGCGCCGCCCCGGATCTGCGACAGCATCGCGTCGTGCGAGACGGTGTTGCCCTTGCCGAGCAGACCGAAGTTGAGCGGGTACCCCTCCATCGACTCCAGCATCCGGGCCAGATGCCAGGGACCGGGCGTGACGGTGGTCGCCTTGGAGCCCTCGGCGGGGCCCGTGCCACCGCCGACGAGCGTCGTGATGCCGGAGGCGAGCGCCTCGTCGGCGATCTGCGGACAGATCAGATGGACGTGCGCGTCGATGGCGCCCGCGGTCAGGATCCGCCCGTTGCCCGAGATGATCTCGGTCTCGGGCCCGATCACCAGGTCGGGATGGACCCCGTCCATGGTGTCCGGGTTGCCGGCCTTGCCGATGCCGGAGATCCGGCCGTCGCGGATGCCGACGTCGGCCTTGACGATCCCCCAGTGGTCGACGATCACGACACCGGTGACGACCGTGTCCGGGGTGCCGTCCGCGCGCGTAGCGCGGGCCTGGCCCATGGATTCCCGGATGACCTTGCCGCCGCCGAACACCGCCTCGTCGCCGGCGAGTCCTGGCCCGCCGGAACGGTCCTCCTCGATCTCGATCAGCAGGTCGGTGTCGGCGAGGCGGATCCGGTCGCCGGTCGTCGGGCCGAACAGGTCGGCGTACGCGGCACGCGAGATCTCAGGCATCGAGGGCACCTCCGGTCTCCCCGCGCAGTCCGGGCACCACACGGGCGCCGGCCAGCGGGACGAGTTCGACGTCGACGGGGATCCCGGGCTCGAAGCGCACGGCGGTGCCCGCGGCGACGTTGAGCCGCTTGCCGCGCGCGGCGCCGCGGTCGAAGTCCAGACCGGGGTTGGCCTCGGCGAAGTGGTAGTGGGAGCCGACCTGGACGGGGCGGTCGGCGGCGTTGAGGACGGTCAGCCGGGTGACCGCACGGCCCTCGTTGAAGACGACGGGCTCCTCGGCGAAGAGGATCTCTCCGGGAATCATGGCGCTCGCTCCCCCGTCAGACGATCGGGTCGTGGACGGTGACGAGCTTGGTGCCGTCCGGGAAGGTCGCCTCGACCTGGACGTCGTGGATCATCTCGGGGATGCCCGTCATGACGTCGTCCCGGGTGAGGATCTTGCGTCCGGAGGACATCAGCTCGGCGACGGTACGGCCGTCACGGGCGCCTTCGAGGATGTGCGACGTGATCAGGGCGACGGCCTCGGGGTGGTTCAGTCTCAGTCCGCGGGCCCGGCGCTTCTCGGCGACATCGGCTGCCACATGGATCAGCAGCCTCTCCTGCTCGTGCGGGGTCAGTTGCACGGCGTCCCACCTCACATCCTCGCTCCGGACCGTGCGGGGCCCGGCGGCCGCAGCCACCAAAACCCCTGGTGGCGTGGATGGGCACGCTAGTTGGCCGGAGTTTCGAGGACGTTAACCAGCCTGGGATCCCTCCAGGGCCGGGCGGAAGGACGCCGTCGGGCCCGCGAGGCGGTCCCGCTTCGCCGGTTCCGCTCGACCGGGCCGCGCCGGCACCCCGGCGAGCAGCGAGGCCGTCCAGGGCCGGACCGTATACGGCATACTGCGCGGCCGTACCCGGGGAGGGTCCCGGGAGCGGCGCCGTGGCCGCCGCGGTGAGGACGGTCAAAGCCCGCGGTCGCGGAGACGGTCCCGGAACGCGGGGCGGTCCCGGAGCGTGGGGGCCGTCCCGGAGCGCGGCAGTGGCCGCGGTCGCGGTCCAGCGCGGGCGGCTAGGAGGCGCTGGGCCCCCGGTGCTCCGCGGCGATGCCGAACCGCTGGCGTTCGCGGGGCGCGGACGCCACCTCGCGGACGCTGGACAGAGCGCTGATCACCTGATCGTCCGCGGGCTCCTGGAGTTTTTCGAGGCGCTCCAGGTCGGCGGCGGAGACCAGGGCGGCGAGAGGCTTCCCGTGCCGCGTCACGACGACGCGCTCACCGCCGTACACGACGCGGTTGATCAGTTCGGCGAGCTCAGCCCTGGCTTGCGTCACCGGAATCTCGTAGGCCATGACGTCCAGCTTAGACCGGGCCTCCGGCACTGCGCGGGGTACAAGATCCCGTCGGCCGACGGGACACGACGCCCCTTCGCCGCCTCCCGGTCGAGCGGAACCGCCGTTTTCGCTCTCGGCATGACCCCCTTCCACCGAGACGTACGTCCTGTACATTTTTTACGGACGTCGACCTGAGGAGGCGCGCGCCATGGACAGTCCGTCCGCCCGCCATGTCCTGCCCGAGTTCACCGAACGCACCAGCGCGGGGCACCGGACGCCGGATCCGTACTCGAAGCTGCTCAGCGAGCGGATCGTGTTCCTCGGGACGCCGATCGACGACACCTCGGCGAACGATGTGACGGCGCAGTTCATGTACCTCGAACACCAGGCGCCCGAGCAGGACATCCGCCTTTACGTCAACTCCCCGGGCGGCTCCTTCAGCGCGATGACCGCGATCTACGACACGATGCGGTTCGTCACCTGCGACGTCCAGACGGTCTGCCTCGGCCAGGCGGCGTCGGCCGCGGCCGTCCTGCTGGCCTGCGGCGCTCCGGGCAAGCGGCTCGCCCTGCCGGGAGCCCGCGTCCTCCTCCACCAGCCGTCGGTCCCGGAGCCGGTCCAGGGGCGGACGAGCGATCTGGTCATCCGGGCCGAGGAGTTGGCACGCACCCGCGAGCTCCTTGAGGAGATGCTCGTACGGCACACGGGACAGAGCCCGGAGCGGGTCACCGCGGACATCGAGCGCGACAAGATCCTCGACGCGCAGGCGGCGCTGGCCTACGGACTGATCGACCGGATCGTCCCGGGCCGCAGGGCCTCGCTCGAGACGCCCGGCGCGAGGTGAGCGGCCGATGATCCCGGACCTCCCCCCGCTGCCGGCGCTGACCCGCGCCGAGGCCGAGCTGATCGACCGCTACCTCGACGTGGTCGACCTGGTCGGCCGTATCAACCCGTCCCGTCCCGGAGACACCTATCGCGGCCTGAGGGCGGCTCAGGCACTGGTCGGCCAGGCCGTGGCCCTGAGGGACGCGCTCACGCTGATGCACCAGCGGGGCGAGAGCGAGGTGCACGCCCCGACGCTGGCTCAGGCGCTGCGGGTTCTCGACGGCGAACGACGGGCGGCCCGGGTCACCGTGCCGCCCGAGCCCGGCAGTTGACGGACCCCCACCCCGGTGCCGGCACGCGCCGAGGTTCCGTGGTGTCCGGCCCGGGACTCAAACGGACCGGATGGTGTACCCCCCGATGGCGTAGTGAACGATCCTTTCTGCGACCCCTCCAAGTTGCGCAACACGCGGACCAGGAAGGCGGGATGAAGCCCTTCACCGCAGGTGCGGGCCTCGTCGATGTCTCCAACACCCCCTCGAACAGAGGGGTGTCCACCCGAACGGGTGAGTGGTGAGTAAGCCCACAAAACGCCGGTTCCGCTCGGTATTTCCGACACTCATGAGTGAAGATCCCTTTCGACGACAAGCCCCCGCCGCAGCGGCGGGGCGGTCCGGGCGGACGCCGAGTCCTGCCGCCGCCCGGATGACCGGTCGACAGATGTGCATCGGCAGGAGTGGAGGACCCAGCTAGACGGGTCGCCGGAACAGTTCCGGGCGGTCCTTGGGGTGAAGCCGCAGCTGCGGCCGGGCAACTTCGCCAGCCCGAATCCGACAGGTCATCCTTCACAGGCGGCTGACGAAGGGTTGCGCATGACTGCGCTCAATCGTGTCCCGTCGCTGTGGACCCGGGCCGGTACGGCCTCGGCGCTCACTCTTGCCGCCGTGGGCGGCAGCCTCGTGGTCCCCGGCGTCGCACCCGACGCCGAGGCGGCCACCCCTGCGACGAGGGCACTCCAGGTCGCGGCGTCGAAGCACGGCTCCCCGTACCAGTGGGGCGCCACGGGACCGCACCGCTTCGACTGCTCCGGGCTCACGCTCTACTCGTACAAGAAGGCGGGCAAGAAGCTGCCTCGTACGGCCGCGGCGCAGTACAACAAGACGCACCACGTCTCGGCCTCGCACCGCGAGGCCGGTGACCTCGTGTTCTTCCACTCGGGCCGGAACGTGTACCACGTCGGCATCTACGCCGGGAAGGGAAAGATCTGGCACTCCCCGAAGACCGGGCAAGTGGTGAAACTCGAGAGGATCTGGACGAGAAGCGTCTGGTACGGCAGGGTCGGCTGACCCTGTCCAACGGGGGCGGCGGACCGCGCCGCCCCGGTTCGGGCCTTCTCCCGGCCGCTGAGACGCCGTCTCAGCTCGTCAGAGGCTCCAGCACGAGCACGAGGCCCAGAACGGTGAGCGCGCCGCCGGTGACGCCCTCCACGGCGCGGGCGGCGCGCGGCCCGCGCAGCCACCGTCCGAGCCGGTCCACCAGCAGCGCGACCGCCGGGAACCACACCAGGGCCAGAACGACCACGATCAGCGCCAGCAGCAGCGTCCGCGGCATCGCGGGGCTGCCCGCGGGCACGAACTGCGGTAGCAGGCTCAGGAAGGTGATGGGCGCCTTCGGGTTGAGCGCGTTGGTGACGAAGCCCTGCCGCAGCGGACGCGCACCCGGCCCGGCCGCCTCCGCCACCACCGGGGCGCCCGGAAGCGGGCCGACCTCATCGGCCGCCGGCCCGCGCGGACGGCCCAGTGAGCGGAGCGTGCGCAGGCCCAGGTACAGCACATAGGCGCCGCCGAGCAGTTGGA
This sequence comes from Streptomyces sp. NPDC042002, assembly GCF_055588305.1. Taxonomy (NCBI): domain Bacteria; kingdom Bacillati; phylum Actinomycetota; class Actinomycetes; order Kitasatosporales; family Streptomycetaceae; genus Streptomyces; species Streptomyces sp. NPDC042002. The sequence goes on along the minus strand of NZ_JBVJCT010000060.1, from coordinate 24,381 downwards.
GCGTCCGGAACAGCGCCGGGACTGCGGTGAGGACCGCGGCGACCCCGGCGACCGCGAGCGCGGTGTGGAGCAGCAGTCCGCCCGCGATGCCGAGGGCGCACGCGACTCCGGCCCGGCGTGAGACGAGGGCGTTGCGCACGACGACGGTGAAGTCCGCGCCGGGCATGGCGACCATGCCCGCGGCGACTCCCGTGAAGGCGATGAGCTGTGCGTCCATGCCCCCAGGCTGCCCGGCCCGGGCCTTCAGCAGGTATGTCGAATATCCTGGGCGGGTCTTAAGCAATCGTTTAGACCCGGCAGGGTGCCGCCGGGCCGGGGAGGCGCGATGTACGACCCGACGCGGCTCGCGGCGCTGGTGGCGGTCGCCGAGGCGGGGTCGATCACCCGGGCCGCCGAACGCCTCGGTTACACGCCGCCGGCCCTGTCCCAGCAGGTGGCGAAGCTGGAGCGGGAGGCGGGGGCGACACTGCTGGTGCGCTCCCATCGCGGGACACGGCTCACCGGCGCGGGTGAGCTGCTGGTCGTGCGGGCCCGCCGGGTCCTCGACGAGATGGAGCTGGCCCGGCACGAACTGGCCCGTCTGACGGGACTGTCGGGCGGCACACTGCGGCTCGGCACCTTCCAGACGGCCGGCATCCATCTGCTGCCGCCCGTGCTCAGCGCCTTCCGGCGGGCCCACCCTGACGTGGCCCTCGCGGTCGCCGACTACGAACCTCCGCACGGGATCGCGGCGGTCGCGGCCGGCGAGGTGGACCTGGCGCTCACCCACACCTACCAGCCCGCCCCGCCGGTCCCGCTCCCGTCGTCCGTGGGCGTCGAGCCGGTCCTGGTCGAGGAACTGGTGCTGGTGACCGCTCCCGGTCACCTCCTCGCGGGCGGTTCGGCCCGGCTGCCGCTCGCCGAGCTGGCCGGGCAGCCGCTGATCAGCATGGCCCCGGACCATCCTCCCCGGCAGGCCGTGGAGGCCGCGCTCGCCCGGGCGGGGGCCACGCCGGCGGTGCTCGTCGAGACCCCGGGATACGCCCTGGTGTGCGCGCTGGTCAGCGCCGGGCTCGGGATCGCGGTCGTACCGGAGATGGTGGCGGCGACCGCGGCGACACCGGTGGGGACGCGGCTGCTGGAGCCGGGAGATCTGCGCCGTACGATCTCGGTCGTCCACCGGACGGATGTGACGGCACCCGCGGCCGACGCGTTCCGTGCCCTGCTGCGCGGCGCCTTCGGGCGGGCCGGCCAGCACAGGACCGGCAACCGCCCGGAGGTCTGAGGGGCTGACCGATCGACCCGTTCGAGCGCGGTGTCCGAACGGGCCGCCCGAACGGCTTGTCCGCACCGCCTGCCCGCACGACGGGTGCTCAGGGCTCTTGAGGCCCCCCGGCCGGCACCGGCTGGACCGGTACCGTCCACGGGAGTTCGATGGAGACCGTCTTGCCGCCCTCACGGGTGGGCCGGACGGTGAGTCTGCCGCCGCATTCGGCGGTCAGCCAGCGGATGATCACCATGCCCCGGCCGTTGTCCTGCTGGACAGCCGCGGGCAGCCGCTTCGGAAAGCGCGGATGGCTGTCGGTGACACCGATGCGCAGGCGCTCCTCCCGGTCGAGACGAACGCCGACCGTGAAGGTGGGCGACTGCCCGAACGTGTGCTGGACGGCGTTGGTGGCCAGTTCGGACACGATCAGGCGCACGGTATCGGCGACTTCGCAGTCACGCGGCAGGCCCCATTCGGCCAGCACTTCGGCGACGAATTTACGGGCCACGGAAACCGAGGCCGGCTCGCTCGGCAGCGTGACGGATGCTTCCTGGTGATCTGCCATGGCGACGTCGTCCCTTTCCCACGGGACCGGAACCCGACACCGAGCGGATGGTTCGAGTACGGTCCCGGACTGGTGCTTGCGCCAGACTGCCATTACCGGGCCGGTCGCGGGTGCGATCCACCGAGTAATGCATATATCTGTCGCTCGATGCGGTGAACTCTGCGTCGGCAGAGCGTATTCGGGCGACTTGGAAGGAGTAAGGAGAACAGCCATGCAGCACGGTCCCGCGGTACGCCGCCGCAAGCTCGGCGCCGAACTGCGCGCGCTGCGCGCGGGCTCGGGCCTCACGAGCGGCGAGGCGGCCCGCCTGCTCGGCTGGCACCAGTCGAAGGTGAGCCGCATCGAAACCGGCACCAGCGGGGTGAAACCGGCCGACGTGGAGCGTCTGTTGGACGCGTACGGCGTCGAGGATCCGGAACTGCGCGAGCTCCTCGTCGTGTTGGCGGGATCCGAGGGCAACGGCCGCCATCACTGGTGGCACGCGTACCGCGGGGTACTCCCGCCGGCGTACCGCGACTTCATCAGTCTGGAGTCGGGAGCCAGCGGTATGCGCACCTTGGAGACCTCTGTCGTACCCGGGCTGCTCCAGACGCCGGAGTACGCCCGCGCGGTGACGCGGGCCGCCGTGGACGGACTGGAGGAGAGCAAGCTCGACGCCTTGGTCGAGGTGCGCCTGGCCCGGCAGGACGTGCTGCGTTCGGACCCGCCGCTGGAACTGTCCGCCGTCCTGGACGAGGCGGTGTTACGACGGGAGGTGGGCGGCCCCGATGTCATGGCACGCCAGCTGCGCCGGCTGGCAGAGGCCGCCGCCTTGCCTCAAGTACGGCTCCAGGTACTGCCGTTCGCCGCCGGAGCACACATCGGAGTGACCGGCCCTTTCGTTATTTTCTCATTTCCGAACACAACTGATCTGGATGTGGTTGTTCTCGACCACTTGACGAGTAGCCTCCATCTCGAACGGAAAGAAGACCTCCAGGCCTACGCCGAGGCCTTCAACGCCCTTCAGTTCCACGCCCTTTCGCCCGAGGACTCGTTGGACTACATCGCCGGGATAGGTGACGGCGCGTAAGGAGGCACGTCATGTCCGCAATGCCTCGGTACGTACCCTCCAGCACTTCACTGCACGATGTGCGATGGCTGCGCAGCAGCCGCAGTACCGGGATGAACAACTGCGTCGAGACAGCACGCCCGGGCTCCGGACCCTGGTCCGGAATGGTCGCGGTGCGCGATTCCAAGGACACGGCGGGCCCGGCCCTGGTGTTCACCCCCGGCGTCTGGGAGGAGTTCATCACCGGGCTGAACTGACCCGCACGGTTCACCGCTCCACCGGTTCACCGGCGGAGCACCTCACCGGTTCACCGGTTCCGGCTGATCACGTCCACCGCGTGCTCGATCTGCTCCTCGGTGAGGTCCGCGCGGGCCGTCAGCCGCAGTCGCGAAACACCGTCGGGCACCGACGGGGGACGGAAACAGCCGACAGCGAGGCCCGCCTCGCGGCAGTCGGCCGCCCATCGCACCGCCCGTTCGGGGGACGGTGCCCGCACGGAGACGACCGCGGCGTCGGGTCGTACCGCGGAGAGACCCTCCGCCGTCAGCCGGGTGTGCAGTGCCGTGGCCACCTCGCGCGCCCGCGCCGCCCGCTGCGGTTCGCGGCGCAGCAGCCGCAGTGCCGCCAGCGCCGCGCCCGCCGCCGCCGGCGCCAGACCGGTGTCGAAGATGAAGGTGCGCGCCGCGTTGACGAGATGGTCGATGACCGCCGCCGGGCCGAGGACGGCGCCGCCCTGGCTGCCGAGCGACTTGGAGAGCGTGAGCGTCACGACGACGTCCGGGTCCCCCGCGAGCCCCGCCGCGTGCGGAGCGCCCCTGCCGCCGTCGCCCAGGACACCGAGTCCGTGCGCGTCGTCGACGATCAGTCCGGCGCCGAACTCCCGGCAGGCGAGGGCGAGTTCGATGAGCGGTGCCGCGTCGCCGTCCACCGAGAAGACCGTGTCGGAGACGGTGACGGCGGGTCCGTCGTGGGTGCCGAGCGCCTTGCGCACGCCGTCGGGGTCCGCGTGGCCGACCACCTGTGTGGTGCCGCGGGCCAGCCGGCAGCCGTCGATCAGGGAGGCGTGGTTGCCCGCGTCCGAGACGACCAGTGAGCCGTGCGGCGCGAGCGCGGTGACGGCGGCCAGGTTGGCCGCGTAGCCCGAGGACAGGACGAGCGCGGATTCGAAGCCGCAGAAATCGGCCAGTTCGCGTTCCAGTTCCCCGTGCAGTTCGGTGGTGCCGGTGACGAGCCGGGAGCCCGTCGCGCCGCCGCCCCACGTACGCGCGGCACGGGCCGCGCCCTCGGTGACCTCCGGATGGCGGGCGAGTCCGAGGTAGTCGTTGCTCGCGAGGTCGAGGAGCGGCGAGTCGGCGGGGCGCGGGCGCAACGTACGCACGAGTCCGGCCCTGCGGCGCGCCTCGGCCTGCTCGTCGATCCAGCCGAACGCCATGTGTCCTCCGGGGCTCGCCGCTGGTGCGGTGGCGGTGTTTTGTAGGCAGTGAACAGACCCTAGCGGTCGCTCCGGCGGCCCGAGATGTGGCAATACCCACACGTCGAACCATCTCTGTTGTGCAAACTCTCCTTGGCCGAGAGCGGTCGCATGGTCCAGGATCGGACCTCATGGACCTGCTGAACACGCTGGTGGACAAGGGGCTTCGGCGCGAGCTGCCGACCCGCGAAGAGGCGCTGGCCGTACTGGCCACCTCCGACGACGACGTGCTGGACGTGGTGGCCGCGGCCGGCAAGGTGCGCCGGCACTGGTTCGGCCGACGGGTGAAACTGAACTATCTCGTCAACCTGAAGTCGGGCCTGTGCCCGGAGGACTGCTCGTACTGCTCGCAGCGCCTCGGCTCCACGGCCGGCATCCTCAAGTACAGCTGGCTCAAGCCCGACGAGGCCTCCCGGGCCGCGGCGGCCGGGCTCGCCGGGGGCGCCAAGCGGGTCTGCCTGGTGGCCAGCGGGCGCGGCCCGAGCGACCGTGACGTGGACCGGGTCTCCGACACCATCAAGGCGATCAAGGACCAGAACGAGAACGTCGAGGTGTGCGCGTGCCTCGGCCTGCTCTCCGACGGCCAGGCCGAGCGGCTGCGCGCGGCGGGCGCGGACGCCTACAACCACAACCTGAACACGTCCGAGGGGACGTACGGGGAGATCACGACCACCCACACGTACGCCGACCGGGTGGACACCGTCCAGAAGGCGCACGCGGCGGGGCTGTCCGCCTGCTCGGGGCTGATCGCGGGCATGGGCGAGTCGGACGAGGACCTCGTCGACGTCGTGTACGCGCTGCGCGAGCTCGACCCTGACTCCGTTCCGGTGAACTTCCTGATCCCGTTCGAGGGCACCCCGCTCGCCAAGGAGTGGAACCTCACCCCGCAGCGCTGTCTGCGCATTCTCGCCATGGTCCGGTTCGTCTGCCCGGACGTCGAGGTCCGTATCGCCGGCGGCCGCGAGGTGCACCTGCGCACCCTCCAGCCGCTCGCCCTGCACCTCGCCAACTCGATCTTCCTCGGTGACTACCTCACCAGTGAGGGCCAGGCGGGCAAGGCCGACCTGGAGATGATCGCGGACGCCGGTTTCGAGGTGGAGAACGCGGGCGAGGTGACGCTGCCGGAGCACCGCGCGCCGTCCGGCGGCGGGTGCGGATCGCACGCCGAGGCCGGCTGTGGATCGCACGGCGGCGCGGGATGCGGATCGCACGCCGAGGCCGGCTGCGGGTCCCAGGAGGGCGGCGGGGTGTGCGGTTCGGCCTCCGCGGCTCCGAGCGAGACACTCACAGCTCAGGCCGAGGTGCCCGCGGCTCCGGTCAAGGTGCCCGCGGCTGCGGCCACGGCGCCCGCCGACGCCCGTACGGACCTCGTCTCCGTGCGTCGCCGTGGCGCCGGAACGGATCTCGCGCCCAATGCCTGACCTGTCCGTGCGGGAACTGCTCGACCTCGACCGGCGGCACGTCTGGCATCCGTACGGGCCGATGCCCGGCCGCCAGGACCCGCTGGTCGTGGAGTCGGCGAGCGGGGTCCGGCTGCGGCTGGCCGACGGCACGGGCGAGCTGATCGACGGCATGTCGTCCTGGTGGTCGGCGATCCACGGCTACAACCACCCGGTCCTGAACGACGCGGCACGCGGCCAGCTCGACCGCATGAGCCATGTGATGTTCGGCGGGCTCACCCACGAGCCCGCCGTGCGGTTGGCGAAGCGGCTGGTCGACATCTCGCCGGAGGGTCTGGAGCACGTCTTCCTGGCCGACTCCGGCTCGGTCTCGGTCGAGGTCGCCGTCAAGATGTGCCTCCAGCACTGGCGCTCGCTCGGCCGTCCGGGCAAGCAGCGGCTGCTGACCTGGCGGGGCGGCTATCACGGGGACACCTGGCAGCCCATGTCGGTGTGCGACCCCGAGGGCGGGATGCACGAGCTGTGGCAGGGCGTGCTCCACCGCCAGGTGTTCGCCGACGCGCCGCCGGCCGGGTACGAGGAGTCGTACGCCGACCATCTGCGCGAGCTGATCGGGCGGCACGCCGACGAGCTCGCCGCCGTCATCGTGGAGCCGGTGGTGCAGGGCGCGGGCGGGATGCGCTTCCACTCCCCCGCGTATCTGCGCGTGCTGCGCGAGGCCTGCGACGCGCACGACGTGCTGCTGGTCCTCGACGAGATCGCGACCGGTTTCGGCCGTACGGGTGAGCTGTTCGCGGCGGACCACGCCGGCGTGACCCCGGACGTGATGTGTGTCGGCAAGGCGCTGACCGGCGGCTACCTGACGATGGCGGCGACTCTCTGCACCGCGCGGGTGGCCGACGGCATCTCGCGCGGCGACGTCCCGGTGCTCGCGCACGGCCCGACCTTCATGGGCAACCCGCTCGCCGCCGCGGTGGCGTGCGCGTCGATCGACCTGCTGCTGGGCCAGGACTGGCGGACCGAGGTGAAGCGGATCGAGGCGGGTCTGCGGGACGGCCTCGCGGAGGCCGCCTCCCTGCCGGGCGTCCGGGACGTCCGCGTGCTCGGCGCGATCGGAGTCGTCCAGCTCGACCACGAGGTGGACATGAGGGCGGCGACGGCGGCCGCGGTGCGCGAGGGCGTGTGGCTGCGGCCGTTCCGCGACCTCGTCTACACGATGCCGCCGTACGTCACGGGCGACACGGACCTGGCACGGATCACACGCGCGGTCTGCGCGGCGGCGCGGGAGGGCTGAGATGGCGGTACTGGTGATCACGGGGACGGGCACGGAGGTCGGCAAGACGGTCGTCACGGCCGCCGTCGCCGCCACGGCTCTCGCGGCCGGGCGGTCCGTGGCCGTCCTGAAACCCGCGCAGACGGGTGTACGTCCGCACGAGCGCGGCGACGCCGACGAGGTCGCCCGGCTCGCGGGGGCCGTCACGACGCTCGAACTGGGCCGCTACCCGGAGCCGTTGGCGCCCGCGACCGCCGCCCGGCGGGCCGGCCTCACGGCGGTGTCCCCGCAGTCGGCGGCGGAGGCCGCGGCCAAGCTGGCCACCGAGCACGATCTGGTGCTGGTCGAGGGCGCGGGCGGGCTGCTCGTCCGGTTCGACGACGAGGACGGGACACTGGCGGACGTGGCCGGGCTGCTGGACGCGCCCGTGCTGGTCGTCGCTTCGGCGGGACTTGGCACGCTCAACACGACAGAACTGACGGCCCGTGAACTGCGGCTGCGGGAGCTGGACTTCGCGGGCGTGGTGATCGGCAGCTGGCCGGACTCCCCCGATCTGGCGATGCGGTGCAATCTCGCGGATCTCCCGGCGGTGTCCGGGGGGCCGCTGCTGGGCGCGGTACCGGCGGGCGCGGGGTCCCACTCGCCCGCCGACTTCCGTGCGGGGGCACCGAGTTGGCTTGACCACCGGCTGGGCGGCCGCTGGAACGCGGAAGCCTTCGCGGCGGTACACAGGATCTGACGGAAGTCCTCGTTCGCGACGCGGCGGGGAGCGAGCGGCTCCCTTCCGCACCCCGGCACCCTGGGGCACCCGGCGCACCCCGCACCCCGGCGCAACCCGGCACCCCCGTAGCCCCGTAGCCCGGACCCGAACTCGGGACCCCGCGCCCGGGTGCTCCGGCCCGGAACACCCGTACATGTGTGGCAGGGCGGCGCGACTTCACCCCGTCCGCCCGCGCATCGGCGTCGGCCCCTTTGGCGTAGAGGCGCCCCCGCACGCGCGGCGCGTGCGGGGGACGTCCCGGGGGGACAATCTCGGTAAGCCCCGTCCCCGGGAGGTCCGTCATGCCGTTCATGCCGCTCCGGTCGGCCGGCTCGGGCAAGGTCTCTCCGGAGGCCGTGCACCATCCGGTGTTCGCCCGCTACTACGCCCGCTTCAGCGTCGGCGCGGAGACCCGCATGGGGATGGGCCGGGTGCGCGAACGGCTGCTCACCGGACTGTCCGGTCGGGTCATCGAGATCGGCGCGGGCAACGGCCTGAACTTCGCCCACTATCCGGGCGCCGTCTCGGAGGTCGTCGCCATCGAGCCCGAACGGCTGCTCCGGCGGCTGGCGGTGGAGGCGGCGCTGCGCTGCGAGGTGCCCGTCGATGTGGCGCCGGGCGCCGCGGAGGCCCTGCCGGTCAAGAGCGAGGCGTACGACGCCGCCGTGCTCTCGCTGGTGCTGTGCAGCGTGCGGGACGTGCCGAGGGCGCTCGCCGAGGTACGGCGGGTGCTGCGCCCCGGTGGCACGGTGCGGTTCTTCGAACACGGCAGGGGCGGCGGACGGGTGATGGGGTCCGTTCAGCGGGGCCTGGACGCCACGGTGTGGCCGCGGCTGTGCGGCGGCTGCCACGTGGCCCGCGACCCGATCGCCGCACTGCGTGCGGCGGGGTTCGAACTGGGCCCGTACCGGCGGCTGTCGATGCCCGAGAAGGGACCGCGCCTGCCCACGTCGTACTGCGTTCTGGGCACGGCCCGCCGACCGCTCGGCTAGCACGTGTCCGGCCGATCAGGGCAACTGCGTCACAGGCTCCAGCGGCGCAGTTCGTGCGCGATGTCGTGCACGGTGGCCTCGCCGCTCTTCACCAGACGGGCCAGCTCCCGCACCTGTTCGGGTGAGGTGACGACCTTCAGGCCGCTGGCGACGAGATAGGCGTACGCGACGGCCGAGGCGAACATCGCGTTGGAGCGTTCGAGCGCCGGGACGTGCAGCAGGAGCTGGAGCAGCGCGGCGGCGCGGGCGTGCGGGCTGTCGTAGACGGGAATGCCGAAGATCTCCGCCTCGTGCCGGCTCACGGCGGCGACGAGGGCCCCCCAGTCGGTGACCTGGGGGTCTCCGGGCGTTTTCTGTTCGGCGATCATGAGGAGCCAGGCAAGATCGACTCTGAGACTGCTCAAGGGATCAACGACGACCTTCGCGGGTGCCTTCACGGTCCGAGCCGAATTCCTCGGCGAACACGGACTCGTACTGCTTCATGAAATCGGCGGCGGCCTCCACGAAGGTGTGACCGACTTCCCCGGTGTCCTGCCGGACCAGCTCCTCGATGTAGCGGTTCACGCTCATCCCCCGTTCCAGGGCTCGCTCCCGGGCGGCCCGCGCCGTGCCTTCGTCCACCCGGACGTTCAGCTGAGTCTTCGCCATCCTTCGAAGCTAGCGCGATACCGCTAGCACGGGCAAGGGGGCGTGGGCCAGGGGTGGAGAACCGCGGTGGAGATTGCCCCTTACATCGATACCAGGGGCACACCCTGGGACGGAGACCGTGCGGGACCTAGGGGGGATACCGGGTGTGCCCCGGATCACACTACGCTCGGGCCGGACGAGGAGTCCGGACATCCATCACAGAGGAGGCGGTCTTGTCCACAGCTGCTGCGGAGCAGGTTCCCGGCCGCGCGGAGGGGGACGGGATCGCCGCCCGGGCCCGCGGCCTGACCAAGGCGTACGGTTCCGGCGAGACCACGGTGCTGGCCCTCGACTCGGTCGACGTGGACATCGCGCGAGGCCGGTTCACCGCCGTCATGGGCCCCTCGGGCTCGGGAAAGTCCACCCTCATGCACTGCCTGGCGGGCCTCGACACCGTCTCGGCCGGACAGGTGTGGCTGGGCGACACCGAGATCACCGGGCTGAAGGACCGCGAACTGACCCGGCTGCGACGGGACCGGATCGGCTTCATGTTCCAGTCCTTCAATCTGATCCCCACGTTGAACGCGGCGGAGAACATCACGCTGCCCATGGACATCGCGGGCCAGAAGCCCGACCAGAAGTGGCTGGACCAGGTCATCGACACCCTCGGGCTGCGCGACCGGCTGAAGCACCGGCCCGCCCAGCTCTCCGGAGGGCAGCAGCAGCGGGTCGCTTGCGCCCGGGCGCTCGCCTCCCGGCCCGAGCTGATCTTCGCGGACGAGCCGACCGGCAATCTCGACTCCCGCGCGGGCCTGGAAGTCCTCGGCTTCCTGCGCGAGGCCGTCGACGAACTGGGCCAGACCGTCGTCATGGTCACCCATGATCCCGGCGCGGCCGCGCACTCCGACCTGGTGCTCTTCCTCGCGGACGGGCGGATCGTGGACGAGATGGAGCGGCCCTCGGCAGAAGCCGTGCTGGAGCGGATGAAGCGTTTCGACACGACGCGGGTGACCTTCGACGGCGGGCGCGGCGAGCCCGGTGAAGCGGCGCCCGAAGGCGGCTCCGACGACACGGCCCGCGGCGACGGTGGCTCCGAGGGCACCGCCCACACCGATGCCGACTCCGGTGAGACGACTCGCGCCGATGCCGACTCCGGGGCCACGGCCAACGCCGACGGCGCGGGTGACACCGCTCCCGGCGGCGGCTCCGGTGACGTAACCCTCGACAAGGACTGAGGCGGTCGTGCTCAAGGCGACACTGCGAAGCTTTCTCGCGCACAAAGGCCGGCTGCTGCTCTCGGCGCTGGCCATCGTGCTGTCCGTGGCCTTCGTCGCGGGCAGTCTCATCTTCTCGGACACGGTGACCCGCACCTTCGACCGGCTCTTCGCCTCCACCGCGGCCGATGTGACCGTGGAGCCGAAGAACGACCTGAAGTCGCAACTGCCGACCGGCGCCACCGAGACCGTGCCGGCCTCCCTCGCGAACCGGCTCGCCAAGGTCGACGGAGTCGCCGCCACCCATGTCGACGCGTCGGTGGAGAACGCCCCGGTCGTCGACAGCGCGAACAAGTCGGTCGGACCGACGACGGGCGCTCCCACCATCGTCACCAACTGGCAGATCACAAAACGCAGTCCGGTGAAACTGACCTCCGGGCACGAGCCGAAGGGCAGCGGCGAGGCACTGCTCGACGCGGACACCGCCGACAAGAAGCACCTCGGCATCGGTGACACGCTGACGGTGCAGGCGCAGCCCGGCTCGTTCAAGGCGCGGATCGTCGGGATCGCCACCTTCACCACCACCAACCCCGGCGCCGCGCTCGTCTTCCTCGACACCCCGACCGCGCAGACCAAGCTGCTCGGCCGCTCCGACGTCGCCACGAGCGTCTCCGTGGACGCCGCGCCGGGTGTCGACGACGCCGTGCTCAAGCAGCGCGTCTCCGCCGAACTCGGCACCAGGACGTACGACGTGAAGACCGCGGAGGAGCAGGCCAAGTCGGCCGCCGCCCAACTCGGCGGATTCCTCGACGTCATCAAGTACGTGATGCTCGGCTTCGCCGGGATCGCGGTGCTCGTCGGCATATTCCTCATCGTGAACACCTTCTCCATGCTGATCGCCCAGCGCACCCGGGAACTCGGGCTGCTGCGGGCGCTCGGCGCCGACCGCCGCCAGGTGCGCCGGTCGGTGCTCACCGAGGCGCTGCTCCTCGGCCTGGTCGGTTCGACCCTCGGTCTCGCGGCCGGGATCGGACTGGCCGTCGGGCTGATCAAGCTGATGACCGCGTTCGGCATGAACCTCAAGTCCACGGAGATGGTGATCGGTTGGCCGACACCCGTGGCGGCGTACGTCGTCGGGGTCGGCGTCACCTACGTCGCGGCCTATCTCCCGGCCAGGCGCGCGGCGGTCGTCTCTCCCATGGCGGCCCTCTCGGACGCCGAAGTCGCGGGCGTGGGAAGGCCGTTGCGAGTACGGGCCGTGGTGGGCGGAGTCGTCGGCGCGGCCGGAGCCGCGGCTCTCGCGGGATGCGCGGCCTCCACGAAGACCTCGACCGCGGCCTCCCTGCTGGGACTCGGGGTCGTCCTGACACTGATCGCCACGGTGATCGCGGGGCCGCTGCTCGTCCGGCCGGTGATCCGCGTCCTCGGGGGCGCGTTCCCGGCGCTCTTCGGCCCGGTGGGCCGGATGAGTCAGCGCAACGCGCTGCGCAATCCACGGCGCACGGGCGCCACAGCGGCCGCTCTGATGGTCGGACTCGCCCTGGTCGGCGGGATGTCCGTGGCCAGCGCGTCCATGAGCAAGTCCTTCGACCAGCAGATCGACAAAACCCTCGGCGCCGACTTCGTGCTCCAGAACGCCAACTTCGTGCCGTTCTCGCACGAGGTCACGGACAAGGTGCGCGCCACCGAGGGCGTCGGGCTCGTCGTCCGCCAGCGGTTCACCCCGGTCGCGGTCCGGCTGCCCGACGGCAAGAGGGTCGAGACGACCGCCACGGCCTACGATCCGCAGCTCGACCAGGTCGCCCACACCACCTACGCGCGGGGCGACACCGCGGCGGCGCTCGGCGACGGTCGCATCGCCATGGACGTGAAGTTCGCCGAGGACCACGACGTGCGGGTCGGCAACACGATTCCCGTCGAGTTCCCCGCCGGCCGCAAGACCGAACTGACGGTGGGCGCGCTCACCGACCAGGCCGGCGGCGGCGGGTTCGGGATACAGGGCGGACTCGTCTTCGGCTTCGGCACGATCGAGAAGTACGTACCCGGCGGCCAGGACTCGGCGCTGTACGTGAACGCGGCCCCGGGCACCGCCCCGGACCGACTGCGCCCACGACTGGAGAAGACCCTCACCCCGTATCCGCAGGTGCAGGTCCGTGACCAGGCCGACTACAAGAAACTGGTCCACGACCAGATCGCCGTGCTGCTCTACCTCGTGTACGCGCTGCTCGGGCTCGCGATCGTCATCGCGGTGCTCGGCGTGGTCAACACCCTCGCCCTGTCGGTCGTCGAGCGCACCCGCGAGATCGGACTCCTGCGCGCCATCGGGCTCGGCCGGCGCCAGCTGCGCCGGATGATCCGTCTGGAGTCCGTGGTGATCGCCGTGTTCGGCGCGGTCCTCGGCCTGGCACTGGGGATCGTCTGGGGTGTCTGTGTCCAGCGGGTGCTCGCGCTGCAGGGCATGAAGGCGCTCGCGATCCCCTGGACGACGATCGTCGCGGTCGTGATCGGCTCGGCCGTCGTCGGGATCGTCGCGGCGCTGCTCCCGGCGCTGCGCGCGTCGCGCATGAACGTCCTCGCGGCCATCGCGCACGAGTGACCACCGGCTCGCCCCGGTCCGCCGGGACCGGGGCAGGTCCGCCGGACGTCCGGGGGCAAGTCCACCAGGAGAAGGGATGGTTCATGCCGCGCCCGTTCCGTTTCGGCGTCAGCCTGATCGAACCGGCGCCCGCCGCCGAGTGGGCCGCCAAGTGCCGCCGTGCCGAGGATCTCGGCTACGACGTGATCACGGTGGCGGACCATCTGGGCATGCCCGCCCCGTTCCCGTCGCTGGTCGCCGCCGCCGGGGCGACCGAACGGCCCCGGCTCGGCACGTTCGTGCTCAACGCGGGCTTCTGGAACCCCGCGCTGCTGGCCCGTGAGGTGGCCACCACGGACGCGCTGACGGGCGGCCGCCTCGAACTCGGCCTCGGCGCCGGGTACGTAGCGGCGGAGCACGAGACGGCGAACCTGCCCTGGGGCACCGCGAGCGAGCGGGTCGACCATCTCCTGCGCACGGTCGAGGAGTTGGAGCGGCTCCGCGGCTCGGACCAACTCGCCCGCACCACACCGCGGCCGGGCGGGGAGACTCCCGGAGCGCGGCCCGGCGGGCTGCCGCGGGTGCCGTTGCTGATCGGGGCCAACGGCGACCGGATGCTCCGTATCGCCGCGGAGCACGCGGACATCGCCGCGTTCACGGGCGCGCGCACCCGGCCGAACGGCGCTCTGGAGCCGGTCACGGCCACCGAACTCGACGAGCGCGTCGCGCTCTACCGGGAGGCGGCCGCCGCGCGCGAGGAACCCGCCGAGCTCAACCTGCTGATCCAGATCGTCGCCGTCACCGACGACCGCCGTGCCGCGATCCGGCCGTGGCTGCCCCGGATCCCGCGCCTGACCGAACGACAGGTCCTGGAGCTGCCCATCGTCCTGGTGGGCACCGGGGAGCAGATCGTCGAACAGGTGCGGGCCCAGCGGGAGCGCTACGGATTCTCGTATCTGACGGTGCTGGAGCCGAACCTGGAGGCCTTCGCTCCCGTGGTCCGCGCACTGCGCGGGCGGTGACCGTCCGCATGGCGGAAATACCGTTCCGGCGCGCTGCCCGCGTGATGGGATCGGGCCATGACCGACTTGCGTATACGGGCCGCGCTGCCCGAGGACCTGGATGCCGTTCTCGCCTTCTGGAAGGTGGCCGCCGAGGGCACGAGCGTCAGCGACGACCGAGACGGCGTGGAGCGGCTGGTCGCCCGGGATCCCGGGGCGCTGCTGCTGGCGGAACGCGCCGGGGAGCTGGTCGGCACGGTGATCGCCGGCTTCGACGGCTGGCGCTGCCATCTGTACCGGCTGGCGGTCCATCCCGGGCGACGCCGCCTCGGCATCGGTTCGGCGCTGCTCGCCGCCGCGGAGGAGCGCTTCGTACGGCTCGGAGGGCGCCGCGGGGACGCCATGGTGCTGGAGCGGAACGAGACCGCCCACCATGCCTGGCGCGCCGCCGGGTATGCGCCCGAGGAGCGCTGGCGGCGCTGGGTGAAGCCGCTCACCGACTAGGACTCCAGGACGCCGATGGGCGGCAGGGGCCACCAAGGAGACTCCTTTGCCTGTCCTTTACCCTTGCTGGGCAATCGTTCCTTCGACGAAAGGTGTGAGCGTCCGCCCATGGGCGAGCCTCCCCGTACCCGGAGCCGTGATCCCCACGGTGGCCGCGGACATCGCGCGATCCCCCCGGCCCTGGCCGATCATGGGACGGAGGTGACCCGATGACCGAAGTGTTCCTGCTGCTGGTGGCGGTTCTGCTGTCGCTGGCCTGCGGCGGCTTCGTGGCGGCGGAGTTCTCGCTGACCACGGTCGAACGCAGCGAGCTGGAGCGTGCCGTGGAGCGCGGCGAGCGGGGTGCGTCCGGTGCCCTCAAGGCCGTACGGAACCTCACCTTCCAGCTGTCCGGCGCCCAGCTCGGCATCACCGTGACGAACCTGGTCGTCGGCATGCTCTCCGAGGCGTCGATCGCCAAGCTCATCGCGGGCCCCCTGGAGTCGATCGGCGTCCCGCCCTCGGCCTCCACCTCGGTGGCCCTGATCATCGGCACGGCGCTCTCGACGCTCTTCCTGATGGTCGTCGGCGAGCTGGTGCCCAAGAACTGGGCGATCTCCGCACCGCTGGCCGTGGCCAAGCGGGTGGCGACGCCGCAGCGCTGGTTCAGCGCCGCGTTCCGCCCGTTCATCGCCCATCTCAACAACACCGCGAACCGCGTCGTACGCCGCTTCGGCCTCGAACCCGCCGAGGAGCTGGCCTCCGCCCGGGGGCCCCAGGAACTGGTGGCGCTCGCCCGGCACTCCGCCAAGGAGGGCGCGCTGGAGGCGGACACCGCCGAGCTGTTCGTACGCACCCTGAACCTCGCCGACCTGACCTCGGAGAACGTGATGACTCCGCGCGTCCAGGTCATCGCGCTGGACGTCCAGGCGACCTGCGAGGACGTGGCGAACGCGACCAGGGCGACCGGCCTGTCCCGCTTCCCCGTCTACCAGGGAACCCTCGACGAGGTCGTCGGCGTCGCGCACATCAAGGACGTGCTGACCGTGCACGCCGCGAGCCGGACGCAGACGCCCGTCTCGCAGATCATGCGCGAGCCGCTGCTCGTACCGGAGTCGCTGACCGTCGACCGGCTGCTGGACCGGCTGGCCGACCGGCGCACGATGGCCGTGGTCATCGACGAGTACGGCGGTACGGCCGGGGTCGCCACCCTGGAGGACATCGTCGAGGAGGTCGTCGGCGAGGTGCGCGACGAGCACGACCCGCACGAGACTCCCGACCTCGCCCCGGTCGGCACGGACGACGAGGGCCGGGCGCTGTACTCGGCCGACGGGTCCGCCCGTACCGACCAGCTCGCCAGGGTCGGACTGCGGGTGCCCGACGGGCCGTACGAGACGCTGGCCGGTTTCGTCGCGGCCGAGCTCGGCCGCATCCCCGCCGAGGGAGACACCGTCGAGGCCGACGGATGGCGGCTCGACGTGGTGGACGCCTCGGGCCGGCGCGCCGCGCGCGTGCTGCTGCACGCACCGCACGACGCCGAGGAGGGCGCGCGATGACCGCCGTACAACTGCTGATCGGGCTCGCGACACTCGTCGTGAACGGCTTCTTCGTGGGCGCCGAGTTCGGGCTGATCTCGGTGCGCCGCAGCCAGATCGAGCCGCACGCCGAGCGGGGCGACCGGCGGGCGCGCAGCGTGCTCTGGGGCCTCGAACACGTCTCGGCGCTGCTCGCGACCGCTCAACTGGGCATCACGCTGTGCACCCTGGTGCTCGGCATCGTCGCCGAACCCGCCATCGCGCACCTGCTGGAGCCGGTGTTCCACGCGCTGGGCGTCCCCTCCGGTGCCGGCCACGCGGTCTCCTTCGTCATCGCGCTCACCCTGGCGACGTATCTGCACATGCTGCTCGGCGAGATGGTGCCGAAGAACGTCGCGCTCGCGGAACCCGTGCGGACGGCGCTGACGCTCGGACCGCCGCTGGTCACGCTCTCCCGCGCGCTGCGCCCGGTGATCTTCATGGTCAACGCCTTCGCCAACGGGCTGCTGAAGCTGTTGCGGGTCGAGACGAAGGACGAGGTCTCGGCAACCTTCTCCGACGACGAACTGGCCCGGCTCGTCCAGGATTCCAGTGCCGCCGGGCTGATCGACCACCGCGCCCAGGAGCGGCTGCACGACGCCCTGGAGCTGGGCCGCCGTCCCGTGCACGACGTCGTGCTCCCGGTGGAACGCGTCGTCTACGCGCGCGTGGGCGTCACTCCGGAGGGGCTGGAGCGGCTGTCCGCCGAGTCGGGCTTCTCGCGCTTCCCGGTCGTCGACGAGGGCCGCCGCATCGTCGGCTATCTGCACGTCAAGGACGCGCTGGACGCGACCCCGCGCGAGGTGCCGTTCCGCGTGGAGGACATGCGGCCCATCGCCCGCGTCCGGGAGAGCACCCCCCTGGACGACGTCCTGACGGCGATGCGCCGCAGCCGTACGCATCTCGCGGCGGTCATGGGCAGCGACGGACGGCTCACGGGGCTGGTGACGATGGAGGACGTCCTGAGGGAGCTGTTCGGACAGCCGGCGTAGGGAGGCCGTCCGAGTCGCTGGCGCGGCACACCGGTCGTAGGGGAGATCGCGGGCGAGGCGTACCGGTCACAGGAGAGCCGTGCGGGTCGTGGGAGCCCAGCCGCCCGGCGGTCCCCTGGCCGGCCGGTCCCGGTCGGGCAGGGGACCGCACGGGAGCCGCCCGGCTCCGTCACGGTTCACCGGTGGGACAGCCCGACCGACCGATGAGTATGTGTTCGGGTTACCATCTTTCCCGCCATGCAGATGAATGCCACCTACACCAGCCTCGTCGCGGTCGGCGACTCCTTCACCGAGGGCATGTCGGACCTGTTGCCCGACGGCTCGTACCGAGGATGGGCCGACCTCCTCGCGAGCCGGATGGCGGCCCGGACGCCCGGTTTCCGCTACGCCAACCTCGCCGTGCGCGGCAAGCTGATCGGGCAGATCGTCGCCGAACAGGTCGACGTGGCCGCCGCCATGCGGCCCGACGTGATCACGTTGGTGGGCGGCCTCAACGACACCCTGCGGCCCAAGGTCGACATGGGACGTGTCCGCGGTCTCCTGGAGGAGGCCGTCGAACGGCTCGCCCCCGCCTGCGAGCGGCTCGTCCTGATGCGCAGCCCCGGCCGCGACGGTCCGGTCCTCGAACGCTTCCGGCCTCGCATGGAGGAGCTCTTCACCGTCGTCGACGAGCTCGCCAAGCGGCACGACGCGCTGGTGGTCGACCTGTACGGGGCGCCCTCGCTCGCCGACCCGCGCGTGTGGGACGTCGACCGGCTGCATCTGTCCGCCGAGGGGCACCGCCGGGTCGCGGAGGCCGTGTGGCAGACCCTCGGCTACGAGGCCGAGGACGCTGAGTGGCGCACCCCGATGGGGCCCACGCCGCCGCCCAACTGGGTCGCCCGCCGCGGCGCCGACGCCCGCTTCGCCCAGCAGCATCTGCTGCCCTGGATCGGACGACGGCTGACGGGACGCTCGTCCGGCGACGGACGTCCGGCGAAACGGCCCGAACTGCTCCCCTACGAGGGTCCTGTCGCGGGCGGCCACGGCGGCTGAGTCCGTGATCCGGTGTGGTGGTTCCGGGAGCCACGGGCCTTGCCCGTGTGCGGCGAGACCGAGCGCGGCGGCCACGAAGGGTGACACGTGGGCCGGGAGGAGCGCCGGCCGACGGCTTCCGCCGTGCCCCTCTGACGAGTGACACGGCGGCCCATGCTCCGCATAAAGGAGGACGCTACCGGTTCGCCCCTCGGCCGCCACAGGGCGCACGGGGGGCGCTCGACAGCGCGGGAGTGCCGTTGATGCGCTCACTCACGCGCCCCGGAACTACGGCCGGGCCCGGCGCGTACGCCGGGCCCAGCCGACGGCCCCTCCAGCTTTGCGGAGCATGGAGAGGAGCCGTCTCGCCACCCTGGACGGGATGGCAAGTTACAGGCCAGCCGGGAAACCCAGCCGGAATCAACATCAAAGCACTCATGCGGGGGCCTGAGAAGTACGCCCCTGAGCACTGCCCGAGGAACTTCCTGGCACCTGTCTGTGGGCGTGGCCGGGGGAAAGGCGCGTGCGTACCTTTTGGCACCGACACGCCATCGGTGGACGGATCAGGGCCGATGTGCCCCATCAGCACCCTTGCGGCGAGCTGTCGGGAGGGTGGGAAACCAGCCACGTCGAGCGACCGCGCGTACTGCCGATCAGGGTTGTTCTGCGCCAGGTGCATTACGAGCCCCCGGAACATCCGTGGACGCCGGGCGCCGGTTCGTCTCGTGCAGAGGTGCGGGTCGCCACGGGTGAGAAACAGTCAGCGGAAGCGGTGGCCCCCGGTGGCGATCACGCACTGTCCCCGGCCATTCCGCCGGAGGGGAGGGGGGTCGCCGTCAGCGGACCGTGCGCCATGACGATCGAAGCCAGCGGATAAGGAGGGCCGTCCGTGCCGCGCAGGATCAGCAGGGGCATCCCGCGCTCGTCCTGTCGCCGGCCGAGGGACAGCCAGATGCGGTCGGTCCGGTCGATCTGCCCCATCCCGAGGTCGTAGATCCGTCCCCAGAGGTAGAAGGGGTCGGCGGCGGCGTCGCTCGCTTCCTGGAGGAGTTCGGGGACGCCGTGCGCGGTGAGGTGGACGGCGACTCCCTCCAGGGTTCCCGCGGCCACCTGGGCGTGGCCGGCCGTCCGGGTCCGTACGTTGCGAGCGGCCCCGATCGCGTCGAGCCAGTACTCCCAGTCGGCCAGGCACGTGGCCTTGATGGCCACCGTGACCCGCTCGCCGTCCGCCGAGATCTGCATGGCTTCCAGGCGTGCGAGGTGGTCGGACTGCAGGCCTGCGGCGACCGAGACCGCGCGGGCGGAGGCACTGCCCCAGCCGACCGCGCGTGACCGGGCGGCGGCCGGCCGCACCCGCGGAACCTGGCCGTCGATGCGTTTCGGCACCGACGCCGGGCCGTACTCCGCCAGGGACCGGCCGGCGCCGCGGCCGGCGAGGTGCAGCACGATCGCGCCGCGCGCGGCCGGAACGAGCGGCGAGGACGCGGGAGCGGGGTCGTGCCGCGGCTCGGGGCCTTCGCCACCGAGTGCCGGTCCCTCGCCGTTCGGCGTCGACGCGGGAGCATGATCGGGCCTGGGCTCGGGGCCCTCGCCACCGAGGACCGGCCCCTTGCGATGCGGTCCGGACGCGGGCGCGTGATCGTGCCGGGGCTCGGGCTCCCCGCCACCGGGAGCCGGCCCCGTGCGGTCCGGCGTCGACGCGGGGGCACGGTCGTGCCGCGGCTCCGCGTCGTCGCCGCCGGGGATCAGCCCCTTGCGGTTCAGCGCGGTGGCGATCCTCATCGCGACCTCGCTCGGATAGCCGCAGTCCTCCACGATCGTGTCGACGGTCGCGTGGTAGGCCTCCGGGCAGTTCTGCCAGGCCTCGACCTGTGACCGCAGCCGCTCGAGAACGCCGGCCCCGCCCACCTCCACCAGGCGTCCCTGCGCCTCCAGTTCGGCAACGAACTCCCGCGCGAACGTGCCGAGTTGTTCGGCGAGGTCCGCTTCGACGGCTGTACGGATCCCGGGCACGGTGGTCATGCCGCCACCCCCAGGTACTCGCTGCGCAGCTTGGCCAGGGCCCTGAACTGAAGGGTCTTCACCGCTCCTTCCGACCGTTCCATCTGACGCGCCGTCTCCAGCACCGAGAGTTCCATCAGGAACCGGCGCGTGAGGACTTCGCGTTGCGGCGGCCGCAATTGCTCCAGGGCCTGGAGCAGCAACTCCTCGTCCAGATTGATCAGTACGGTGTCCTCGGTGCTGACAGTGAGGTCTTCGTCGAAGCCGAGCATGTCCTCGACGACGAACTCGCGACGCTGCGCGCTCTTGCAATGGTCGATGACCTTGTTCCGGGCGATGGTGATCAGCCACCCGACGAAGCCGATGCCGCGATAGGTGAAAGTTCCGCGTTTCATCCAGGCGTTGAGAAAGGTCTCGCCGGTGATGTCCTCGGCGACCTGCCGATTGCGTACGCGGCGCTGTACGTAAGCCAGCACCGCGGGGTGGTGCAGAGCGTAGAGCTCCCCGAACGCGTCCCGGTCACCCGCGAGTGCACGGGCGATAAGGGCCGGTTCTCTAGTGTCGAACCGCGGTGTGGCGGCGTTAGCCTCGGCGATCAAGGCCTACTCCGTTCATGAGTGGATGAACTGTGGTGGGCAGGTGCTGCGACGGTCCGCTCCAGCCATGGCCGGGCTCGGGCGCCGGATGACCGGGTCTTCGTGTCCGAAGGGTTTCGAGGTGCCCCCCGCAGATGCCTCGCAGCTCCGGAGCGTGGTCGAGCTGATGCCGAGGCGGTGCAAATAGGGTCCCCTCAAAGGGACTTGCATACGTGCGACTAACTCACAGTCATGCAACATATGCAACTTGCGTACACGTACGCAAGTTGCTTCGCCGGTATCACGGCGAGACTTTTTGTTGGGAACTGGAGTGCGAGCCGTCCCCCTTGGCCTGCCATGACGCCCATACGCCCGTTGACCTGCGAAGATGCACGCATGCAAGTCGCGTGCAAGTTGCATACACGCGCGCTACTCTCCGGGCATGCGGAGCATGGAAGAGTCCCCCCACGAGTCCCGCGGTGAGCGACAAGCTCTCGCAAGGAGGGTTGGCGAGTACCTGACGAACGCTGCGACAGCGGCCGGGTACGACGTCCGCCCACGAGCCGGTGGCCGGGCTCAGCTGGCCATCTCGATTGGAGTGAGCCTGACGACGATCAGCAGAACGCTGGAAGGAAAGACCCTCCCCCTCCCCTCGCAACTGACCTCATGGGCGTCAGTACTTGGCCTCGACCAGCGCGAGATGTTGGTCAACAGCGGCATGCTTCCGCCGGAACACGGGCCTCAGCCTGCGGTTCGGAGGGTAGCCTCAGCAACACTCACCCCGGAGGAGGCCATGGACGCATGGGGAATCACTGATCTCAGAATCCGCACAATGCTCAGCGGGAACATCGTCCAAGCGATCGAGCTCCAAAAGGACCTCGATGCCGACGACAACCGGGGGGCCACTGCAAGGGGGTAACGAAACGTGGCGTACAGACTGGCATTCGCGTCCACCGCCAGCTGCACAGCCGGCTGGACATTCGTGGGCGAGGGCGTCTGGCACCATACATGGGAGTTGGCAGCAGTCGGGGTCGGCCTGTTAATCGTGGGAGTGGCCGGGGCACTTGCGGCCCTGCTCCGCCACACGGTCAACCAGGTCGACGCCCGCACACGGCATGATCTCAGCGTCCTGGCGGAGCACCGACGACGTCTTGAGCTGGACATGCACAAGCGCGAGCTGGACCTGTCCCAGCGAGAGAAAGCCATGGCCCGCAGGGCCACCATCACAGCCATCAGACTCGGCAGTCATGCCAGAGCCCTCGACGAGGCGCGGAACGCGAACACGGCACTCCGCGCCAAGAACTCCCAGCTCATGCAGGAGATCGAGGAAGTCAACGACGAGCGCAACCAGCTGATCACGGCGGAGCTCACGCTCGCCCACGACCGGTTCACTTCGAAGACGTACGGGGGTCTGCGCGCTGTGGTCGGCAGCGAGCAGTCCCACCCGGACCCCCACGCGCAGGCGGGCTACGGAAGCCGCCCCCCGCGTTCGGGATCCTGAACGACCCTACGAAAACGGTCCATCAAAACTCCTCTCCCCTACATACGATGAACAACTGCCTTCTACTCAAAGGAAGTTGAGCGTCTTTTCGCCGGGACCACCGGCGGACGGCAGGAGCGACGACGTGGTCTGTGGTGCCTCTGCGCACGGCACCCCGGTCCCGTCCCCGCACCTCTCACGCACACCCCGGTCCGCCGGGGGGTGCCGCTCCGCCCCGACCTGCGCATTCAGGACGCGGCGGACCTAACAGGACCCGCGCCGGACAGCCGGTATGCTCCATACACGTGACTGCCGCGCCTGCAAAGCCCCGTATCCCCAACGTTCTCGCCGGACGCTACGCCTCCGCCGAGCTCGCCACGCTCTGGTCCCCCGAGCAGAAGGTCAAGCTGGAGCGTCAGCTCTGGCTCGCCGTGCTGCGGGCCCAGAAGGACCTGGGGATCGAGGTGCCGGACGCCGCCATCGCCGACTACGAGCGCGTCCTCGACCAGGTCGACCTCGCCTCCATCGCCGAGCGCGAGAAGGTCACCCGGCACGACGTGAAGGCACGGATCGAGGAGTTCAACGACCTCGCCGGGCACGAGCACGTGCACAAGGGCATGACGTCCCGCGACCTCACCGAGAACGTCGAGCAGCTGCAGATCCGGCTCTCCCTGGAGCTGATGCGCGACCGCACGGTGGCCGTCCTCGCCCGGCTGGCCAAGCTCGCAGGCGAGTACGCCGAGCTGGTCATGGCCGGCCGCTCGCACAACGTGGCCGCACAGGCCACCACCCTGGGCAAGCGCTTCGCGACCGCCGCCGACGAATTGCTCGTCGCGTACGGCCGCCTCGAGGAGCTGCTCGAGCGCTACCCGCTGCGCGGCATCAAGGGCCCGGTCGGCACGGCGCAGGACATGCTCGACCTGCTGGGCGGGGACGCGGCCAAGCTCGCGGACCTGGAGCGGCGGATCGCCGGGCACCTCGGCTTCTCGCAGGCCTTCACCTCCGTCGGCCAGGTCTACCCGCGCTCCCTGGACTACGACGTCGTCACCGCCCTGGTGCAGCTGGCGGCCGCGCCGTCCTCGACGGCCAAGACGATCCGGCTGATGGCCGGGCACGAGCTGGTCACCGAGGGCTTCAAGCCCGGCCAGGTCGGCTCCTCCGCGATGCCGCACAAGATGAACACCCGCTCCTGCGAGCGCGTCAACGGCCTGATGGTCATCCTGCGCGGCTACGCGTCGATGACGGGCGAGCTGGCCGGCGACCAGTGGAACGAGGGCGACGTGTCGTGCTCGGTGGTCCGCCGCGTCGCGCTGCCGGACGCGTTCTTCGCGCTGGACGGTCTGCTGGAGACCTTCCTGACCGTCCTCGACGAGTTCGGCGCCTTCCCGGCCGTCGTCGCCCGCGAGCTGGACCGCTACCTGCCGTTCCTCGCGACGACCAAGGTCCTGATGGGCGCGGTGCGCGCGGGTGTCGGCCGTGAGGTCGCCCACGAGGCGATCAAGGAGAACGCCGTCGCCTCCGCCCTCGCCATGCGCGAGCAGGGCGCGGAGCGCAACGAACTGCTCGACAAGCTCGCCGCGGACGAGCGGATCCCGCTGGACCGCGCGCAGCTCGACGAGCTGATGGCCGACAAGCTGTCCTTCACGGGCGCCGCCGCCGACCAGGTGGCCGTCGTCGTCGGCCGTGTCGAGGAGATCGTGAAGCAGCACCCGGAAGCCGCCGGCTACACGCCCGGGGCGATCCTCTGACCCGGCTCACCCGAGCGGACCTGGAGGCCGCCCGCGACCGGCTCGTGCCGGATGTCGTCGCGGCCGGCCTCTCGGTGCTTTTCTGCGGCATCAACCCGGGCCTGATGACAGCGGCCACAGGCCATCACTTCGCGCGGCCCGGCAACCGGTTCTGGCCGGTGCTGCATCTCTCCGGGTTCACTCCGCGGCTCATGAAGCCGTCCGAGCAGGACGAGTTGCTCTCCTACGGACTCGGCATCACCAACGTGGTGGGGGGGGGGGGGGGGGGGGGGGGGGGGGGGGGGGGGGGGGGGGGGGGGGGGGGGGGGGGGGGGGGGGGGGGGGGGGGGGGGGGGGGGGGGG
>NZ_JBVJCT010000059.1:0-36672 GCF_055588305.1 Streptomyces sp. NPDC042002 | reverse complement strand
CTCGCCGTCGAGGCTCAGTCTGCGAGCCTGGCGGCCGACGGGCGCGGGGGCCGCGTCGGCCGGGGCGGCGCCGGGGGGGGGGGGGGGGGCCCCCCCCGAAGCCCCACCCCCCCCCACACCCCCAAACAAACCCCAACCCTCCCCCCCCCCCCCCCCCCCCCCCCCCCCCCCCCCCCCCCACCCCCCCACCCCCCCCCCCCCCCCCCCCCCCCCCCCCCCCCCCCCCCCCCCCCGTGTCCGCGGCCGGCCGGGGGCCGCGGGGAGGACCGGATCGAGGGACGCGGCCGGGGATCAGCGCGTCCGGCGGCCCGGCATGAAGGTGAAGACCGCGCCGCCCAGCAGGATGACCGTGCCCGCCACCAGTCCGAGCGCCTTGAGCGCGCTGTGGCTGTCGGAGCCCGTCTCCGCCAGGCCGCCGCTGGACGACGTACCGGCGGAACCCGAGCCGGACGAGGTGGACCCGCCGCCCGAGGCGCCGCTCGCCTGCTGCGAGGTGTCCAGGGTCAG
This sequence comes from Streptomyces sp. NPDC042002, assembly GCF_055588305.1. Classification (NCBI taxonomy): domain Bacteria; kingdom Bacillati; phylum Actinomycetota; class Actinomycetes; order Kitasatosporales; family Streptomycetaceae; genus Streptomyces; species Streptomyces sp. NPDC042002. Next base: position 36,165 of record NZ_JBVJCT010000059.1, on the reverse strand, counting down.
GGAGACCTCCGACCTGGTCGGGGTGCAGGTCGTCGTCGTGCCCAGGGCCATCACCGTCAGCACGCCCGGGGACAGGGTCGACGTACCGGTCGCGCCCGGCTTGTAGGTGCCCGTCAGGTCGGGGACCTCGATCGGGTCGCCGGACTTGATCGGCGCTGAATTGGCGGGGCCCTCGACATGCACGGTGCCCTTGTCCGCGCCGCCGAGCGCCACCTCCATCGACGGCTTGACCGAGTCGGCGGGGATGTCGGCCGGGCTGTCCATCACGGACTTCTTGAACTGCACGGTGAGGTCGTAGTTCCCGCCGTTCTTCTTGGCGTTGATCTGCACGGGTGAGGTGGCGTTCTTGTCCCCGATGGGCGTCTTGCAGGCGTAGGGGACGGAGACCTCCTTGCCCGTGAAGTCGGTCTGCCCGCTGCCGGAACCGCCGGTGTCACTTCCTCCGCCGGTCCCGCTGCCGCTCGGCGACGGGGTGACCGACCCGCTCGGGGGCGGAGTGGGAGTCGGAGTGGGCGTCGGCGTGCCGCCCGTCCCGCCGCCGCTCGTCACCTTGATCGTCGCCGAGGAGTTCACCGTCTCCTTGGGCGTGCACTTGGTGTCGGTGGAGATCGGCTTGCTGACATTGATGTCGTACGCGTCCGGGGTGAGCGTGACGTCGCCCGCCGCCGTCAGTTTCAGCTTGCCCGTCATGTCGGACAGCTTCATGTCGCTGTTCTTGGGGATCGCGGGGTTCGTCCGCGGCCCCTCCATCGCGATGTCGGCCGTCTGCGCTCCGCCCGCCTTCAGCGTCCCGGTGGGCTTGACGGTGTTCGCGTCGAGGTCGAGGACATCGGGGTTCTTCGAGGCGGCCTGGGTGAACTTCCAGGTGATGGTGACCTCGTCGCCCACCTTCGCCTCGGCGGGCGCCGTGATCTCCACCTTCGTGGTGCCCTCCACGGCGGGCAGCCCGGAGATCGCGGGCGGAACGCATTCGGTCTTGTACGACACCTCGGCGGCCTGCGCCGGAGCGGCGGCCACCCCCAGCAGGATGCCCGCACCGCCGAGCATCAGCGCGACCCCGGCCGCGCCCGCTCTGCGTCCGGCGGCCGGTACCCCTCTCCGTTGCGTACTCACGTATGTCCCTTTCTCGTCTGCGTCGTCGGACCGTTCTCGTGCGGTGCGGAGAGCTGACCGTTCGCCGCGGTCCCGGGATCGTTGTCCGGGGTGAACCACGGCAGGGCCGGGACCGGGGAGGCCGAGGCGTCCGCCGGTGTCTGGGGAGCGGGGCCCGCCTTGGGCAGGCGCAGGGTGAGCTCGCTCAGCCGGAGACCCCGGTGCCGGCCGGCGCGCCCGGCCGACCTGCGCGGGCGCACCCGGTCCACCACGGCCATGCCGGCCCGGAACACCGCGGCCGGGACGACCACGCAGAGCAGGATCCAGAAGACGGTGACGCCCCAGGGGCGGCCCACGCCCCACGGCTGCTCGGCGAGCACCTTCCCGCCGTACTTCAGCGAGATCGTGTAGTCGCCGTGCGCCCCGGCCGACAGTTCGACCGGGAGCCTCATCTGCGCCTTGCGGCCGGGCGCGATGCTGCCGCGCCACTGCTGTTCCTCCCACTGCGGGGCGAACACCCCGTGGGAGGTGCCGACTCGGAAGACCGGGTTCTTCACCGGGGAGGTGCCGACGTTGCCGACCGTGAAGACGAGGGTGCGCGAGGGAGGTGAGCCGAACCAGGTCAGCAGACCGCTCGACCCGTCGAGCCGGGTGTCGGTCAGCACCGAGAGCCGGCCGCCGCCCTCCTCCTTCGGGAGCGGCGCGACCGAGTGGCCGGCCACCATGAAGACGGCGTCCGCCTCGGCCTTCTCGCCCGTGACGGTGGCGACATGCACCACGCAGGGGCAGGGCTTGGGCGGCTCGGCGACCGGCAGCTTCTTGCTGAAGCCGCCCTTGGCGTCGGTGGTGACGGCCCGCCCGTCGGCGTTGGCGCAGGAGTTGGTGCCGCCGATCACCCCGCGCGAGGGCACGGACTGCCCGCAGATCAGCATCATCAGCAGCACTCCGGGCCGCCATCCGCCGCCGGTCACGGTGACCGAACCGCCCGTCCCCGCCTCGGACTTGGACAACGTCACGCTCGGTCTTCCGGCGGCGGACGCCGGGACCACCGAGGCCGCTCCCGCCAACGGGACCAGGACGAGCGCCAGTACCGCCCCCAGTGCCGCGGTCCGCATCTTGCCGCCCAGGACGCTCACGACACCGCTCCCGTCAACTCGACTTCCGTGCGGGTCTGTTCACTTGCTCCGTCGGCCCGCGTACGGCGCCCGCGACGCCATGGCCCTCGCGTCCCGAGCCGCCCCCGACGCCGTACGACGAAGAAGGCGCCCACCGTCGCCAGGGCGCCCCCGGCCCCGGCCACCGCTCCCCACGGCACGAACCTGACCGACGCGGTCGCCGTCGCGCGCACGCCGCCCGCCGCCGTCACCGTCAGCCGCACGTCGGCCGCGTCGAGCGCCGGGGGGCCGGTCCACGGCTCGTGGAGCGTCACGCGGCGGCCCGGCAGGAGTTCGACGGGCAGGGGGCGCGGGGCGCGGTCCAGCAGGGTGCCGAAGACCCCGCCCGCGTGCACGGCGAGCCGTGGAGCGAGGACCGTGGTGCCGCGGTTGACCAGCTCGTAGGAGATCCGTCCGCCGCCCACCCTGACGTGCTCGACGGTCAGTGCCGACAACGTCGGCCCCGCCAACCGGAGTTGGATCCGGACCGCCGAGGTACGGCCGCCGCCGCTCGCGACGATCGCGCCGGGATGGTCGCCGGGCGCCGCGCCGGCCGGGACGCCGATGGTGAACGGCACGTCGGCGCGGGTGTGCGCCGGCACCCGTACGGACAGGTCCCGCACCGCGGTCCGGCGGCCGCCCGCGTGCCCGGCGAAGGCGATCCACGCGCCCGTGTCCGTCGGCCGTTCGCGCACGGTGAAGGCGCCGTCGGCGGTGTTGTCCGCGTCGGCGCCGCGCAGCTCGACGGTGAGGGGCCGCGCGCCCGGGTTGAGCACGGACACGGAGTCCTGGAGGACCGTGCCGGGCGCGCCCTCCGCGTAGACGGAGGGCCGCCCGTCGGCCGTGCCGCCCGCGGCCGGCACGACGGACCAGCCCTCGGCGGCCAGGGCCGTCGGTGCCGCGCTCAGCAGCACCAGGGTCAGGCCCAGCGCGCGGGCGGCGGGGAGTGCGTACGGCATGCGGCGGCTCCAGGTCGTGGTGCGGGAAGGTCAGCGGCGTACCGCCTGATGCCTGCGCGTCAGCCACAGCACGCCCGCCGCGCCCGCGAGCAGGACCGTGCCGCCGAGGGTGCCGAGGGCGATCACGGAGTCCTCGGGGCCGGTCTGCGGGAGGGAACCGCCGGAGTCGCTGCCGCCCTGGGTCCCGCTGGAACCCGAGGAACCCGAGGAACCCGAAGTCGACGAGCCCGAACCGCCGGCGGCGGTGACGTCGAGGGTCAGCGAGGGCTTGGGACTGTTCGAGGGGTTGCACGTGGTCGTGGTGCCGAGGGCCTTGATGGTGAGGACACCCGCGGTGAAGGTGACCTTGCCGGACTTCTTCGGCGTGTAGGTGCCGCTCAAGTCACTGATCTTGATGGGGGTGTTGGCGGGGATGGCGGCCGCGTTGGCCGGTCCGCTGACCGCCACCGTGCCGCTGTCCGCGCCGCCCACCTTGATGACGGCGCTCGGTGTCATCGCGCCCTTGCCGAGTTCGACCGGGCTGGAGGAGACACCCTTCTGCCAGGACATGGTGAGCTTGTAGGCGCTGCCGCTCTTGACGCCCTTGATGTCGATGGGCGAGACGGCGCTCTTGTCGCCGATCGGCGTCTTGCACTGGTAGTTGACGTCCACCACGTCGGCCTGGGCTGCGGGGGCGGCCATCAGCACCGCCGAGCCGGCCAGGGCCGCGGCGAACGCGAGCGCGGCGGTTCGTTTCTGGTACGTCCGGTACGACACGGGCCTGCCCCTCACTCCGACAACATCCTCGGCGATTTCTGACGGAACATCAGATCGGCCGTCAAGGTACGCCCGGGGACTTGTGGAGGGAAGACAAAGTGCGCGCCGGATCCACGGGGATCCGACGCGCACCGGGTGCCGCACGAAGAAGGGTTCGAACCGCGGGTAACCGAAGGCGGTCGCAGTGCGGGCAGTTCGCGAGGAACGTCCAGCCGCCGCCGGGGCAGCCGCCCGGCAGGGCGAACCCAGCGGCCAGGGCGAGTCGACCGGGGGCGGGCCGGCCCGCGCGGCGAGTTGGCCGAGCGGGGTGGAGGTCTAAGCGGGGGCGCCGAGTTCCGCCCAGACCGTCTTGCCGGCGACTCCGGGCGTCCGCACGACCCCCCAATCCAGGCAGAGCCGCTGCACGATGAACATGCCGTGGCCGCCGGGGCGCCCGGCGCGGTGCGGGGTGCGCGGGGCGGGCTGGCCGGCCCCCCGGTCGGAGACCTCGATGCGCAGCACCTTGTTGTCGCAGGAGATCCGGAGTTCGTCCGGGCCCTCGGCGTGCAGACAGGCGTTGGTGACCAGCTCGGAGACGACCAGCAGGACGTCCTCGGCGGCCGCCCGACGGTCGGCGCTCGCGGCGGGCAGCCAGCCCCACGCGTACAGCGCCTGCCGGGCGAAGTCGCGGGCGAGCGGCACGACGCCGCTCTCGCCGTCGAGGCTCAGTCTGCGAGCCTGGCGGCCGACGGGCGCGGGGGCCGCGTCGGCCGGGGCGGCGCCGGAGTCGGGCGTCGCGCCGTCCACGGGCGCCACGCTCCGCGCGGACACCGCGGAAGCGCCGCCGTCGCCCGACTCCGGGCCGCGGTCGCCCGGCGAGCAAGGCCGGGTGGTGCTCATCAGCGCTTCACCTCACCGATTCACCGGTTCACGATTCAAGACTCTCAAGACTCACTACGCAGTACTCAGCGGGCAGTGCTCAGTACGGATGGATCAACGGCTTTCGCCACTTGTGGATCAACGACTTCCGCCGCGCCGGCTGCCGACACGAGCGCTGCCGACGCATCCAGGATGTCTCCTGCCCGACGGAACCGTCCGAACACCCATTTTTTCGGCACGGAAACTGTGACGCGAGTAACGCGCCGATCACACAGGGGCATCTGGGACATTGGCGGCATCATGACCGAAGGCCCGCCGGATCAATCGGACAGGGCCGCTTCGAGCGTGTCGTGGACGGTGAAGACGGCCTCCGCCCCGGTGATCTCGAAGACCCGGGCCACCACCGGCTGCATCGCGGCCAGGTGGACACCGCCACCCGCGGCCTCGGCCTTCAGCCGGGCACCGAGCAGCACGTTCAGCCCGGTGGAGTCGCAGAACTCCAGACGGGAGCAGTCGACGACAAGTCGCGCGTACCCCTTTTCGAGGCAGCCCTCGAGTGGCTCACGCAACAAATCGGCCGTGTGGTGATCGAGCTCACCCGCGGGGGTCACGACGGCACTTGTGCCCTCTTCCCGCACCTCGACAAGAAGCCGGCCAGACTGTGCGCTGCCGACCGTCCCGCGGTCCATGCCGTCTCTCTCCCGAGCGTCGCGACTGTTGATGTACGCACTCGAACACTACGCCTTCTCTACGTGACCCGTCACCCGAACAACCCCCCGAAACTGGACATTTCACTACAGAGGGCACTTGCGGTGAGTTCGGGAAACCGGATAGGGCTAGTAGTGACAGCTATCCGACCCGGCCGGCTTTGGAGGCGCCGCACACCGCAGTGCACGTATCGGCATCGGCGGCCATATGCCGAGAACGATGGAGGACACCATGTCACCCCGGCTCGACGCATCGCAGACCCGGACGGCGACGTCGACACCTTCTCCGGAATCCCTGGAGCGCGTCGACGAAACCGGAACCGACGGACTCGCCGGACTTCCGGAGATCCCCCCGTACGACGAGGTGGGGCCGGTGGACGCACGGGCTCTGTCCAAAACACTCTTCGCGCGGCTGGAGTCGCTCGAAGAAGGCACCCACGACTACGCGTACGTCCGCAACACACTCGTCGAACTCAACCTCGCGCTGGTGAAGTTCGCCGCCTCCCGCTTCCGCTCCCGCAGCGAGCCGATGGAGGACATCATCCAGGTCGGCACCATCGGCCTGATCAAGGCGATCGACCGGTTCGAGCTGAGCCGCGGTGTCGAGTTCCCCACCTTCGCGATGCCGACGATCATCGGCGAGATCAAGCGCTTCTTCCGCGACACCTCCTGGTCGGTGCGGGTGCCCCGCAGGCTCCAGGAACTCCGGCTCGACCTGGCCAAGGCCGGCGACGAACTGGCCCAGCGCCTCGACCGCGCCCCGACGGTGGGCGAGCTGGCGGAACGGCTCGGCATCAGCAAGGACGAGGTCGTCGAGGGCATGGCCGCGTCCAACGCCTACACGGCCAGTTCGCTGGACGCCCAGCCGGAGGAGGACGACTCCGAGGGCGCGCTCGCGGACCGCATCGGCTACGAGGACAACGGACTGGAGGGCATCGAGTACGTGGAGTCCCTCAAGCCGCTGATCGCGGAACTCCCGCAGCGCGACCGGCAGATCCTCTCGCTGCGGTTCGTGGCGAACATGACCCAGTCCGAGATCGGCGACGAACTCGGCATCTCCCAGATGCATGTCTCCCGGCTGCTGTCGCGCACCCTCGTGCGACTCCGGAAGGGCTTGACCGTCGAGGAGTGACAGGACTTCGCGGCCCGCGAGGCCGCGCATCCGAGCGGTCCGGCGCCGACGGCACCGGACCGCTCCGTCTTCCGCCCGCCCCGGTCTTCGGAGAACTCCTGCGCCGCGCAGGGGAGTTCAACGTCGCTCCGCGAGGCATTCGGCTCTTCAGCTCTTTCCCCAAAAGGCCAACCCCGCCACTATGGGCACCCCAAACTGGCCGGTACGTCGGGACGGGACGAGCACGCACCAGGTGTGGGGAGGCGGACGGACATGGCGCAGGGTGACCCGGCCGACAGAGGCACCGCGGCCGAGGGCGACGGACTGCCCGCGGGGGCGTCCGACACACGGCTGACCGAACTGCTGCGCGCCGACTCCTCGACCGCGTACGCGGCCCTCCAGGAACTCCGCGCACGCCACCGCGCCTCGGTCCTCGCCTACGCCCGGCTGTGCACCACCGGTGAGTCCGGGGCCGAACAGCTCGCGGCGCAGACCTTCACCCTGGCGGCCCGTGAGACGGCGCGCGGCATCGACCCGAACGTCCCGTGGCGACACCAACTCCTGCTGCTGACCGGGCGGGTGGCCGCCTCATGGGCCCGGGACCAGCGGGCCGCGGGCCTCGACCCCGGTCTGCTCCTCGTCCTCAGCACGGCGGGCCCCGACGGTCCCGTACCGTCCCTGCTCCCCGCCTTCCAGTCCCTCCCGTCCCGCGCCCAGGGCCTCATCTGGTACGCGGTCGTGGAGCGCGAGCCCGCGGAACGGACGGCGGTCCTGCTCGGCCTGACCACCGAGGACATCACGTACGGCACGGACCAGGCACTCCAGTCCCTGGGCCAGGCCTGTCTGAGGTACCGGCTGGCCGCCTCCGACGATCCGCGCTGCGGAGACTTCCGCCGGCTGATCGAGGAGTCGGTGCGGCCCGGCAACCCCCGCTCCAGCGCCGACCTGCACGCCCACATGGCGCGCTGCGCGTACTGCTCGACCGCGTACGGGGAACTGACCGCCCTGCGCGACCATCCGCGCTCCGCCCTGGCCGAGGGCCTGCTGCCGTGGGCGGGTACGGCGTACGTCACGAACGACGTGTCCGGGGCCGGACCCGTCCCGCCCGGACCCCTCACCGCCGCGCGGGCGTCGGTGCTGCCCTGGCCGCCGTCCCGCCGGTTCGTCCTGACCTCGGCGGCGGCGCTCGGCGTGGCCCTGGCGCCGGTCCTGTTCCTGCTGCTCTCCTCGGGCGGCACGCCCTCCACGGACGCGGCGGGCTCGGTCTCCACACCGTCGGGCCCGCCTCCGGTGACCGTCACGGCCACCGTCCCGGCCACGCCGTCGGCCCCCACGCCGTCGGCCCCGCCCTCGCCCTCGGCGACCTCCGCGTCGCCCTCCCCGGTCCGCAGTTCGGCGCCGCCGAGGTCAGCGAGCCCGAAGCCGTCCCCGACCGTCGCGTTCCGCCCGCCGGGCAGCGCCTACGCCCAGGTGGTGAACGTCGCCTCGGGCCTGTGCCTGGACATCCGCGACGGCGATCTGGCGAAGGGCACGGACGTCGTCACGGCGCCGTGCTCCTCCTCCACCACCCAGCGCTGGCGCGTCGACACCGGCAGCGGTTCCCTCCGGTCGGCCGCCGGCGACGGTTTCTGCCTGGACAGCCGCGGCTCCGTCGACCAGGGCGTGGGCATCTGGGAGTGCTCCTCGCTCGACGGCGACCACGGCGACAACCTGCGGTTCACCGTGGACGGGGACGGTGTCGTCCGCCCGGCCGTGGCCATCGAGACGGCTCTCACGCCGGACGGCGACGACGGGCTGTCACTGATACCGCTGAACGGAGGCACGGGCCAGCGCTGGCGCACGGGCGCGACCTGACGGGCCTGCCCCTTCGGACCCCGTCGGACCCGTTCGCCCCGCTCCTCTGGCACCGCGTTCGGCCCGCGTTTCCTCGGATCCCGTTCCGTCGGCCCCGCGGGCCCGCCACCCTCGTGCAGCGGGCCCACGGACCGCCGGGTTCCCCGACCTCGCGGGTTCTCAGACCTCGCGGACGCCGCGCCGCCAGACGCCGGTGACCAGCGGGACGCCCGGACGGTAGGCGAGGTGGACGTGGCTGGGGGCGTCCAGCAGGGTCAGGTCCGCGTAGGCGCCCGGCGCGAGACGGCCTACGTCGTCCCGGCGCAGCGCCTTCGCGCCGCCGGCGGTCGCCGACCACACGGCCTCGTCCGGGGTCATCCGCATGTCCCGCACCGCGAGCGCGACGCAGAAGGGGACGGACGACGTGAAGGACGAGCCCGGATTGCAGTCGGTGGACAGCGCGACCGTCACGCCCGCGTCGATCAGCCGGCGGGCGTCGGGCCACTCGGCGCGGGTGGAGAACTCGGCGCCGGGGAGCAGGGTCGCCACGGTGTCGCCGCTCGCCAGGGCGTCGACGTCCGCGTCCGTCAGGTGGGTGCAGTGGTCGGCGCTCGCCGCGTCCAGCTCGACGGCGAGCTGGACTCCGGGGCCGTACGAGAGCTGGTTGGCGTGAACGCGCGGGTGCAGGCCCTTCGCCTTGCCCGCCGTGAGGATCGCCCGCGCCTGGTCGCCGTCGAAGGCGCCCTTCTCGCAGAAGACGTCCACCCAACGGGCGTACGGGGCACAGGCGTCGAGCATCTCGCCGGTCACCAGGGCGACATAGCCGGCCGGGTCATCGGCGTAGTCGGGCGGGACGATGTGCGCGCCGAGGTAGGTGACCTCGTCGGTGTGCGACGCGGCGATGCGCAGCGCGCGGGCCTCGTCCCGGACGGTCAGGCCGTAGCCCGACTTGGTCTCGAAGGTCGTGGTGCCCTGGCGGAGGGCTTCGCGCAGGTAGCGCGTGAGGTTGCGCTCCAGTTCCTCGTCGGAGGCGGCGCGGGTGGCGGCGACGGTGGTGCGGATACCGCCCGCGCTGTACGCGCGGCCGGACATCCGGGCGTTGAACTCCTCGGTGCGGTCACCGGCGAAGACCAGGTGCGAGTGGGAGTCGACGAAGCCCGGGAGCACCGCGCGGCCACCGGCGTCGACCCGGTTGTCAGTGGCGGGTGCTTTGCTTGATTCACCGGTCCACGCGACGCGGTCGCCGTCGATGACGAGCGCCGCGTCCTGGATCAGACCGAGCGGGGTTCCGTCACCTTGGGAGGGATCGTTGGTGACCAGACTGGCGATGTTGGTGATGACGGTCGTGCTGCTCATGGCGTCCTCATGGGTGGCGGGACTGCTGGTGATGGGCGTCGGGCGCGCGAGGTCGCGCCCGTGTCCGGGGGTCAGGAGCGCAGGGCCTGGACGGCGTCCGCGAGGGCTGCCGGCACATCCTGTACGAGGGTGTGCGCACCGTCGCGTACGACGTGCCGACCCGCCACGACCGTGTGCCGGACATCGGCCGCCGTGGCCGCGAATACGGCTGTCTCGGCGCCGAGGCGCGGCACCGGTCCCGCTGTTCTGACCGAGTCGAGGGCGATCGTCGTGAAGTCGGCGAGCGCGCCCGTCTCGATGCTGCCCGCGTCGTCCCAGCCGAGGGCCGCGTGGCCGTCGGCGGAGGCGGCGCGCAGCAGGGCGGCGGCCGTCCAGTGACCGCGGGTGCGGGTGCGCAGCCGCTCGTTGAGCTCCATCGCGCGGGCCTCTTCGAGGAGGTCGATGACGGCGTGGCTGTCGGAGCCGAGCGACAGGGGTGAGCCCGCGCGCTGGAGGGCGACGGCGGGGCCGATGCCGTCGGCGAGGTCGCGTTCGGTGGTCGGGCACATGCAGGTGCCGGTGCCGGAGCCGCCGAGCAGGGCGATGTCCTCGTCGGTGAGGTGCGTGTTGTGGACACCGGTGGTGCGCGGGCTGAGGACGCCGTGGTCGGCGAGCAGCCGGGTGGGCGTGCGGCCGTGGGCGGCCTGGCAGGCCTCGTTCTCCGCGGTCTGCTCGGACAGGTGCACATGGAGCGGGGCGCGCCGCTCCTCGGCCCAGCGCGCCACCGTGGCGAGCTGTCCGGCGGGCACGGCCCGTACGGAGTGGATCGCCGCGCCGATCCGTGCGTGATCCCGGTCCTTGAGAAGTGAACAGCGTTCCGCCCAGGCGTCGGCGGTGCCGTCGGAGAAGCGCCGCTGGTGCGCGTTGGGCGGCTGCCCGAAGCCGGAGGAGAGGTAGGCCGTGTCGAGCAGGGTGATGCGGATCCCGGCGTCGGCGGCGGCGGCGATGAGTGCCTCGCCCATGGCGTTGGGGTCGGCGTACGGGGTGCCGTCGTGAGCGTGGTGCACGTAGTGGAACTCGCCGACGGCGGTGACTCCGGCGAGCGCCATCTCCGCGTACACGGCGCGGGCCAGCGCGTGGTAGGTCTCCGGGGTCAGCCGGTCCGCGAAGGAGTACATGAGCTCGCGCCAGGTCCAGAAGGTGCCGGAGCCGACCTGGACGGTGCCGCGCAGGGCGCGGTGGAAGGCGTGCGAGTGGGCGTTGGCGAGGCCGGGGAGGGTGAGTCCGCGCAGGATCTCGGCGCCCGGCGGCGGGGTGTCGACGCCCGTGCGGACGTCGGTGACGCGGCCCGACGCCCCGGCTTCGGAGCCGCCGGCCGACACGGTCACGGCGACGCCCGGCTCGACGTTGGTGTCGAGCCAGGCGTGTTCCAGCCAGTACGTCTGCGTCACCTGCGGGCCAGCCCTTCGAGTACGTCGGCGAGTGCGGTCACCCCGGCCACGCAGTCGTCCTCGGCGGCGTACTCGGCCGGGGAGTGCGAGACGCCCGTGGGGTTGCGTACGAACAGCATGGCGGTCGGGACGGTGCCGGAGAGGATTCCGGCGTCGTGTCCGGCGCCCGTCCCCAGAACGGGGACGCTCAGTACGGCGTCCCGCTCCTTGCCCAGGATGCGGGCGAGTTCGTCACGCAGGGTGTGCTCGAACTCGACGACGGGGGTGAACGACTCGCGGACCACGTCGAGTTCGACGCCCTGCGCGTCCGCGTACTCGCGGGCCGCCTTCTCGACGCCGGTGACGACCGTGTCGAGGGTCGCCTGGTCGGCGGCGCGGGAGTCGAGCCAGCCGCGTACGAGGGAGGGGATGGCGTTCACGCCGTTCGGCTCGACCGCGATCTTGCCGAACGTGGCGACGGCGCCCGCGAGCCGGGCCTCGCGGCGGGCGGCGAGGACGGTCTCGGCGTAGGGCAGCATCGGGTCGTGGCGGTCCACGAGCCGGGTCGTGCCGGCGTGGTTGGCCTCGCCCCGGAAGTCGAAGCGCCAGCGGCCGTGCGGCCAGATGGCGCTGGCGATGCCGACCTGTTCGCCGCCGATGTCGAGGGCGCGGCCCTGCTCGACGTGCAGTTCGACGAAGGCGCCGATCCGGCCGAGTCGCTCGGGGTCGGGGCCGATGGCTCCGGCGTCGTATCCGGCCCGCTCCATGGCCTGCGGCAGGGTGATGCCGTCGGCGTCGGTCAGCAGGTGCGCCTGCTCGACGGTGAGCTGTCCGGCGGCCAGCCGGGAGCCGACGCAGGCGAGGCCGAACCGGGCGCCCTCCTCGTCGCCGAAGTTGACGATGGCGAGGGGCTTGGTGAACTCGGTGCCGCGGGCGCGGAGTTCGTCGAGCGCGGCGAAGGAGGAGACGACACCGAGGGGTCCGTCGAAGGCGCCGCCGTCGGGCACGGAGTCCAGGTGCGAGCCGGTGACCACGGCGTCCCCCGCGGTGGGGTCACCGAGCCAGGCCCACTGGTTGCCGTTGCGGTCGAGCTCGTAGGTGAGCCCGCGGGACTCGGCCTGCTGCCGGAACCAGGCCCGGCATTCGGTGTCGGCCCCGGTCCAGGCGAACCGGCGGTAGCCGCCGGAGGCGGAGCTGCGGCCGATCGGCAGCAGCTCCGCCCACATGCTGTGGAACGTCACGCGTCGTCACCCTCGCGGCCTTCGCGCATCGGGATGCGCACACCGCGCTCTTCCGCGACGGACTCGGCGATGTCGTAGCCGGCGTCGACGTGGCGGATGACGCCCATGCCGGGGTCGTTCGTCAGGACGCGGCGGATCTTCTCGCCGGCGAGCTTGGTGCCGTCGGCGACGGAGACCTGGCCCGCGTGGATGGAGCGGCCCATGCCGACGCCGCCGCCGTGGTGGATGGAGACCCAGGAGGCGCCGGAGGCGACGTTCACCATGGCGTTCAGCAGCGGCCAGTCGGCGATCGCGTCCGAGCCGTCGAGCATGGCCTCGGTCTCGCGGTACGGGGAGGCGACGGAGCCGCAGTCGAGGTGGTCGCGGCCGATGGCGAGCGGGGCGGCGAGTTCGCCGGACGCCACCATGTCGTTGAAGCGCTCACCTGCCTTGTCGCGCTCGCCGTAGCCGAGCCAGCAGATACGGGCGGGCAGGCCCTGGAAGTGGACGCGCTCGCCGGCCAGCTTGATCCAGCGGTGCAGCGACTCGTTCTCCGGGAAGAGGTCGAGGATCGCCTTGTCCGTCTTGTGGATGTCGGAGGCCTCGCCGGACAGGGCCGCCCAGCGGAAGGGGCCCTTGCCCTCGGAGAAGAGGGGGCGGATGTAGGCGGGGACGAAGCCGGGGAAGGCGAAGGCGCGGTCGTACCCGGCGAGCTGGGCCTCGCCGCGGATGGAGTTGCCGTAGTCGAAGACCTCGGCGCCGGCGTCCATGAAGCCGACCATGGCCTCGACGTGCTTCGCCATGGACTCGCGGGCGCGGGTGGTGAAGCCCGCCGGGTCCTTGGCGGCCGCGTCGGCCATGTCGTCGAACTCGATGCCGACGGGGAGGTAGGCGAGCGGGTCGTGGGCCGAGGTCTGGTCGGTCACGATGTCGATGGGGGCACCCTCGGCGAGCATCCGCGGCAGCAGCTCCGCCGCGTTGCCGAGCAGGCCGATGGAGAGCGGCTTGCGCTGGTCGCGGGCCTCGACGGCGAGCTGGAGGGCGTGCTCCAGGGAGTCGGCCCTCACGTCCAGGTAGCGGTGCTCGATGCGGCGCTCGATGGCGCGCGGGTCGACGTCGATACAGATCGCGACGCCGTCGTTCATCGTCACGGCGAGCGGCTGGGCGCCACCCATGCCGCCGAGGCCGGCGGTCAGCGTGATCGTCCCGGCGAGGGTGCCGCCGAACTTCTTCGCGGCGACGGCGGAGAAGGTCTCGTAGGTGCCCTGGAGGATGCCCTGGGTGCCGATGTAGATCCAGGAACCGGCGGTCATCTGGCCGTACATGGTGAGGCCGAGGGCCTCCAGGCGCCGGAACTCCTCCCAGTTCGCCCAGTCGCCGACCAGGTTGGAGTTGGCGATGAGGACGCGCGGGGCCCACTCGTGGGTCTGCATGACGCCGACGGGGCGGCCGGACTGGACGAGCATCGTCTCGTCCTGCTTCAGCGTCCGGAGCGTGCGGACCATGGCGTCGAAGGAGCGCCAGTCGCGGGCGGCCTTGCCGGTGCCGCCGTAGACGACGAGCTTGTCGGGGTGCTCGGCGACCTCGGGGTCGAGGTTGTTCTGCAGCATCCGCAGGGCGGCTTCCTGCTGCCATCCCAGGGCGCTCAGTTCCGTACCGCGCGGCGCTCGGACGGGGCGGGGTCCTGACATGGTCTGCCTCCTAGCGAACTGTTGCTGTAGATATTCACATCCTGGCTCTTTGAATAGAGCTAGTCAATAGGTGCACGCCCCCGCACGCGCTCCTCACGGATGTTTGGCTGGGATGTATGGGCGCAGACATGGACAGGGCAGGGGGACCGGCGGGCGACGGGGCGAGGGGGGCCGCGATGTCTTCGGCAGAACCTTCGAGGACGCCTTCGGGCGACGGCGACGCGACGGCGCATGAGGACGAACGGGCGGACGGGGACGGAACGACGGGCGGGGTCAGGACCGCGCCTGACCGCGGGCCGGGGGCCGAGTCGGGGGCCGCGTCGGACTCCGAGCGGGTCTCCCGGCGGGACGACGCCGTGCGTGCCGCCGTGGAACAGGGCCTCCTCACCTCGGACCACCCCATCGTCGCGCTCCTCGACGTCCCCGGCATCCGGGCCTCCGCCGCCGCGCTGCACGCCGCCTTCGACGCGGTGACCGCGCCCGGCACTCCGGTGCTGCACGCCTTCGCGGTGAAGGCGACACCCCTCGTGCCGGTGCTGCGGCTGCTGCGCGAGCAGGGCATCGGCGCGGAGGTGGCGAGCCCCGGAGAGCTCGCGCTCGCCCGCACGGCCGGAATCCCGCCCGCTCTGACCGTGCTCGACTCTCCGGCCAAGACGCCCGCCGAACTGCGCGAGGCACTTGAGCTGGGCATCGCGGTCAACGCGGACAGCCCGCAGGAGCTGGAGCGCATCGACGCCGTCGTCCGCTCGGCGGCCACCGGCTCCCCCATCGGACTCCGGGTGAACCCGCAGGTCGGCGGAGGTTCGATCGGGGCGCTGTCCACGGCCACGGCGACCTCCAAGTTCGGGGTCGCGCTGCTGGACGAGGGGGCCCGCGCGTGGATCGTGCGGGCGTACGCCGACCGCCCCTGGCTCACCCGGCTGCACGCGCACTCGGGATCACAGGGCATGCCGCTCTCCCTGATGGCGCGGGGCGTGGCGGAGACGTACGCGCTGGCGGAGGAGATCAACCGGCACGTCGGACGACAGCAGGTCGACACGATCGACATCGGCGGCGGGCTGCCGGTCAACTTCGGCTCCGACGCGACGACACCGGCGTACGCCCGTTACGCACGGCTGCTCGCCGAGGTGGTGCCGGGACTGTTCGACGGGCGCTACGGGCTGGTCACCGAGTTCGGGCGGTCGCTGCTCGCCAAGCACGGGACGGTGCTGGCGCGGGTCGAGTACGCGAAGTCCGCCGGGGGCCGGGCCATCGCGGTCACGCATGCCGGGGTGCAGGTGGCGACCCGTACGGTGTACGCGCCGGCGGCCTGGCCGCTGCGGATCGCCGCGTACGACGCGAAGGGCCGGCCCAAGACGGGGCCGGACGTCGTCCAGGAC
Source organism: Streptomyces sp. NPDC042002 (assembly GCF_055588305.1). Taxonomy (NCBI): domain Bacteria; kingdom Bacillati; phylum Actinomycetota; class Actinomycetes; order Kitasatosporales; family Streptomycetaceae; genus Streptomyces; species Streptomyces sp. NPDC042002. Next base: position 20,640 of record NZ_JBVJCT010000059.1, on the reverse strand, counting down.
GTCGCGGGCCCCGCCTGTTTCGCGGGCGACCTGCTGGCGGAGGGCCGCGCGCTGCCGCTGCTCGAACAGGGCGACCACGTGGCCGCGTTGGACACCGGCGCTTACTGTTTCGCCCACCACTACGCGTACAACTCCCTCGCCCGCCCCGGCGTCTACGGCTTCGCACCGGCCGGCGACGACGCGGGAGGCGCCGACGGCACGGGAGGCGTGCGCTTCGCGGTCGTACGGGAGCCGCAGAGCCTCGACGAGATCGTCGCGGAGTCGGGCGGCGCGCACGGGCCGTCGCTCACCGCGCTGTAGCCATCGCCCTCACTCCAGAGCCGGGCGGCACGAACTCCGGACACCTGCGGCACGAACCCCAGGACCGGCGGGGCGAACCAGTGGGACTTCGGGGCGCACACGGCATCCCATGCGCCCGATCACACTCGTGAGCGCCCCTGCCACACCCCCCAGGGCAGCACAAACCGGCCACGGGCGGTTTCGGTGCGCCGGAGAATGTGGTCAGTTGACCCACCTTAGTCACCGCGGGCATGTTCCACAGGAAAATGCCCGATCACTCCCTTCCCGTGCACACAGTGCGTAACTTCGGCGTCACTCGGCCGAACCCTTGGCGGGAGGGGAGACACGGTGCCCGGAATTGACGAGTGCCTGCTGGAAGCCATGACACTGCCCGGTGCGCGGGGTGCCTCGGTGGTCGACTGGACCAGCGGCCTGGCCCTGGGGACGGTGGGCGACGCGCCGGGCGATGACCACGAGACGACCGCGGCGGAGGCCGCCGAGCTGGCCCGGCTCGCCGCGGAGAACCGCTCGTTCGCCCCCAAGGACGGCTCCGACTGGTCCGAGTGGTCCGACCAGGAGACCCCGATCGAAGACTTGATCATCAGCAACCGCGACAGCTATCACGTCCTGCGTTTCGTCCGCACCACCTTCGACAGCAGCGTGTTCCTGCACCTGTGGCTGGGCCGCTCCGACGGCAACCTCGCCCTGGCACGCATCCGGCTCGGCGAGATGGCCGGACGGCTGGTGCTCGTATGACCACGGTCAGGACACCTCCTCCGCCCCGGCTCCCGGTGCGGGACACGGCCCCGAGCGCCGCCGGCGGCGTCTCGCCGATGCTCGGCCGGCTCGCCGACGAGCGGGCCACCGGCGTCCTCATCCGCGAGCGCGGCACCCTCTACCTCGCCGACGGCGAGGTGGTGCACGCCGAGAGCCCCGCCACACCCGGGCTCGACGTGCTGTTCTCCGTCCGCGGCGTACTGGACGCCGAGGTGTGGCAGGAGGCGGTCGCCGCGGCCGGGGCACGCCGCCGGGTCGGCCGGTTCCTGATCGACAGCGGGCGGATCGCGGAGGGCGCGCTGGAACTGTGCCACCTGGGCTCCCTGTACGACGCGGCCTACTTCGTGCTCGGGCCGAGCAGCACCCCGAGCCGCTTCCGCTACGGCGCCGCGCACTGGTTCGGCCCGCTCCGCCCCGTCTCCGTCGCCGCGCTGGAGCGTGAGACGGTGCGCCGGCGCGAACTCCTGCACCGCATATGGCCCGACCCGGCGACCGACACCGCGCCGCTCCGGCGCGCCCTGCTCGCCGCCGGGCCCACGGTGCCGCTGCGCCAGGAGGCCGTCCTCGGCCGGGTGGACGGCGTCCGCACGGCGGCGGACGTGTCCCTCGCGCTGGGGCGGCCCGCCTTCCACACGCTCGTCGACCTGCGCCGACTCGCCGCCGCCGGACTCGTGACGGCCGCTCCCGCACCGCAGCCGCTCCCCCCGCCCAGCGTGCTCACCCAGACCTCCACCGATCCCGACGTCGCGTTGCTGCGACGACTCAGAGACGCGCTGGAGGCCTTGTGAGTCCCAACCCGCGGGAGGCCTTGTGATCCGCGCGCTACGACAGCGTGCCGAGAGGAGACTGCTGATGGCGGCGGAACCCGAAGTCCTCGACGAACTCCATCGGTTGAGGGCCCGTGTGCCCCAGCTGACCGGAGCGCTCGCGGCCAGCGCCGACGGTCTCGTCCTCGCCCACGACACGCCCGGTGTGGAGCCGGACGGCCTGGCCGCGCTCACCGCGGCCGCACTGGGTGTCGCCATACGGATGGCCGAGACCACCGGACACGGCGATCTGCGCGAGCTGCTGGTCCGCGGCGTGCACGGCTATGTGGCGACCTACGCGGCAGGCGGCTCCGCCGTCCTGACGCTGCTGGCCCAGGACCGGGTCAATGTCGGCCGGCTGCACCTGGAGGGACGGCGCTCCGGCACCCGGATCGGGGAGCTCGTCGACGCCGCCACCGCGCGCGGCGAGCTGACCGTCGACCCGCCCAAGACATCCGCGAAGCCCTCGCCGGGCACGTCGCGCACGCGCACGGCACGCGGCACGACCGCCGCGCGCCCCACTTCTACCCCTGCCACCAACCACCCGAGAGCATCAGAGAGTTGAAGGAGCACAGCACCATGACAAACACCGAGACCGCGCTCAAAGAGGCACTGGCGTCCATCGAGGGCGCGACCGGAGCCGCCCTCGTCGACTACACCAGTGGAATGGCGCTGGGCACGATCGGCGGCAGCAAGAACTTCGACCTCACCGTCGCGGCCGCCGGCAACACCGACGTCGTCCGCGCCAAGCTCCGCACCATGGAGCACCTGGGGCTGAAGGGCGACATCGAGGACATCCTGATCACGCTCTCCGACCAGTACCACCTGATCCGGCTGATGAAGGGGCGCGGCGGAAACGGCCTCTTCCTGTACCTGGTGCTCGACCAGAAGCGCGCGAACCTGGCGATGGCCCGGCACCAACTGAAGAGGATCGAAGCCGACCTGGAGGTTTAGTTCCGGCCCGGTCAGCGACGTCGCGCCCCGCCGGGCGCGGCGTCGCCCGCCGCCACTCCGGTGGCCCGGACGGCCCGGACCGGCTTGCCCACAGGGGCACCGGCGCGCGGGCCGAGCCAGTCGACACGCACCCAGATCAGCGCCTGCTCGGCCCGTTCCAGGCGCCCGAGCCGGCCGGCCTTCAGCCACAGTCCGACGCCCGCGCCGGCGAGCAGCATGCCGCCCGCGGCGGGCACGGCGAACGAACTTCCCAGCGCGGCCGCGAAGGCGAGGAGCAGCCACCAGCGGTGGCCCCGGCGCCAGTTGCGCACCGTCACGGCACGGTCCTGGAGCACGTCGTTCTTGCCGGCACGGGCGGCGGACCGGACCAGGGCGGCGTACCGTTTCCCGCGCCAGTACGGCACCACGGCCGCCGCGACGAGAAACAGCGCGGCCCCGGCCATGACGCCGATCCTGCGCCCGGTCAGTCCGGGGAGCACCACCCCGATCCCGGCGGCCGACACCCCGCACCACCACAGCGGTGCGGCTCCCGCCCGCACCACGACGGCCACCCGGGCCAGTCCCTGTCCTCCGCGCGTCACTGTCCGCCTCCCGTCTCAGCGCCTGCACGCCCACGGGTACGTCGCCGACCGCCGCCGCGCCCGTGTGCCTCTGGGCGCGCAGGCTAGCCACGGAAGGTGAGACGAGTCTGAGAAACGCCCGGATTCGCACGCCCGGATTCATGGTCCCGGATTGGTGGTCCCGAATTCGTGCTCCGGCGCCTACTCGACGAACAGTCCCCGCACCGCGGCCCGCGCGTCGAACTGCTCCAACCGCGCCTGCGCGTCCGGCAGGTCGTCGCACATGGCCTCCAGCAGGACGCGGCCCAGCAGCATCGGCGCACACGCCGTGTCGAAGGCGAGGCCGGTGCCGACGGCGGCGGGGAGCAGCAGGTCGGACACCTTCGCCACCGGCGCGAACGCGGAGTCCGCGACCGTGACGACGGTCAGCCCGGCCTCCTTCGCGTAGCCGAGGGCGTCGACGACCTCGCGCGGGTGCCGGGGCAGCGCGAAGCACAGCAGCGAGGTGGCCCCGGCCCGGACGGCCGCGTCGATACGGTCCTGGAGCATCGTGCCGCCCTCGTGCAGCAGCCGTACGTCGGGGTGCACCTTGGCGGCGAAGTAGGCGAAGCCGTAGGCCTGGGAGGCGGCGGCGCGCAGCCCGAGGACGGGCAGCGGACGGGACGCGGCCAGCAGGCGCCCCGCCCTGGCGACCGGGCGCGGATCGGCGAGCACCGCGGCGAGGTGACGCAGGTTCTCGATCTCGGCCTCGACGGCCTGCTGGTACTCGTTGTACGAGGCGGTGTCGGCGGCCGGTTCGGCGGGCGCGACCTCGCGCAGGTGCTTGCGCAGGGCCGGGTAGCCGTCGAAGCCGAGGGCGACCGCGAAGCGGGTGACGGAGGGCTGGCTGACGCCGGCGAGTTCGGCGAGTTCGACGCTGGACAGGAACGGCACGTCGGCGGCGCGCCGCACCATGCTGTGGGCGATGCGCCGCTGGGTCGGCGTGAGCCGGCGCCCCTCGAAGAGGGCCTGGAGCCGCCCGGCGGGACTGTCGCTCACACCCGTGTCGCCCTCCACGCCACCGTCCCCCATCACCTTCACGTTCCCGTTCGCCTTCCCGTCCCGGTCCCCGTTCGCCTTCCCGTCCACGTCCACGTTCCCGTTCCCGTCCACGCCGGCGCTTCCGCCCCCGCTCCTGTCGCTGCCGCCGGCCCTGTCGCTGCCCGTGCTCATGACGTGCTCCCCCTCCAGATGTCCGTGAACCGGTCGAGCAGGGCGGCAGCCGCCGTCACATCGTCCGTGAGCGGCCGGTCGGCCTGCTCCGCGTCGAGCAGTTCCTCGGCCAGCTCCAGTGCCCGCCCGGCCGGCAGCTCCGGGTCGGGCCGCAGATCGCGCTGGCGCAGCGCCCGTACGGCGGCGACCGGTTCGCAGCCGACGACGAGACGGTACGCACCGCACGCTCGCAGCGTCTGGCGTGCGGCGAGCGAGGCGAAGCTCGCCTGTTCCTCGACGCCCCGGGAGAGTACAGCGTGGCCGAGCGAGGCGGGCGCGGAGAAGGCCCGCAGGTCACCGAGTGCGGCACCGGCCGCGTACTCCAGGATCATCACGCCGGAGGAGGCCGGTTCGTGGTCGGCGAGGAAGGGGCGCAACCGGGTGTAGGCGGGTTCGTTGAGGGTGGACAGCCGTGAGGTGGACAGGCGTGCCACCTGGGTGACGGCGAGCCTGAAGTGGTCCAGGGCGAGGGCGAGTTGGGCCTGGTAGAAGCCGCCGTGGTGGTAGGCGGCCATGTCCTCGGGGGAGATGAGGGGGTTCTCCGCGGCGGCGTTGATCTCCACCGCGAGGACCGCCTCCAGCGCGTCCGCCGCGTCGTGCGCGGGACCGTGGATCTGCGGGAGACAGCGGAAGCCGTACGGGTCCTGGATCCGCCCGAGCGGTGGCGTGGGCCGGTCCGCGGCACCGATCAACTCCCGCATCCTGCGCGCCACTTCGACGGACCCCCGGTGCGGCCTGGCGGCGTGCACGGGCGCCGCGTACGCCTCGTGGGACCCGTCGACCGCCAGCAGCGACAGGGCCGCGACGACCTGCGTGGCACCGATCAGCCCGCGCAGTTCGTGCAGCGCGAGCGCGGCCTGCCCGAGGGTGAGCGCGTTGCTGCTGATGAGCGCGAGCGCGTCGTTGTTGTCGAGCGCCTGCGGCTCGGGAGCGATGCCTCCGCCGGGGCGCGTAACCGGCCCCGCGCCGTCCCGCACCACCGAGCCGTCCGTACCCCGCCGGGCCCACGCCCCGTCCCGTGGGCCCCCGGCCCTCGGGCCCCGGACGCCCACCGCCCCCGCATCCGCATCCGCATCCGCCCCACCGGACCCCCCGTACACCCCGCCGGGCCCCTCACCGCACACCGAACCGTCCGGCCCTCGCCACGGGTGCTCCCCCGCGAGGGCCAGGCCCAGCTGCGCCAGGGCGGCGATGTCTCCGGTGCCGACCGAGCCGAACTCGTTGACGACCGGGTACGCGCCGCTCTCCAGCGCCTCGCACAGCGCCGTCACGACGGTGGGCCGCAGTCCCGCGCCGCCCGCGAGGAGCTGGTTCGCGCGGACGGCGAGCATCGCGCGGACCTGCCGGGCGGGCAGTTCCTCGCCGATGGCGCCGGCGTGGCTGCGCAGCAGGCGCAGGCCGTGGCCGGCGGCCGCTTCGGAGGGCACGTCCTCGTTCCGGTTCGCGCCGACTCCGGTGGAGCGGCCGTAGACGCGGCCGGTGGCGGCGATCTGCCGGGCGGCGCACCAGGACTCCTCGACCCGCTTCATCGCGTCCGTGCCGGGAACCGGCCGCGCGGCCCCGTCGGCGAGCCGTACGACGTCGTCGACACCGGTGCCGCGACCGTCCAGGACCACGAGCGCGACGTCGCCAGGAGGCGTCACCGCACACGACGTGTCCATGATCCGAGACGACACCACGCGCACACCCTTCTATTCAGGTACCGAGAACTCTGCATGACGATATGCAGACCGGGCAAGGGGCACCTTCCGGGGGCTCGGCCCAGCCGCAACAGGGGGGCTATCCCCAGTGCCACGCGGACCTCGGCTGCCTAACGTGAAAGACATGACCGGTATGGAAGCCCGCCATGACGACGCGGAACTGAAGAAGGAACTCAACGCCACCCTGCACGCGCGCAGGGAACTCGGCGACGAGTACGAGTCCGCGCTGGTCGACTCGTTCCTGGAGAAGGTCGAGCAGCGCCTCGACGGCGCCGTCGACCGCCGGGTGCGGCGCCAGCTCGCCGAGCAGCAGATGGTGGTGGCACGCGGCGCGCGTTCGCCCCAGTCGTCCGACTCCTGGGGCGAGCGTTTCGGCTTCGGGATCGTCTCGCTCGTCCTCGCGGTCCCGCTGTCCGCGATCGGCGGCGGAATCGCGCACCTGCCCGGCCTGCTCGCCGCCTGGGCCGGCATCGTCGGAGTGAACGTGGTCCAGGCGGCGCGCCTCTCCCCGGGCTTCTTCGGCCGCCGCAAGCCCCGGCCGGAGTCCGACTGGGAGGAGTAGGCGCCGCCGCGAAGCCCTGCCGGTCCCCCGGAACGGACGCCCGTACCGGGGAGCGGGCGCCGCGCGGCCCCGTACGGCGCACGAAAGGGCCCGGCACTCGAGACGAGTGCCGGGCCCTTCGACGTGTTGCGCGGGGACCGCCGCACCCCCGATACCGGGGGGCGGGACGACGGCGGTCCCCGCGAGGGACGCGGGCCGGGTCAGGACCGGGCTTGCGCGTCCTAGGCGTCCATGGAGGTCCGGGAGCCGCTCCGGAGGTCCTTGGCGCCGTTCTGTCGCCGGCCGGGGCGGGGAGCCGCTCCCGCCCTGCCGACACCCACTAATGTGCCGGACCCGTGTTAAGCGGGTGCTGCGCGGACGTGACGCGCTCGTACCACTTCCGCGAAGTTCACCTCGGCCTGAGCCGCAAGATCCACACGGATCCGACACTTCGAACAAATATCCTGCGCCGGACCGGGACGACCGGACGTTGTACGCCCGGAACCGCCCCCGACCGTCACCCATGCGCCCCGGGCCACCGTCCGGCGCCCACCGCGGCTGCCTCCCGTGGCCCCCCGGACGCCTCCCGGGGGCCCGCCCCGCTACGCCCTGGTGCCGCCCTTGGCCAGGAAGGAGAGGAGGTCCTGCCGGCTGACGACACCGGTGGGCTTGCCCTCGACGAGCACGATCGCGGCATCCGCGCGACCGAGCACGGACATCAGGTCGGCGACCGGCTCACCGGATCCGACCTGAGGCAGCGGCGACGACATGTGCTTCTCCAGCGGGTCCTCCAGGGAGGCCCGCTTGGTGAACAGCGCGTCGAGGAGCTCGCGCTCGACGACCGACCCGATGACCTCGGCGGCCATCACGTCCGGGTGACCGGCGCCCGGCTTGACGATCGGCATCTGCGAGACGCCGTACTCGCGCAGCACCTCGATGGCCTCGCCGACGGTCTCCTCCGGGTGCATGTGGACGAGCGAGGGGATCGTGGCCCCCGCCTTGTCGTTCAGCACGTCGGCGACACGGGCGCTCGGGCCGGTGTCCTCCAGGAAGCCGTAGTCGGCCATCCACTCGTCGTTGAAGATCTTGCTGAGGTAGCCGCGCCCGCTGTCGGGGAGCAGCACGACCACGACGTCGTCGGGGCCGAGGCGCTCGGCGACCCGCAGCGCGGCGACCACGGCCATGCCGCAGGAGCCGCCGACGAGCAGCCCCTCCTCCTTGGCCAGCCGGCGCGTCATCTGGAAGGAGTCCTTGTCGGACACGGCGACGATCTCGTCCGCGACCGTACGGTCGTACGCGGTCGGCCAGAAGTCCTCACCGACGCCCTCGACCAGGTAGGGCCGGCCCGAGCCGCCGGAGTACACGGACCCCTCCGGGTCGGCGCCGACGACCTGCACCTTGCCGTCGCTGGCGTCCTTCAGATACCGGCCGGTACCGGAGATCGTGCCGCCGGTCCCCACACCCGCGACGAAATGGGTGATCTTCCCCTCCGTCTGCTCCCACAGTTCGGGGCCGGTCGAGTGATAGTGCGAGAGGGGGTTGTTCGGGTTGGAGTACTGGTCGGGCTTCCAGGCCCCCGGCGTCTCCCGCACCAGCCGGTCGGAGACGTTGTAGTACGAGTCCGGGTGCTCCGGGTCGACGGCGGTGGGGCAGACCACGACCTCGGCCCCGTACGCGCGCATCACGTTGATCTTGTCGGTGGAGACCTTGTCGGGGCACACGAAGATGCAGTGGTACCCCTTCTGCTGCGCCACGATGGCGAGCCCCACACCGGTGTTCCCACTGGTCGGCTCGACGATCGTGCCGCCGGGCTTGAGGTCGCCGCTCTCCTCCGCGGCCTCGATCATGCGCATGGCGATGCGGTCCTTCACGGATCCGCCGGGGTTGAAGTACTCGACCTTCGCCAGGACGGTCGCCTGGATCCCCGCGGTCACGTTGTTGAGCCTCACCAGCGGGGTGTTGCCGACGAGACTGATCATCGAGTCGTGGAATTGCACCGTTGTCTCCGGAGCTGCGTTTTCAACAGGAATGGTCACGTCAGCCTACGGCCCTGAACAGCCGTTCACGCGCCGTTGAGATTGGCCCACCCGCTCTTCGGGGCAAGCAGTGGTTGTACGGCTACAAGGAGGTGGCGGCGACGGATGTCGAGCATGTCGAGGGCGAGGGTGGCCCGGCGGATCGCTGCGGGCGCGGCGTACGGCGGGGGCGGGGTCGGACTGGTGGGCGCGGCGGCCGTCGGCCTGGTGCTGGCCGAGGTGCAGCTGGCGAAGCGGCATGTGGGCAACGGGCACGCTCCCTACGCCCCGCGCGCGGACGGTCTCTACGGGTACGACTACACCGGTGCCCCCGCTGACGAACCCCCTCTGCGCCTGACGATGCTCGGCGACTCGACGGCCGCGGGACAAGGGGTGCGGCGGGCCCGCCAGACGCCGGGCGCGCTGCTGTCCTCCGGGCTCGCGGCGGTGGCCGAGCGGCCGGTGGAGCTGTGCAATGTGGCGCTGCCCGGCGCCCAGTCGGACGACCTGGACCGCCAGGTCGCGCTCGCCCTCACGGACACCTCCCGGCTGCCCGACATCTGCGTGATCATGATCGGCGCGAACGACGTGACGCACCGGATGCCGCCGACGCGCTCCGTACGTCACCTGTCGGCGGCGGTACGCCGGCTGCGCACGGCCGGCGCGGAGGTGGTCGTCGGCACCTGTCCCGACCTGGGCACGGTCGAGCAGGTGCAGCAACCGCTGCGCTGGCTGGCCCGGCGGGCGTCCAGACAGCTCGCCGCCGCGCAGACGATCGGGACGGTCGAGCAGGGCGGGCGCACGGTCTCGCTGGGCGACCTGCTGGGTCCGGAGTTCGAGGCGAACCCGCGCGAGCTGTTCGGCCCCGACCACTACCACCCCTCGGCTGAGGGGTACGCCACGGCGGCCATGGCGCTCCTGCCGACGGTCTGCGCGGCGCTCGGCCTCTGGCCGGCCGAGGAGGAGCGTCCGGACATCTCGCGGCACGAGGGATTCCTGCCGGTCGCCCGTGCGGCCGCGGAGGCCGCCTCCGAGCCCGGCACCGAGGTCGCCGCCGCCATGCCCACCGGCCCCCGGGGCCCCTGGGCCCTCCTCAAACGCCGCCGCCGCCAACGCCTCCCCGCCACGGACCCGGCCCCGACCCCGTCCCCATGACTCCGTCCCCCGGGCTCCGGGCTCCGGGCTCCGGGCTCCGGGGACGGTCCCAGGCCGGGAGGGCGCGTTCCCGACTGCGGGTGCGTGGGGGCTGGTCGCGCAGTTCCCCGCGCCCCTGCCCTCGTCACCCGGCCCGGCACCAGAAGTCCAGCCCCTCCGACGCTTGACGAGCGAGGGCGGGGCAGAGCCCGAAATCAGCCCCTCCGACGCTTGACGAGCGAGGGCGGGGCAGAGCCCGGATTCAGCCCCTCCGGCGTTTGAGGAGCGGGGTCTGGGGCAGAGCCCCAGAAAGGCCGGCCCAAGAGGGGCTCACCCCTCGGCAAGCCCCCCGTGCAACGGGCCCCCCGCAAAAGGCGCCCCCGCCAGAGAAAAGCAAGCGCTTAGAAAAGTGCGTCCGGTGTCACACACCAAGACCGGTGACCTCGACGGTACGTACGGGTAACTTCCCAACCAGCCCTGCACACTTCCCGTACGCCAATGGAGCCGTGATGCCCGAAGCCGTGATCGTCTCAGCCACCCGCTCCCCGATCGGCCGCGCCTTCAAGGGCTCCCTGAAGGACGTGCGCCCCGACGACCTGACCGCCACGATCATCCAGGCCGCCCTCGCCAAGGTCCCCGAGCTCGACCCGAGGGACATCGACGACCTGATGCTCGGCTGCGGCCTCCCCGGCGGCGAGCAGGGCCACAACCTCGGCCGGATCGTGGCCGTGCAGATGGGAATGGACCACCTCCCGGGCTGCACCATCACCCGTTACTGTTCCTCCTCCCTCCAGACCTCCCGCATGGCCCTGCACGCCATCAAGGCGGGCGAGGGCGACGTCTTCATCTCGGCGGGCGTCGAGATGGTGTCGCGTTCCGTCAAGGGCACCTCCGACGGCATGCCCGACACCCACAACCCGCTCTTCGCCGACGCCGAGGCCCGCACGGTCGAGGTCGCGCAGTCGGAGGGTTCGACCTGGCGCGACCCGCGCGAGGACGGCCTGATCCCGGACGCGTACATCGCGATGGGCCAGACCGCCGAGAACCTGGCCCGCCTCAAGGGCGTCACCCGCCAGGACATGGACGAGTTCGGCGTGCGCTCGCAGAACCTCGCCGAGGAAGCCGTCAAAAACGGCTTCTGGGAGCGCGAGATCACCCCGATCACGACCCCGGACGGCACGGTCGTCAGCAAGGACGACGGCCCGCGCGCGGGGGTGACGCTGGAGGGCGTCCAGGGCCTCAAGCCGGTCTTCCGCCCCGACGGCATGGTCACCGCGGCCAACTGCTGCCCGCTGAACGACGGCGCCGCCGCCCTCGTGATCATGTCCGACACGAAGGCCCGCGAGCTCGGCCTGACCCCGCTCGCCCGCATCGTCTCGACCGGCGTCACCGGCCTCTCCCCCGAGATCATGGGCCTCGGCCCGGTGGAGGCCAGCAGGCAGGCGCTCCGCCGCGCCGGTCTCACCGTCGACGACATCGACCTGTTCGAGATCAACGAGGCCTTCGCGGCCCAGGTGATCCCGAGCTACCGCGACCTGGACATCCCGCTGGACAAGCTGAACGTGAACGGCGGCGCCATCGCCGTCGGCCACCCCTTCGGCATGACCGGCGCCCGCATCACCGGCACGCTCATCAACAGCCTCCAGTTCCACGACAAGCAGTTCGGTCTGGAGACCATGTGTGTCGGCGGCGGTCAGGGCATGGCGATGGTCATCGAGCGCCTGAGCTGACAGCGGTGACCCGTTCCCGTAACGGGAGTTGAACCCAGCGTGAACGAATCGGCCCAGAAGCCCGTAACCACCGGGACTCTGGGCCGATTTGTGATCCAATCCCCCCCAAGATGTGACCTTTGTCCCTTCGGGTGGTCATTTCCGCAGCTCAGAGCCGTTGTGCGGCTAAACCCGAGGCCCAAAGTCCTGTCCTATTCGTGACGTTACGCACTGACAGTTTGATGGTTCGCCCTTCAAGCTGATGTAGGAAGTCGGGGGCCGACTTTGAACCGGGAGTACGTCAGTGAGCGCCATGCCGATTGCTTTGCTGCTCACCACCGCCGCCACCGCGGCCGTGGGCGTCGCCGTTCTGCACACGCTGCAGAGTCTGCGTCGGCAGGTCGCAGCCCTGCACAGTGAACTCACCGAGAGCCGCGCCGGAGCCGCGCGGGGTCTCGTGCCCGCCGCGCGCGGAGCCGCCGACGCGGACGAGATACGCATGGCCGTGGCCGAGGCGCTCGCCGACGAGCGGGAGCGGGAGCTCGCCGAGGCGCGGGCCTTCTGGGCCGCCCAGGAGGCGCGTGACGCCTCCGACGCGCCCTCGCTGCTCGGCCTGCCGGACAGCGAACTGTTCCTGCCGCGCCACTCGGACCTCGTGGGCCTGGAGCACCTGGAGCCGGTGGCCGAGGCCGGTACGGACCTCGATGAGTTCCTCCAGACCGGTACCGCCGGCGACTCCCCGGAACTCGCCGCGGCCCGCCGCCGTCACCCCTCGCACCCGGACTTCGTTCCCGTCCAGTCACCCGTGGTCAACGACCACGAACGCACGGTGGCCTGCCTGGAGGAGCTCGCCGAGTCCCGCACGGAGCTGGCGGACGTCCGCCCCGGCCCGCTCGGCACCCTCGACGTCTACGTCTTCGCCGACGGTACGACCCTGTGCATGACCCCGGGCCACCGCGAGACCGCGCTGCGGCTCGCCGCGGCCCTGGAGGCCGGCCAGACCCCGGTCCTGCTCGGCGGCTCCGGTGTCTCGGGCGCGTACGCCCTGACCTTCGCCTTCGGCGAGGAGAACGTCTACATCCTGGCGGACCGCGTCATAGCGTCACTGTGACCCACGCGCCCCGTACGCCCTCGCAGTGACCCGCGCGCCCCGGTGAGCCGCACGCCGTCGCGGTGATCCGCACGGCACCTCTGCGCACCGCGCGGCCTCGACGTGGCCGATGGCCGCCCCCTCCCCCGAAGCGGGGGCTGACACACCGAAGAGGCCGCCAACCGCGCCGGAGTCGATCAACCGATCAGACCCCGGCGCGTTTCTGTGCCTCCGCCACGAGCGTGACCGCTTCCGCGAGTTCCTCCTCGTTCCTCAGTACGAGGGCGAAGTCGTGCGCGGCGACCGTGATTTGGTCGGCGGCGGCGAACATCCCGGCGTCGGGCATCTCCCGGGGCTCCCCCGACGGGTCCTCGACCCGCTGGGTGCGCAGCGCGAACTCCCTGGCCAGCCCTAGCGCCTCGGCTGCCGCACCTCGTTGCAGGCGGCTCTGCGGTGCGGCCCGCAACCGGTCGGCGAAGTGGTCCACGGCACGGGTCAACGGCGTCGTATCCAGCACGCCGCGAGACTACGCGCAGCGGCGGGACTGTTGCCAACAACCCAACCCTCAGGCACGGTGGCGTGAAGGACCGGCTTACATCCCCTTTGCGTTCGGAGGCGCCGATGTCCCAAGTCTTCTCCGAGGAGACCCATCGCAACCTGCTCGCCCGCATCCCCCATTGCACCGGTCGTGAGATCTCCGACTGGCTTCGCACCGTCGACGAAGGCCCCGCCCTCTTCCGCTTCGAGGAGAAGGTCAGCTGGCTCCGCGCCGAGCACGACCTCGCGTACGGCCACGCCAAAGCGATCATTCATGAGTACGACCTGAGGAGGGCCGCGCGCAAACTGCTGTGAGCGCGCACCACCGAGACGACAGGCACCCGACGACGAAGGGTCCGCGAACCGGTGGTTCGCGGACCCTTCAGGTCACACATGACGGCCTGTCCGGCCGTCGGCGCCGCTAGTCGCGGCCGGTGAAGATGGCGACCAGTCGCAGCATCTCCATGTAGATCCACACGAGGGTCACGGTCAGGCCGAACGCGGCCAGCCATGCCTCTTCCTTCGGCGCGCCGTAGGTGATGCCGTCCTCGATCTGCTTGAAGTCGAGGGTCAGGAAGAACGCGCCGATCAGGATCGCCAGGATGCCGACGATCGCGCCGAGCGGACCGTTGCTGCGCAGTCCGCCGTCCGGGGCGACACCGAAGGCGACCAGCAGCAGGTTCACCGCCATGACGACGATGAAGGCGATGGCGATGGTCATGCCGATGCGCGCGTACCGCGCGGTCACCCGGATCCAGCCCGCCTTGTAGACGAGCAGGGTGGCGCCGGTGACCGCCATGGTGCCGAGCACGGCCTGGAACGGGGCGCCGTGCCACCGAGCGTTGTACATCTCGCTGATGACCCCGAGGAAGACGCCTTCGAAGGCGGCGTACCCGATGATCAGCGCGGGCGAGGCTGTGCGCTTGAAGGACTGCACCATCGCGAGCACGAAGGCGACCAGCGCGGAGCCGACGGCCAGGCCGTAACTCGTGGTGGAGACCGGCAGCAGCGCCCAGGCCAGGACGGCACCGACGACGACGGTGCCGAGCGTCATGGCCGAACGCATGACGACGTCGTCCATCGTCATCCGGCCGGTGGTGACCGGGGCCTGCGGCGGAGCGCCCTGCTGAAGGCCCTGCTGTGCGTACGGGTTCTGCGCGTAGGGGTTGCCGCCCTGCTGGGCGTACGGGTTCCCCTGCGTGCCGACAGCGGGTCCCCCGGCCTGCGGCGCCGCGTTGAAGCCCGCGTAGCCGTTGTCGCGGCTGAACCCCCGTCGCGAGAAGACCGGGTTACTGCTCCTCATTTCGCTCCTCCATGGCCACCCTCGTGACCTTGGCTCAAGAGTAATGGGTAGGCAAAGGAATGACCCTAGTGCTTGAGGAGGATCTTTCCCTCGTTGTGCCACCGTACGCGTGTGCCCCCCGGCACGCCCGCACTGGTACGAAGCCGTGACACCAGCTTGGGCGACATCGGCCCCACCGAGATCACCTACCCTCTCGAGCCGCCTCGATCCCGCCCTGTCCCTGTCACCCCGCTCCCGCCCCTTCCGTTCATTCCCGCGCACCGAGCGGGAAGCCCGTGTAAGCCTCCGCGAGGTCCGTCGCGGCCGCGCGCGAGGTCGCGATCCGCTCCAGGCGGGCCAGCTGGACGCGGTCCTCGAAGGGGGTCGTGGCGGGGTCGCGGTGCAGCAGGGTCGTCATGTCGTACGAGAACCGCTCGGCCTGCCAGACCCGGCGCAGACAGGTCTCGGAGTAGGCGTCGAGCCGCTCGGCCGATCCGGTGTCCCTGAGGTGGACCAGGGCGCGGGCGAAGGTGACGACGTCGCCGACGGCGAGGTTGAGGCCCTTGGCACCGGTCGGCGGCACGATGTGGGCGGCGTCCCCGGCCAGGAAGAGCCGGCCGTGCCGCATCGGCTCGTGGACGTAACTCCTCATGGGCGTAACGGACTTGGCGGTAACCGGCCCGCGCCGCAGCCGCCAGTCGTCGTCGGTCTCCAGACGCCGTTCCAGCTCGTCCCAGATCTCCTCGTCGCTCCACGCGTGGGCGTCCGTCCCCTCGGGCACCTGGAGGTAGAGGCGGGAGACGGTGGGCGAACGCATGCTGAGCAGGGCGAAGCCGCGGTCGTGCCGGGCGTAGACGAGCTCGTCGTGCGAGGGCGGGACATCGGCGAGGATGCCGAGCCAGCCGAAGGGGTACGAGCGCTCGAAGGTGCGGGAGAGCGCGGCGGGCACGGCCTTGCGGGCGACGCCCCAGAAACCGTCGCACCCGACGACGTAGTCGCATTCCAGTACGTCCTCGCGCCCCTCGTGCCGGAACCGTACGCGGGCCCGGTCTCCCTCGGCCCCCTCGACGGCCAGCGCCTCGGCCCCGAAGAGCAGCGGCCCGCCCTCCTTGAGCTGCAACGCGATGAGGTCCTTGCACACCTCCGTCTGCGCGTACACCATCACCGAGCGCCCGCCGGTCAGCGCGGGGAAGTCGATCCGCTGCCGCTTCCGCCGGTACCGCAGCTCGATCCCGTCGTGCCGCAGTCCCTCCCGGTCCATCCGCTCCCCGGCCCCGGCGGCCCGCAGCACGTCCACGGTCCCCTGCTCCAGAATCCCGGCCCGCTGCCGCTGTTCGACATAGGCACGGTCCCGGCTCTCCAGGACCACGGACTCGATCCCGGCGCGATGCAGCAGCCTGGCCAGCAGCAACCCGGCCGGCCCGGCCCCGACGATCCCCACGGTGGTACGCATCGCCCCACCCTCCCCTTCCCGATGTTCGCCCAGTGAATTTTCCTTCACCTGCTTACTCCCGCGAGTCTCCGCCGCCGGGGAACCACTGTCAACGACCGGGGACACCCATCGACGCCTGAGCGGGGGTGTGAGAGCAACCGGACCGAGAGCGACCGGAATCGCAGCCGGCGGGCCACGCTCGGAGGGTTCCGACTGTGGCCCGCGCCCTGCGTCGCAGGTGCGGGAAGTGCCCGGAACCGGACTTGAACCGGTACGCCCGCGAGGGGCAGCGAGGTTTAAGCTCGCCGTGTCTGCATTCCACCATCCGGGCAGACCATGGGCTGCGCATCGAGATTCCGAGCCTATCGGGGCGCGTCCCCCGAACAGCGGGCGTGCGGACCGATGTTGTCTTATTTTATTGACGTCTGAGGGTGCATCAGCACGCGGTACAGGCCGTCAGCACTTGCCAACAGCCTTTCGGACGCGCCGGTCCCGCGTACACGAATTGACGGAATTTCACCGTCCGAACAAGGTCGGGACGAGCCGCGACCGAGGTCCCCGGCCGCCTGCCGGGAGAACGGCCGCGCGAAGTACGGTCCACGGAGCTCCGCGGCGCTCCGTCCGAGGGATCCCCGGAGGTCCTCGCGATGCCCGACCCCGACGGCCCTCAGGGGAGTTCCGTCATCCCCAGGTATGACTCGACCGCTCCCGGTCCGACCAAAGGCTGCCTCCGGAACCGGAACAGCGGGTGACTACATCCCGCGGGCCGGCACGGACGATGGAACACGTCCCATCAACGTCGTCGTCCCGACAGGAGCACCCTCCCGTGACCACCACTCCCCTCGCCGGCACAAGCACCGCGGTCGCAGCCCGCGCCACGGAACTGTCGAAGGTCTACGGGCAGGGTGAGACCCAGGTGATCGCCCTCGACCGGGTCACCGTCGACTTCCGGCAGGCCGAGTTCACCGCGATCATGGGGCCCTCGGGGTCCGGCAAGTCAACGCTGATGCACTGCGTGGCGGGACTGGACACCTTCTCCGCCGGCTCGGCGCGTATCGGCGACACCGAACTCGGCTCCCTGAAGGACAAGCAGCTCACCAAGTTGCGCCGGGACAAGATCGGCTTCATCTTCCAGGCGTTCAACCTGCTGCCGACCCTGACGGCCCTGGAGAACATCACCCTCCCGATGGACATCGCGGGCCGCAAGCCCGACAAGGAGTGGCTGGACAAGGTCATCAAGATGATCGGCCTCGCCGACCGTCTGAGCCACCGCCCCTCCCAGCTCTCCGGCGGCCAGCAGCAGCGCGTCGCCGTCGCCCGCGCCCTCGCCTCCCGCCCCGACATCATCTTCGGCGACGAGCCGACCGGGAACCTCGACTCGCGCTCGGGCGCGGAGGTCCTCGGCTTCCTGCGCAACTCCGTACGGGAGCTGGGCCAGACCGTGGTGATGGTGACGCACGACCCGGTGGCCGCCGCCTACGCGGACCGGGTCGTCTTCCTCGCCGACGGCCGGATCGTCGACGAGGTGTACGAGCCGACCGCCGACTCCGTCCTGGACCGCATGAAGGAGTTCGACGGCAAGGGCCGCACCAGCTGACCCCCCGCCGGACCGCTCACCCGGCACCCCGAGCCCTGAGCCTTGAGCGCCGAGCTCCCCGCTCCCCGCTCCCCGCTCCCCGCTCCCCGCTCAGAACTCCGGGCTCCCAGTTCCGGGCACTGAGCACCGAGCACCGACTTCCCGCACCCTTCCGCACGCTCCCCGTGCCGGCCAGCGGCCTTCCGCCGCCTCCCGCGCCCTCTGCGCGCCGGCCCGTGGCTTCCCGCGCCCTCCCGCGACTCCTGGACTGAGAAGACCCATGTTCCGTACCGCCTTGCGCAACGTGTTCGCGCACAAGGCCAGGCTCCTGATGACCGTGCTCGCCGTTCTGCTCGGCGTCGCGTTCGTGTCGGGGACCCTGGTCTTCACCAACACCATCTCGGACGCCTACCAGAAGAGCTCCGCCAAGGGCTTCGACCAGGTCGACGTCGCCATCCACCCGGAGAGCGCGGCGGACACGGGCGACACCGTCGGCAAGACGCACAAGCTGACGCGACCGCTGCTCGACAAGGCGGCCGGCGTGCCGGGTGCCGCCTCCGCGATCGGCGTCGTCAACGGCTTCACCGCCATGGCCGGCAAGGACGGCAAGCTCATCGGCGGCGGCTTCCAGTCGCAGGGCGGCAACTACTGGACCGGCAAGGACGGCGGGAGGGGCGGCGAGAAGGACCCCCGCTATCCGCTGACGGCCGGGCACGCTCCGCACGGCACGGGCGAGGTCGCGATCGACGCGGAGACCGCGAAGCGGGCCGGCTACAAGGTCGGTGACACCGTTCGTCTGTCCGTCGACGGCCCCGTCCTGAAGCCCGTCGTGACCGGCGTCTTCACCACCGACGACGGCAACGTGGCCGCGGGCGGCAGCCTCGCCCTGTTCGACACGGCGACCGCGCAGCGGCTGTTCCACTCGGCCGGCTCCTACGACGAGATCGACGTGAAGGCCGCGCCGGGCACCAGCCAGACCGCGCTGCGCGACGCGATCGACGCCGTCGTACCGAAGGACGTGGCCTCCACCACGACCGGCCGGAAGCTCGCCGACGACCAGGCCGAGCAGATCTCCTCGGCCATGAGCGGCATGAAGACGGGCCTGCTGGTCTTCGCCGGGATCGCGCTGTTCGTCGGCACGTTCATCATCGCCAACACCTTCACCATGCTGGTCGCCCAGCGCACCAAGGAGCTGGCGCTGCTGCGCGCCGTCGGCGCCTCCCGCCGCCAGGTCACCCGGTCTGTGCTGATCGAGGCGTTCGTGGTCGGCGCGGTCGCCGCCGTCGGCGGACTCGCCGCGGGCATCGGCATCGGCGCCGGAATGCGCTCCCTGATGGGCACGCTCGGCGCCACGGTGCCGGACGGCCCGCTGGTCGTCTCGCCCGGCACGGTCGCCACGGCGCTGCTCGTCGGCGTCCTCATCACGATGCTCGCCGCGTGGCTGCCGGGCCGCCGCGCCGCGAAGATCCCGCCGGTCGCCGCGATGAGCAGCGTCCACGCGAAGGCGACGACGAAGTCCCTGGTCCTGCGGAACACGATCGGCGCCCTGCTCGCGGCCACGGGTGTCGCCGTGGTCCTCTACGCGACGACGATGGACGGCTCGGACGGCCAGGCCCCGATGGGTCTCGGCGCGGTGCTGCTCATCATCGGCGTCTTCGTCCTCACGCCGCTGCTGTCCCGTCCGATGATCGCCGCGGCGGCTCCCCTCATGCGCGTCTTCGGGATCTCCGGCAAGCTGGCCCGGCAGAACTCGGTGCGCAACCCGCGCCGTACGGCCGCCACCGCCTCCGCTCTGATGATCGGCCTCACCCTGATCACCGGCATGACCGTGATGGCGGGCAGTCTGCAGAAGTCGATCGACAAGATGGCCAGTTCGGCGATCAGGGCGGACTACGTCGTGTCGATGGCGAACGGCAACTCGCTCTCCCCGGACGTCGAGAAGAAGCTCGCCGCGGTCGACGGGGTCACCGACACCAGCTCGCTGCGCGACGCCCCCGCACGCATCGACCGGCAGACCGAGTTCCTGACCGGCGTCAACGGCGCGGCCATCGGCAAGCTCACCGACCTCGCCGTCACCGACGGCTCGTTCCGGGTCGGCGGCACACGGGTCGTGGTCGACTCCGACACCGCCAAGTCGCATGGCTGGAAGGCCGGTTCGGACTTCAAGGTCTCCTACGAGGACGGCAGGAAGGAGAACCTGACCGTCGCCGGGGTGTACGAGGCCAACGAGATGGTCCGAGGCATCATCCTCGACAACGCCACGCTCTCCCCGCACCAGCGCGACGCCGCCGACATGCAGGTCATGCTGAAGACGTCCGACGGCGCGTCCGCCGCGACCAAGGACAGGCTGGAGAAGGCCCTCGGCGACAACCCCGCCATCAAGGTCCAGGACAGGCAGGACATCTCCGACGACATCGCGAAGATGTTCACGCTGATGCTCAACATGCTCTACGGCCTGCTCGCGATGGCCGTCATCGTCGCTGTCCTCGGTGTCATCAACACCCTCGCGATGTCGGTCTTCGAGCGTTCGCAGGAGATCGGGATGCTCCGCGCGATCGGCCTGGACCGCAAGGGCGTCAAGCGGATGGTCCGTCTGGAGTCCCTGGTCATCTCGCTCTTCGGCGGCGCCCTCGGCGTCGGTCTCGGCGTGTTCTTCGGCTGGGCGGCCGGCCGACTGCTGGGCAGCAGGATGCCGACGTACGAACTGGTCCTGCCCTGGGGCCGGATGGCGGTCTTCCTCCTCCTCGCGGCGGCGGTCGGCATCCTGGCCGCACTGTGGCCGGCCCGCAGGGCGGCCCGCCTGAACATGCTGACGGCGATCAAGTCCGAGTAGCGGAACGGAGCGGCTGCCGTTGGAAGGCAGGGGGAGGGGGGGGGGGTGTGGGTGGGGGGGGGGGGGCCCCCCCCCCCCCCCCCCCCCCCCCCTCCCCTCTTCTCCCCCCCCCCCCCCCCCCCCCCCCCCCCCCCCCCCCCCCCCCCCGACCCACCCACCGGACC
>NZ_JBVJCT010000058.1:0-36772 GCF_055588305.1 Streptomyces sp. NPDC042002 | reverse complement strand
AACGCTCGGCTGGGAAACCCCAGCCGAGCGCCTGTCTAAACTGCTCGCGGCCTGAACAACCGATCACGTGTTGCGACGACCACTCGAATTCGCCCGACGGCGGGGCCGTCCGCACGTCCGCGGCGCACCGGGCGGGGCTGTTCGCACGTCCGCGGCGCACCGGTGGCCGGGCGCCCCCGCCCCTTCTCGTAGTCTTGGGCCCGTGCAGGAACTCCACGATGCCCCGCTCGCCCCGCTGACCACCTTCCGGCTCGGCGGCCCGGCCGCCCGGCTGATCACCGCCACGACCGACGCCGAGGTGATCGCCGCCGTGCGCGAGGCCGACGACGCCGGCACGCCGCTGCTGATCGTCGGCGGCGGATCGAACCTGGTCATCGGTGACAAGGGCTTCGCCGGGACGGCCCTGCGCATCGCCACGAAGGGCTTCTCGCTCGACGGTACGAGGCTGGAGCTGGCCGCGGGCGAGGTGTGGACCGACGCGGTCGCCCGCACCGTCGAGGCCGGGCTCGCCGGGATCGAGTGCCTGGCCGGCATCCCCGGCTCGGCCGGCGCGACGCCGATCCAGAACGTGGGCGCGTACGGCCAGGAAGTGTCGTCGACGATCACCGAAGTGATCGCCTATGACCGGAAGACGCGCGAGACGGTCACGCTGACCAACGCCGAGTGCGCCTTCTCGTACCGCCACAGCCGCTTCAAGGCCGACTCCGAGCGCCATGTGGTGCTGCGCGTGCGCTTCGAGCTGGAGGATGCTCAGGGACTGTCGGCGCCGGTCAAGTACGCCGAGACGGCTCGTGCGCTCGGCGTGGAGCCCGGCGACCGTGTGCCCCTCGGCGCCGCCCGCGAGACCGTCCTGAAGCTGCGGGGCGGCAAGGGCATGGTGCTCGACCCCGAGGACCACGACACCTGGTCCGCCGGGTCGTTCTTCACCAACCCGATCCTCACGGACGAGGCGTTCGCCGCGTTCCACGCGCGCGTGAAGGAGCGGCTCGGCGCGGACGCCGCACCGCCGGCGTACGCGGCAGGTGAGGGCCACACCAAGACCTCCGCGGCCTGGCTGATCGACAAGTCGGGCTTCACCAAGGGCTACGGAACCGGGCCCGCCCGTATCTCCACCAAGCACACGCTGGCCCTGACCAACCGGGGCGGCGCCACCACCGAGGACCTCCTCGCGCTGGCCCGGGAGGTCGTCGCCGGTGTCCACGAGGCCTTCGGGATCACCCTGGTCAACGAGCCGGTGACGGTGAACGCCAGCCTCTAGAGGCCCTGAGGCAGAGGCTTGAGGCAGAGGCCCTGAAGAACCCTGAAGGACCAGGTCTCTGAAGACGCGCCCAGGTCTCTGAAGGCGCACCGTGAGATCTCTGAAGGCGCGTCCTAGTAGGCGACGCCCACTCCCTGTTTCACGGTCGCCGGGTCGTCGATCATCGCCAGCATCGCGTGGGCCACGTCCGCGCGCGCGATGAAGCGGCCCTTGGGCGGGAAGCCGCCCACGGCCGTGCGGTAGGAGCCGGTCAGCGGCTTGTTCTGGAGCCGGGGCGGACGGACGACGGTCCAGTCCGTGGCGCTGGCCGCCAGCTCGCCCTCCATCTCCCGCAGGTCGGCGTAGACGTCCTTCAGGATGCTGGAGATCAGCCGGCGCATGGCGCGGTCGACGGGCGTGTCGTTCTCGGCGCCGGGGCCGACCGGACCCGCGCTGACCGCCAGCAGTCGCCGCACCTGCTCCGCCTCCATGGCGCCCAGCACCGTACGGGTGAGCCGGGCGGCGACCCCGGCGTCCTTGCGGCTGCGCGCGCCGAGTCCGGAGAGGACCGCGTCCCGGCCCGCGACGGCGGGGCGCAGCGATCCCGGGTCGGTGAGATCCGCGCGGAACACCTCCAGACCCGCGCCCGTGACGGTCAGCCGCGCGGGATCCCGTACGACGGCCGTGACCTGGTGGCCCGCGCCGAGGGCCTGGCGGACGATCTCCTGGCCGATGCCTCCGGTGGCACCGAAAACGGTGAGTTTCATGAGCTGCTCCGCATGAGGTGGAGATGGGTGGGTGAGTGTTCACTCACCCGTGCTCCTTCTAGAGTGGGTAAGTACTCACTCACCCGTCAACCCCGTGAGGACGTGTCATGGAATCCTTGGGTCCCATGCAGCAGAAATCCGCCACGGAGCCCACGCCGTCGAAGCCGGCCAGGATCCGCATCCTCGACGCGGCGCACGAGCTCATGCTCACCCTCGGCCTCTCCCGCACCACCACCAAGGAGATCGCCAGGGCGGCCGGCTGCTCCGAGGCCGCGCTCTACAAGTACTTCGCGAGCAAGGAAGAGCTGTTCATCCGGGTCCTTCAGGAGCGGCTGCCGCGGCTGGGCCCCCTCCTGGAGCGGCTGACGGACGAGCCGGGGGAGCACTCCCTGGAGGAGAACCTCACCGCGATCGCCCGCCAGGCGGCCCTCTTCTATGAACAGAGTTTCCCGATAGCCGCCTCCTTGTACGCCGAGACACAGCTCAAGCGCCGCCACGACGACGCCATGCGGGCCATGGGCGCGGGCCCGCACATGCCCATCCGGGGCGTCGCCGCGTATCTGCTGGCGGAGCAGCGGGCCGGGCGCGTTCAGCCGGACACCGACACCTACGCGGCCGCGTCCCTCCTCCTGGGCGCCTGCGCACAGCGGGCGTTCGCCTACGACGCCACCCAGGAGGGCGCGCCCCCGCCCCTGGACACCTTCGCCCCGGCGCTCGCCCGCACCCTGCTCGCCGGGATCGCGCCCGGGGACGCGACTGGGCCAGGACAGGTCTAGGCGGTCAGCCAGTCGTCGACGCCGGCCAGCAGCTTCGCCCGGACGTCCTCCGGCGCGGCCGAGGCGCGGATGGACTGGCGGGCCAGCTCGGCCAGTTCCGGGTCCGTGAAGCCGTGGTAGCGGCGGGCGATCTCGTACTGGGCGGCGAGCCGGGATCCGAAGAGCAGCGGGTCGTCGGCGCCGAGGGCCAGCGGCACACCGGCTTCGAACAGAGTTCGCAGGGGGACGTCGGCGTGCTTCTCGTAGACGCCCAGGGCGACGTTCGAGGCGGGACAGACCTCACAGGTCACCCCGCGGTCCGCGAGGCGCTTCAGCAGCCGCGGGTCCTCGGCGGCCCGTACCCCGTGGCCGATCCGTGAGGCGTGCAGATCGTCCAGGCAGTCGCGGACCGAGGCGGGCCCGGTCAGTTCGCCGCCGTGCGGCGCGGACAGCAGCCCGCCCTCGCGGGCGATGGCGAAGGCCCGGTCGAAGTCCCGCGCCATGCCCCGCCGCTCGTCGTTGGAGAGCCCGAAACCGACGATCCCCCGGTCCGCGTAGCGCACGGCGAGCCGGGCCAGCGTGCGGGCGTCCAGGGGGTGCTTCATCCGGTTGGCGGCCACCAGGACGCGCATGCCGAGCCCGGTCTCCCGTACGGCCGAGTCGACCGCGTCCAGGATGACCTCCAGGGCCGGGATCAGACCGCCGAGGCGCGGGGCGTACGACGTCGGGTCGACCTGGATCTCCAGCCACCCGGAGCCGTCCTTCAGGTCCTCCTCGGCGGCCTCGCGCACCAGGCGCTGGATGTCCTCGGGCTCTCTGAGGCAGGACCGCGCGGCGTCGTAGAGGCGCTGGAAGCGGAACCAGCCGCGCTCGTCGGTCGCCCGCAGTTTCGGCGGTTCCCCGCTGGTCAGCGCGTCCGGCAGCCGTACGCCGTACTTGTCGG
The DNA here is from genome assembly GCF_055588305.1 of Streptomyces sp. NPDC042002. NCBI lineage: Bacteria > Bacillati > Actinomycetota > Actinomycetes > Kitasatosporales > Streptomycetaceae > Streptomyces > Streptomyces sp. NPDC042002. Next base: position 33,070 of record NZ_JBVJCT010000058.1, on the reverse strand, counting down.
CCAGTTCCAGCAGGGTGGTGTGCCGCATCGAACCGGTGAAGTGCAGGTGCAGATGGGCCTTCGGCAGTTCACTCACATCACGTACGCGCTCCATCCGAGGATCTTGCCGTACGCGGATGTCGTGCCGGTAGCGCTTTCGCTGATCGGAGGCTTGCTCGAACGGACGAACGGGGGCCGGTCACTCCTGAGAGTGGCCGGCCCCCGCACGCGCGCGTGGAGCGCGAAGACGTCACCGGCGCCCCGAAGGGCGCGAGAGGACGGAGGAGGTCAGTCCTTGGCCTCGGACAGCAGCTGCTGGATCCGGCTGACGCCCTCGACGAGGTCCTCGTCGCCGAGCGCGTACGACAGGCGCAGGTAGCCCGGCGTGCCGAAGGCCTCGCCCGGGACGACCGCGACCTCGGACTCCTCCAGGATGAGCGCGGCCAGCTCGACCGTGTCGGCGGGGCGCTTGCCGCGGATCTCCTTGCCGAGGAGTCCCTTCACCGAGGGGTACGCGTAGAAGGCGCCCTCGGGTTCGGGGCAGAGCACGCCGTCGATCTCGTTCAGCATGCGCACGATGGTCTTGCGGCGGCGGTCGAAGGCCTCGCGCATCTTCGCGACGGCCGCGAGGTCGCCCGAGACGGCGGCGAGCGCGGCGACCTGGGCCACGTTGGAGACGTTCGAGGTGGCGTGCGACTGGAGGTTGGTCGCGGCCTTGATGACGTCCTTCGGGCCGATGACCCAGCCGACGCGCCAGCCGGTCATCGCGTACGTCTTGGCGACGCCGTTGACGACGACGCACTTGTCACGCAGCTCGGGCACCACCACGGGCAGCGAGTGGAATTCCGCGTCCCCGTAGACCAGGTGCTCGTAGATCTCGTCGGTCAGGACCCACAGGCCCTTCTCGGCGGCCCAGCGGCCGATCTCCTCGATCTGCTCGCGGGTGTAGACCGCGCCCGTCGGGTTGGACGGGGAGACGAAGAGCAGCACCTTGGTGTTCTCGGTGCGGGCGGCCTCCAGCTGCTCGACCGAGACGCGGTAGCCGGTGGTCTCGTCCGCGACGACGTCCACCGGGACACCGCCGGCGAGACGGATGGACTCCGGGTAGGTGGTCCAGTAGGGCGCCGGGACGATGACCTCGTCGCCCGGGTCGAGGATCGCGGCGAAGGCCTCGTAGATGGCCTGCTTGCCGCCGTTGGTGACGAGGACCTGGGCGGCCTCCACCTCGTAGCCGGAGTCGCGCAGCGTCTTCGCGGCGATCGCGGCCTTCAGCTCGGGGAGCCCGCCGGCCGGCGTGTAGCGGTGGTACTTGGGGTTCGAGCAGGCCTCGATGGCGGCCTGGACGATGTAGTCCGGGGTCGGGAAGTCGGGCTCACCGGCGCCGAAACCGATCACCGGACGTCCGGCGGCCTTGAGTGCCTTGGCCTTGGCGTCCACGGCGAGGGTGGCGGACTCGGAGATCGCGCCGACTCGGGCGGAGACCCGGCGCTCGGTGGGAGGGGTTGCAGGGCTCATGGGACCCATCGTTTCAGACTGGAAACGCCCCCGGCACGCGGGTTTCACAGACTGAACAACGGCAGAACATCCGTCCGGATCCGCGCGCCCCACCAGTCGATCTTCAGCGGAGGAAGCCCGTACGGACACTTTCTGTTCGACGACCGGCTCCGGACCACGTACACTCTCACCTCGTTGGCCTTCACCGGCCGCACTCAACCGGTGCACACCGAGCACCCGGTCGGATGCGGTACGTTGGGGGAAATCAAAGGGTCGTAGCTCAATTGGTAGAGCACTGGTCTCCAAAACCAGCGGTTGGGGGTTCAAGTCCCTCCGGCCCTGCTACACACACCTTTCGCCAGGATGTGTGCGCGTGTACGTACTGCAATGCACCGCCGTGCGGCTCATACCGGGCGCGGCACGGTCACGACCCGGGAATCAGGTGAGGACGAGTGACGGACGCCGTGGGCTCCATCGACATGCCTGATGCCGAGGCGCCGGAGTCCAAAAAGAAGGCCCGCAAGGGCGGTAAGCGTGCCAAGAAGGGCCCGCTGAAGCGCCTTGCCACTTTCTACCGCCAGATCGTTGCGGAGCTCCGCAAGGTCGTCTGGCCGACTCGCAATCAGCTGACGACCTACACCACAGTGGTGATCGTGTTCGTCGTCATCATGATGGGCCTGGTGACCCTGATCGACTTTGGGCTCAACCACGCCGCCAAGTACGTCTTCGGCTGAGCCGACAGCGAAGGGCGCCGTCACCGGCGCCCCTTTCGCGTGTTCCACCCCCATGTATCCAGGAAGAAGCAGCCACCGTGTCTGACCCGAACCTGAACGACGCCACCGAGTCGGTCGAGTCCGTTGACGACGAGCTCGAGATCGTCGAGGGAGCGGACGTCGTGGACGAGTTCGAGGCTGCCGATGCCGCCGCCGGCGAGCCCGCCGAGGACGCGGCCCTGCACGTCGAGGACGAGTCCGGTGAGGACGTCGAGGACGAGGACGTGCCCGCCGAGGCGCTCGCCGACGACGACGCCGATGAGGCCGATGAGGCCGAGGCCGAAGCAGCGGCCGAGCCCGTCGACCCCGTGACCGCCCTGCGCGAGGAACTGCGCCTGCTCCCCGGCGAGTGGTACGTCATCCACACGTACGCCGGTTACGAGAACCGCGTGAAGACCAACCTCGAGCAGCGTGCCGTTTCGCTGAACGTCGAGGACTTCATCTTCCAGGCCGAGGTGCCGCAGGAAGAGGTCGCGCAGATCAAGAACGGCGAGCGCAAGACGATCAAGCAGAACAAGCTCCCGGGCTACGTCCTGGTCCGCATGGACCTGACGAACGAGTCCTGGGGTGTCGTCCGCAACACGCCCGGCGTCACCGGCTTCGTGGGCAACGCCTACGACCCGTACCCGCTGACCCTGGACGAGATCGTCAAGATGCTCGCCCCGGAGGCCGAGGAGAAGGCCGCCCGCGAGGCCGCCGAGGCCGAGGGCAAGCCCGTTCCGCAGCGCAAGGTCGAGGTCCAGGTGCTGGACTTCGAGGTCGGCGACTCGGTCACCGTCACCGACGGCCCGTTCGCCACGCTGCAGGCCACCATCAACGAGATCAACGCCGACTCGAAGAAGGTCAAGGGCCTCGTCGAGATCTTCGGCCGCGAGACTCCGGTCGAGCTTTCCTTCGACCAGATCCAGAAGAACTAGCACCTTCTGGACGTACGTCTTCCGAACAGGTCAGACGGGCTGTCACAGCCTGTCTGACCTGCTCGGTTTTTAGCCGCGCGCAGATACCCGTTATCGTTGTGCGGTATGCCTCCATCCGGATCATCACCTCGGTTGAAGGCAGCCGTCCGGGGCGACTCGGACGTAGGAAGGCGAAAACGAAAGAGGACCCGGAATGCCTCCCAAGAAGAAGAAGGTCACGGGGCTCATCAAGCTCCAGATCAACGCCGGTGCGGCGAACCCGGCCCCGCCGGTCGGCCCCGCGCTCGGTCAGCACGGCGTCAACATCATGGAGTTCTGCAAGGCCTACAACGCGGCGACCGAGTCGCAGCGTGGCTGGGTCATCCCGGTGGAGATCACGGTCTACGAGGACCGCTCCTTCACCTTCGTGACCAAGACTCCGCCGGCCGCGAAGATGATCCTCAAGGCCGCGGGTGTCGAGAAGGGCTCCGGCGAGCCGCACAAGACCAAGGTCGCCAAGATCACCCAGGCGCAGGTCCGCGAGATCGCCACGACCAAGATGCCCGACCTCAACGCCAACGACCTGGACGCCGCGTCGAAGATCATCGCCGGCACCGCCCGTTCCATGGGCATCACGGTCGAGGGCTGACACCCACCTTCGTAGGAACCATGCGGCTCCGGCCGCACGTGGCAGGGCCTGCTCGGCCCGTACCACGACTCCTCAGAACACATCAGGAGCAGTAGTGAGCAAGCGCAGCAAGTCTCTCCGCGCTGCGGACGCCAAGGTCGACCGGGAGAAGCTCTACGCCCCGCTCGAGGCCGTCCGTCTCGCCAAGGAGACCTCCACGAGCAAGTACGACGGCACCGTCGAGGTCGCCTTCCGCCTGGGTGTCGACCCGCGCAAGGCCGACCAGATGGTCCGTGGCACCGTGAACCTCCCGCACGGCACCGGTAAGACCGCCCGGGTCCTGGTCTTCGCGACCGGTGACCGTGCCGAGGCCGCGACCGCCGCGGGCGCCGACATCGTCGGCTCCGACGAGCTCATCGACGAGGTGGCGAAGGGCCGTCTGGACTTCGACGCCGTCGTCGCCACCCCGGACCTCATGGGCAAGGTCGGCCGCCTCGGCCGCGTGCTCGGTCCCCGTGGTCTCATGCCGAACCCCAAGACCGGCACCGTGACCCCGGACGTCGCCAAGGCTGTCACCGAGATCAAGGGTGGCAAGATCGAGTTCCGCGTCGACAAGCACTCGAACCTGCACTTCATCATCGGCAAGGTGTCCTTCGACGACACCAAGCTGGTGGAGAACTACGGTGCGGCCCTCGACGAGATCCTTCGTCTGAAGCCGTCGGCCGCCAAGGGTCGCTACATCAAGAAGGCCGCGATCAGCTCGACGATCGGCCCCGGCGTTCCCGTCGACCCCAACCGCACCCGCAACCTCCTCGTCGAGGAGGACCCGGCCGCCGTCTGAGCCTCCCGCTCACCCCGGTGACCGCGTCGCGCACGCGTTTCTGAACGGGCCCCGCAACCTTTCGAGGTGCGGGGCCCGTCCTCATGTCCGGAGGCCTTTTCGGGGCGATCACCCCAGAAGGAATTCGGATACGGGTGTCAGTGGGCTGCGCTAGCGTGCGGTTCACAAAATTCGCATAGGGGTGGACGAATGAACAGCATCATGGCGCGCCGCGTGACTCTCTCGATCGCGCTGACGGCCGCGCTGGCGGGGTTGACGGCCTGCAACTCGTCGAGTTCCGCCGGGAGTTCGGGCAAGGACGACAGGGCCGGGCACAAGGGCACCACGCTCGTCAGTCCCATCGCGGCCCTGCGCTCCGCGGAGAAATCCACCGACGGCGCCGACTCCGCCCGGATCGAGTCGACGACGACCATGGGCTCGCTGATGTCCATGAAGTCGGGCGGCGTCATGGGCTGGGGCAAGGGCCTCACCGGCGCCATGACGATCACGTACACCGGCGGCACGATGGCCGACACGATGCGCAAGATGGGCAGCGCCTCCCTGGAGGCCCGCTATCTGTCCGACGCCTACTACGCGAAGATGGGCGACACGTTCGCCCAGCAGGCGGGCGGCAAGCACTGGATCCGGTACGGATACGACGACCTGGCGAAGTTCGGGGGCGGCTCGGGCGCGCTCCTGAAGGACCAGGTGCAGAACAACTCGCCGAGCCAGTCGGTGAAGCTCCTGCTGGCGTCCGGCGATGTCAAGAAGGTCGGCGACGAGACGGTCCGCGGCGAGAAGGCCACGCACTACGCGGGCACGGTGAACGTCGCGGACTTCGCGGCCCGGAGCTCCCATCTCAGCGCGAGTCAACTCGCCAGTATGAAGAAGCAGTTCACCCAGGCCGGCATCACGACGGAGGCCGTCGACATCTGGGTCGACGGCAAGGGCCTGCCCGTCAAGGCGGTCTCCAAGGCCGCGATGTCGGGCGGCACGATGTCCTCCACGACGTACTACAGCGACTACGGAGTGAAGGTCTCGGCCGCGGCGCCCCCGGCCGGTGACACCGAGGACTTCAAGGACCTCCTGAAGAAGCAGGGCGGGACACCCGGCAGCGGCGACACGTCGACCGGATCCGGCACGAGCTCCGGCTCCTGAGGCCGGCCCCGCCCCGCCGTCTCCCTCCTGGGGCATCACCTTCCTGCGCTACCGGATGACGGGCAAGGTCCCCCAGGAGGGCAAGGCCAGTGGTGAGGCGGCGATGCCCGCCAAGGGTGCCGTCGACCTCGCCGAGATGCTGAAGGGCGCCCGGCAGGGCTGACCTCTCCGGGCGGCACGGCTGACCCCTCCGGGCGGATTTGCTTGGCGACGTCCCCTTCACGTACTCTCCTCAAGAAGCCAAAGACCGCTGGTCGTTGCCTCGCGCTCGCAAGAGGGCGTGGTGACCGAAGGATCCGCTGAAACTGCGGACGACCCGCGTAGGTGATTCGTGGATGTGTTCCCGGAGTTCGCATGCCCAGCGTGCGGAGGAATCCGGTAGAGCTACGCCCCGTGCGCCTGCGCCGGGGCGTTTCGTTTTGTCAGTCCCTTTTGAGCGGTCCTCATCACCCGGAAGGAGGCCGACGCTCTATGGCAAGGCCCGACAAGGCTGCCGCGGTAGCCGAGCTCGCGGACCAGTTCCGCAGCTCGAACGCCGCCGTGCTGACCGAGTACCGGGGTCTCACCGTGGCGCAGCTCAAGACGCTGCGCCGTTCGCTCGGTGAAGACGCCCAGTACGCCGTGGTGAAGAACACGCTGACCAAGATTGCGGCCAACGAGGCCGGGATCTCTACGCTCGACGACCTGTTCAACGGTCCGACGGCGGTCGCCTTCATCACCGGTGACCCGGTGGTGTCGGCGAAGGGTCTTCGTGACTTCGCCAAGGACAATCCGAACCTCGTCATCAAGGGCGGTGTCCTTGACGGCAAGGCGCTGTCCGCCGACGAGATCAAGAAGCTTGCGGACCTCGAGTCCCGCGAGGTTCTGCTCGCCAAGCTGGCGGGTGCCTTCAAGGGCAAGCAGACGCAGACTGCTCGTCTCTTCCAGGCGCTCCCCTCGAAGTTCGTCCGCACCGCGGAGGCGCTTCGTGTCAAGCAGGCCGAGCAGGGCGGTGCCGAGTAATTCGGCTCGCGCATTGACCGCCGCCTGAGGCGACGGTCGTAGCGGGCCGAACGTACGCCCGCCTCACCAGTACATCCGGCACCTGCCGAATTAGTGGAAGGACGCCATCATGGCGAAGCTGTCCCAGGAAGAGCTGCTCGCGCAGTTCGAGAACCTCACCCTCATCGAGCTCTCCGAGTTCGTGAAGGCCTTCGAGGAGAAGTTCGACGTCACCGCCGCCGCCGCGGTCGCCGCTGCCCCGGTCGGCCCCGCCGCCGTTGAGGCCGTCGAGGAGCAGGACGAGTTCGACGTCATCCTCACGGGTGCCGGCGAGAAGAAGATCCAGGTCATCAAGGTCGTGCGTGAGCTCACCTCGCTGGGCCTGAAGGAGGCCAAGGACCTCGTCGACGGCGCTCCGAAGCCCGTCCTCGAGAAGGTCGCCAAGGAGGCCGCCGAGAAGGCTGCCGAGTCCCTCAAGGGCGCCGGCGCCTCCGTCGAGGTCAAGTAACTCGACGAGTCCCCCGAGGACTCCTGTGAAGCTGTGACAGCCGCTCAAGAAGCGCTGTAACGCTGACGCACCGAAGAGCGATCACCCAACTGGGTGGTCGCTCTTCGGCGTTCCAGGGGGTCCCCGAAGCGGCAGCCTTGCGCTGCAGGTCGCGACGAGTATGGTGATCTTCGTTGTGCCTCCGGCCACCCTGTGACAGGCAGAGGGACGGGTTGCAAGACGGGCCGCGCGTGACGATCGCGGCACTTGCTCGGGCATGGGGGGCCTTGACGAACGGCACGCGGCGCGCAATTCTCAGGACGCGTCGTCACAACGATCCGTATCCGAGGCATGGATCGCTGACGAAGAGGGCAGTATCGATGTGCATTGAGGGCGTGGCTTGCCGCAGGTGTTGACAACAATGAGGGTCTCCCGAAACCGGGACTGGACATCAGTGGGCCTAGTGGCTACACTGACCCTTTGCGCTGCCTGTTAGCTGCCTCCTGCCCGTCACCAGGGGCATACCCGTGTGTGAGCATCGACGGTTGGATCGACCCTGACCTGGCCTTATCCGGCTGGATCAGGAACGGCCCGACGCTTTGTCCGACATGGGACCGGTACGCGCGTAGTGAGTCCGAGCCCTCGGAAGGACCCCCTCTTGGCCGCCTCGCGCACTGCCTCGACCGCGAATATGAACAACGGCGCCAGCACCGCCCCGCTGCGCATCTCCTTTGCAAAGATCAAGGAGCCCCTCGAGGTTCCGAACCTTCTTGCGCTGCAAACCGAGAGCTTCGACTGGCTGCTCGGCAACGACGCGTGGAAGGCTCGTGTCGAGGCGGCTCTGGACAGCGGACAGGACGTCCCCACCAAGTCCGGTCTGGAGGAGATCTTCGAGGAGATCTCCCCGATCGAGGACTTCAGTGGGTCGATGTCCCTGACGTTCCGCGACCACCGCTTCGAGCCCCCGAAGAACTCCATCGACGAGTGCAAGGACCGCGACTTCACGTACGCGGCCCCGCTCTTCGTCACCGCCGAGTTCACCAACAACGAGACCGGCGAGATCAAGTCCCAGACGGTCTTCATGGGCGACTTCCCGCTCATGACCAACAAGGGCACCTTCGTCATCAACGGCACCGAGCGTGTCGTCGTGTCGCAGCTGGTCCGCTCGCCGGGCGTCTACTTCGACTCCTCGATCGACAAGACGTCCGACAAGGACATCTTCTCGGCCAAGGTCATCCCGTCCCGGGGTGCCTGGCTGGAGATGGAGATCGACAAGCGCGACATGGTCGGTGTCCGCATCGACCGCAAGCGCAAGCAGTCCGTCACCGTTCTCCTGAAGGCTCTCGGCTGGACCACCGAGCAGATCCTCGAGGAGTTCGGCGAGTACGAGTCCATGCGCGCCACCCTGGAGAAGGACCACACCCAGGGCCAGGACGACGCGCTGCTGGACATCTACCGCAAGCTGCGTCCGGGCGAGCCGCCGACCCGTGAGGCCGCGCAGACGCTTCTGGAGAACCTCTACTTCAACCCGAAGCGCTACGACCTCGCCAAGGTCGGCCGGTACAAGGTCAACAAGAAGCTGGCCGGCACCGCCCCGCTCGACGCCGGGATCCTGACCGTCGAGGACATCATCTCGTCGATCAAGTACCTGGTGAAGCTGCACGCCGGTGAGACCGAGACCGTTGGTGACAACGGCACCTCGATCGTCGTCGAGACCGACGACATCGACCACTTCGGCAACCGTCGTCTGCGCAACGTCGGCGAGCTCATCCAGAACCAGGTCCGCACGGGTCTGGCTCGTATGGAGCGCGTCGTCCGCGAGCGCATGACGACTCAGGACGTCGAGGCGATCACGCCGCAGACCCTGATCAACATCCGGCCGGTCGTCGCCTCCATCAAGGAGTTCTTCGGCACCAGCCAGCTGTCGCAGTTCATGGACCAGAACAACCCGCTGTCGGGTCTCACCCACAAGCGCCGTCTGTCGGCGCTTGGCCCGGGTGGTCTCTCCCGTGAGCGGGCCGGCTTCGAGGTCCGTGACGTGCACCCGTCGCACTACGGCCGCATGTGCCCGATCGAGACCCCCGAAGGCCCGAACATCGGCCTGATCGGCTCGCTCGCCTCCTACGGCCGGGTCAACGCGTTCGGTTTCGTCGAGACCCCGTACCGCAGGGTCACGGGCGGCTTCGTCACCGACGAGGTCGACTACCTGACGGCCGACGAAGAGGACCGATTCGTCATCGCGCAGGCCAACGCGCCGCTGACGGAGGAGTTCCGCTTCGAGGAGTCCCGCGTCCTGGTCCGCCGTCGTGGCGGAGAGGTCGACTACGTCCCCGGTGACGACGTCGACTACATGGACGTCTCCCCGCGCCAGATGGTGTCGGTCGCGACCGCCATGATCCCGTTCCTGGAGCACGACGACGCCAACCGTGCCCTCATGGGCGCGAACATGATGCGCCAGGCCGTTCCGCTCATCAAGTCCGAGGCGCCGCTGGTCGGCACCGGCATGGAGTACCGCTGCGCGGTCGACGCCGGTGACGTCCTGAAGTCGGAGAAGGACGGTGTGGTCCAGGAGGTCTCCGCGGACTACATCACCACCGCCAACGACGACGGCACGTACACCACGTACCGCCTGCACAAGTTCTCCCGGTCGAACCAGGGCACCTCCGTCAACCAGAAGGTTGTCGTGGACGAGGGCGCCCGCGTGATCGAAGGCCAGGTCCTGGCCGACGGTCCCGCGACCGAGGACGGCGAGATGGCGCTCGGCAAGAACCTGCTCGTGGCGTTCATGCCGTGGGAGGGTCACAACTACGAGGACGCGATCATCCTGTCGCAGCGCCTCGTGCAGGACGACGTCCTCTCCTCGATCCACATCGAGGAGCACGAGGTCGACGCCCGTGACACCAAGCTCGGCCCGGAGGAGATCACCCGGGACATCCCGAACGTCTCCGAAGAGGTCCTCGCCGACCTCGACGAGCGCGGCATCATCCGTATCGGTGCCGAGGTCGTCGCCGGCGACATCCTCGTCGGCAAGGTCACGCCCAAGGGCGAGACCGAGCTGACGCCGGAGGAGCGCCTGCTGCGCGCGATCTTCGGTGAGAAGGCCCGTGAGGTCCGTGACACCTCGCTGAAGGTCCCGCACGGCGAGATCGGCAAGGTCATCGGCGTCCGCGTCTTCGACCGTGAAGAGGGCGACGAGCTGCCGCCGGGCGTGAACCAGCTGGTTCGTGTCTACGTGGCGCAGAAGCGCAAGATCACGGACGGTGACAAGCTCGCCGGCCGTCACGGCAACAAGGGTGTCATCTCGAAGATCCTGCCGATCGAGGACATGCCGTTCCTGGAGGACGGCACCCCGGTCGACATCATCCTCAACCCGCTGGGTGTCCCGTCCCGAATGAACCCGGGACAGGTCCTGGAGATCCACCTCGGCTGGCTCGCCAGCCGCGGCTGGGACGTCTCCGGTCTCGCGGACGACTGGGCCCAGCGCCTGCAGTCCATCGGGGCCGACAAGGTCGCCCCGGGCACCAACGTCGCCACCCCCGTCTTCGACGGTGCGCGTGAGGACGAGCTCGCGGGTCTCTTCGAGCACACCCTGCCCAACCGCGACGGCGACCGTCTGGTCCTCCCGTCCGGCAAGGCGCCGCTGTTCGACGGCCGCTCCGGCGAGCCGTTCCCGGAGCCGGTCTCGATCGGCTACATGTACATCCTCAAGCTCCACCACCTGGTCGACGACAAGCTCCACGCCCGCTCGACCGGTCCGTACTCGATGATCACCCAGCAGCCGCTGGGTGGTAAGGCTCAGTTCGGTGGCCAGCGCTTCGGTGAGATGGAGGTGTGGGCGCTGGAGGCGTACGGCGCCGCTTACGCCCTCCAGGAGCTGCTGACGATCAAGTCCGACGACGTGACCGGCCGCGTGAAGGTCTACGAGGCCATCGTCAAGGGCGAGAACATCCCCGAGCCCGGCATCCCCGAGTCCTTCAAGGTGCTCATCAAGGAGATGCAGTCTCTCTGCCTCAACGTGGAGGTGCTGTCCAGCGACGGTATGTCCATCGAAATGCGTGACACCGACGAGGACGTCTTCCGCGCGGCGGAGGAGCTCGGCATCGACCTGTCCCGGCGCGAGCCGAGCAGCGTCGAAGAGGTCTGACGGGAGTTCGGCGGGCCTTTCGCCACCTGTGGAAAAGGTGAGGAAGGCCTGCCGGCCCCAGGACCCCCGTATCAGACCCCTAAGACTTACAACCCTGAGAGGGATTGACGCATAGTGCTCGACGTCAACTTCTTCGATGAGCTCCGGATCGGTCTGGCCACCGCTGACGACATCCGTCAGTGGAGCCACGGCGAGGTCAAGAAGCCCGAGACCATCAACTACCGCACCCTCAAGCCCGAAAAGGACGGACTCTTCTGCGAGAAGATCTTCGGTCCGACCCGGGACTGGGAGTGCTACTGCGGTAAGTACAAGCGTGTCCGCTTCAAGGGCATCATCTGCGAGCGCTGCGGCGTCGAGGTCACTCGCGCCAAGGTGCGTCGTGAGCGGATGGGCCACATCGAGCTGGCCGCTCCCGTCACCCACATCTGGTACTTCAAGGGCGTTCCGTCGCGTCTTGGCTACCTGCTCGACCTCGCCCCGAAGGACCTCGAGAAGGTCATCTACTTCGCCGCGTACATGATCACGTTCGTCGACGAGGAGCGCCGCACCCGCGACCTGCCCTCGCTGGAGGCTCACGTCTCCGTCGAGCGTCAGCAGGTCGAGAACCGTCGCGACGCCGACCTCGAAGCCCGCGCCAAGAAGCTCGAGACCGACCTGGCCGAGCTGGAGGCCGAGGGCGCCAAGGCCGACGTGCGCCGCAAGGTGCGCGAGGGTGCCGAGCGTGAGATGAAGCAGCTGCGCGACCGTGCGCAGCGCGAGATCGACCGTCTCGACGAGGTGTGGACCCGCTTCAAGAACCTCAAGGTCCAGGACCTGGAGGGCGACGAGCTCCTCTACCGCGAGCTGCGTGACCGCTTCGGCACGTACTTCGACGGTTCGATGGGTGCCGCGGCGCTGCAGAAGCGCCTGGAGTCCTTCGACCTCGACGAGGAGGCCGAGCGCCTCCGCGAGATCATCCGCACCGGCAAGGGCCAGAAGAAGACCCGCGCGCTCAAGCGCCTCAAGGTCGTCTCCGCGTTCCTGCAGACCAGCAACAGCCCCAAGGGCATGGTGCTCGACTGCGTGCCGGTCATCCCGCCGGACCTTCGCCCGATGGTGCAGCTGGACGGTGGCCGCTTCGCGACCTCCGACCTGAACGACCTGTACCGCCGTGTGATCAACCGCAACAACCGTCTGAAGCGCCTTCTCGACCTCGGTGCCCCCGAGATCATCGTGAACAACGAGAAGCGCATGCTCCAGGAGGCCGTCGACGCGCTCTTCGACAACGGCCGTCGTGGTCGCCCGGTCACGGGCCCCGGCAACCGTCCGCTGAAGTCGCTGTCCGACATGCTCAAGGGCAAGCAGGGTCGATTCCGTCAGAACCTGCTCGGCAAGCGTGTGGACTACTCCGCGCGTTCCGTGATCGTCGTCGGTCCGCAGCTGAAGCTGCACCAGTGTGGTCTGCCCAAGGCCATGGCGCTGGAGCTCTTCAAGCCGTTCGTGATGAAGCGCCTGGTCGACCTGAACCACGCGCAGAACATCAAGAGCGCCAAGCGGATGGTCGAGCGCGGCCGCACGGTCGTGTACGACGTCCTGGAAGAGGTCATCGCCGAGCACCCGGTTCTGCTGAACCGTGCGCCGACGCTGCACCGCCTCGGCATCCAGGCCTTCGAGCCGCAGCTGGTCGAGGGCAAGGCCATCCAGATCCACCCGCTCGTCTGCACCGCGTTCAACGCGGACTTCGACGGTGACCAGATGGCCGTGCACCTTCCGCTCTCCGCGGAGGCGCAGGCCGAGGCCCGCATCCTGATGCTGTCCTCGAACAACATCCTCAAGCCGGCCGACGGCCGCCCGGTCACGATGCCGACCCAGGACATGGTCCTCGGTCTGTTCTTCCTGACCACCGACGGCGACCTGCGGAACGTGAAGGGCGAGGACCGCTCCTTCGCTTCCGTGGCCGAGGCGATCATGGCGTTCGACGCGAGCGAGCTCTCGCTGCAGTCGCGCGTGGACATCCGCTTCCCGGTGGGCACCATCCCGCCGCGCGGCTGGACCCCGCCGGCGCGGGAGGAGGGCGACCCGGAGTGGCAGCAGGGTGACACCTTCCGCCTGCGGACGACCCTGGGCCGCGCGCTCTTCAACGAGCTGCTGCCCGAGGACTACCCGTTCGTCGACTACGAGGTCGGCAAGAAGCAGCTCTCCGAGATCGTCAACGACCTCGCCGAGCGCTACCCCAAGGTCATCGTGGCGGCGACGCTCGACAACCTGAAGGCGTCCGGCTTCTTCTGGGCGACCCGTTCCGGCGTCACCGTGGCCATCTCCGACATCGTCGTTCCGGATGCGAAGCGCGCGATCGTCAAGGGCTACGAGGACCTGGACGAGAAGGTCCAGAAGCAGTACGAGCGCGGTCTGATCACCAAGGAAGAGCGCACGCAGGAGCTCATCGCGATCTGGACCAAGGCGACCAACGAGGTCGCCGAGGCGATGAACGCGAACTTCCCGAAGACCAACCCGGTTTCGATGATGGTGAACTCGGGCGCACGAGGCAACATGATGCAGATGCGTCAGATCGCCGGTATGCGTGGTCTGGTGTCGAACGCCAAGAACGAGACGATCCCGCGCCCCATCAAGGCCTCCTTCCGTGAAGGCCTGTCGGTGCTCGAGTACTTCATCTCGACCCACGGTGCCCGTAAGGGTCTGGCCGACACCGCTCTGCGTACCGCCGACTCGGGTTACCTCACCCGTCGTCTGGTCGACGTCTCCCAGGACGTCATCATCCGCGAGGAGGACTGCGGCACCGACCGCGGCCTCAAGCTGCACATCGCGGAGCGCGACGCGGACGGCGTGCTGCGCAAGGCCGAGAACGTCGAGACCAGCGTGTACGCACGTGCGCTGGCCGAGGACATCACCGTCGACGGCAAGGTGCTGGCCCCGGCCAACACCGACCTCGGCGACGTCCTCATCGACGAGCTGGTCAGGCACGGCATCGAGGAGGTCAAGACCCGTTCGGTCCTGACCTGCGAGTCCGCCGTCGGTACCTGCGCCATGTGCTACGGCCGTTCGCTGGCCACCGGCAAGCTGGTCGACATCGGTGAGGCGGTCGGCATCATCGCCGCCCAGTCCATCGGTGAGCCCGGTACCCAGCTGACGATGCGTACCTTCCACACCGGTGGTGTGGCCGGTGACGACATCACCCAGGGTCTGCCCCGTGTCGTCGAGCTCTTCGAAGCCCGTACGCCGAAGGGTGTCGCCCCGATCTCCGAGGCCTCCGGCCGCGTGCGGATCGAGGAGACCGAGAAGACCAAGAAGCTCGTCGTCACCCCGGACGACGGCAGCGAGGAGACGGCGTTCCCGATCTCCAAGCGCGCCCGTCTCCTGGTGGCCGAGGGCGAGCACGTCGAGGTGGGCCAGAAGCTCACCGTGGGTGCCACCAACCCGCACGACGTGCTGCGCATCCTGGGTCAGCGTGCCGTCCAGGTCCACCTGGTCGGCGAGGTCCAGAAGGTCTACAACTCGCAGGGTGTGTCGATCCACGACAAGCACATCGAGATCATCATCCGGCAGATGCTGCGCCGAGTGACGATCATCGAGTCGGGCGACGCGGAGCTGCTGCCCGGCGAGCTGGTCGAGCGTTCGAAGTTCGAGACCGAGAACCGTCGTGTGGTCCAGGAAGGCGGCCACCCGGCCTCCGGCCGTCCGCAGCTGATGGGTATCACCAAGGCCTCGCTGGCGACCGAGTCGTGGCTGTCGGCGGCGTCCTTCCAGGAGACGACCAGGGTTCTGACGGACGCGGCGATCAACGCCAAGTCCGACTCCCTGATCGGCCTCAAGGAGAACGTCATCATCGGTAAGCTCATCCCGGCCGGTACGGGTCTGTCCCGCTACCGCAACATCCGGGTCGAGCCGACCGAGGAAGCCAAGGCCGCGATGTACTCGGCCGTCGGCTACGACGACATCGACTACTCGCCGTTCGGCACCGGCTCCGGCCAGGCCGTCCCGCTGGAGGACTACGACTACGGTCCGTACAACCAGTAAGCGGTAGGCAGTAGGCAGTAGTACGAAGGGCGGTCATCCCCGACGGGGGTGACCGCCCTTCGGCGTTCCCGTTCCCGGTCCGCTCGGGTCCCGTTCCTGGCGCGGGAGCTGGAGATACGGCTCCAGGGCGCGCAGCCGGGTGTAGTTGTCCGGGTGGGTGGAGAGCAGCTTGGCGAGGCCGCCGGGCTCCTGGAGCTTCCTGCCCTGGCTGACGGCCACCGCCTTCGCGGCGTCCTCCTCGGCCTGGAAGTGGTGCAGGACCTGGGCCATCTCGGGCGCGAAGCCGAGGGCGGCGGCCTGCTGGTCGGCGCGCAGTTCGCCGAGGCGGCCCGCGTAGGCGAGGAGGTACGGCGCCACGACGAGCGGGATGGTGATGTACCAGGCGACGAGGAAACCGGCGAGCACGAACATCCCCATGAAGAGGATCAGCAGCCCGGTCGCGGCCGCCGAGAAGACCCCGGCGACGGCGAGCGCGATCCGGGCCATCCCGCGGGTGAAGGCCCAGGCGAGCCGGCCGGGCAGCGAGTACCAGTAGCCGAGGAGACCGGCCCAGGCGTGACCGCCGGTGTGGTGGCCGAGCTCATGCGCGAGTACGGCGGCGAGGTTGCTGCTGGGGATCCGGTTGAGGGAGTAGGTGGTGACGCCGACGACATGGCCGGCGGCCGCGACCGCGTTCAGATCGTCGCTGTTCTCCACCATCAGCTCGTAGGTGTCCGCCTCGATACCCGCCCGGGCGGTGACCTCGCGCCAGATCGGCTCCAGCCGGGCCCGCTCCTCAGCGAGCGGCATCCGCAGTTTGAGCATGTGCCGGGCGAAGCGCAGTTCGGTGGGCCGGTGGAAGACGAGTGCCCCGGAGGCCAGCCAGGCCACCACGACCAGCCAGCCCACGACCGTGCCGAACATCCCCAGCGCGAGGGCCGACACCACGGCGAGGCTCACCAGGGCACCAGGGATCTGCGTCGCGAGCTGCCCTATGGCGGTGGCGTCGGCACCCCGCTGATGGCTCGCCAGATGAACGCGTGAGCCCTGGTGGCGGTAGTCGAGATCGTCGGGCGCGACGGCGGGCCGCGGAACGAACGGCGCGGGCCCCGGCTGCTGCGGACCCGCGTGGCGCGGGTCAGCTCCCGCGTACCGCGGGTCCGCCCCCGGATACTGCGGCGGAGGGGCCGCCGTCTGCTGGTAGGCCGCCTGCTGGTGCGCCGAGGGCGGCGCGCCGGAGCCCGGGTACTGGGGTGCGGGGCCTCCTGCCCCCGGGTACCCCGGTCCCCCGGCGCCGGGGCTCCCGGGGTACTGCGGTGGGGGAGCGGAGGACGCGGGGTACTGGGGTGGCGGGGTGGTGGCACCTGGGTACGGGGTCCCTGGGTATTGGGGCGGCGGAGTGGTGGCTCCCGGGTACGGGGGCTCGGGGGACGCGGGGGCCGGGCCGGGGGGCTGGGACATGGGGACTCCTTCGATCTGGCTGGTGGCTGTGCGGGGACGTCAGCCGGTGAGCGTCGTGGCCGCGGCGGGGCAGCGGGTGCCGGCGTGGACGGCGGCGCCGTGCCGGGCGTGGCTACGCGGGCCCGCCCTCCGGAGCGTCTTCGGACAGCGCCGGGGGCTGTACGACGGCTCGGGTGCCGTCGGGGCGGCCGGGCACCGGAGGCACGGCCGGAGCGGGTCCGGCGGTGGCGTAAGGCGTCGCGGAGGGCGGTCCGTACGGGGTGGCGGGGCTGTCGGGCCGCCCCGGCAGCGCGGGGGACCCGGCGTCCGGACCGCCGGCGTACGGCGGCTGAGCGCCCGCGTAAGGGGACTGCCCGGTGTACGGCGCCTGCCCGCCGGTGTGGGGCGGCTGCCCCTCGTGGGGCGACGGAGTCCCCGCGTACGACGACGGGCCCGCGTAGTGCGGCTGAGTCCCTGCGTACGGGGGCTGCCCGTCGTACGGGGGCCGGCTGTCGGAGTAGGGAGGTCGGTCGCCGTCGTATGGGGGCCGACCGCCGTCGTACGGGGGTCGGTCGTCCTCGAACGGAGGGCGGTCGGCGTACGAGCGTGGTCCGCCGTACGGTGGCTCGGGTGGCGGGCCGGGGTATGGAGACTGGCCCGGATACGGCGGCTGAGGCGGGGTCTGCGGTGCTCCGGGAGCGGCCCCGGCGGGCAGTGCCCCCTGCCCGTTCCGCGGGCCCGGAGACGTCTGCTGCTGGATCAGCTCGTCGACGGCCCGCAGGGTCGAGCGGGCCGACTCCGCCTTCTGGAAGTCCTCCAGGGTGTCCCCGGCGAGGACCTGGAGCTGGCCCCTGATGAGGGACAACTGGTCCTTCTGGATGGACCCGATGACCATCTTGGTGTCCTCGGGGTGCTGGGAGAGGTGCAGGGCCCAGGCGGCGACACCTCCGTGCTGGAGGTGGTACTGGTAGAAGTTGATCTTCTCGGTGATCAGGCGGTGGTCCTGTTGCTGGCGCAGGATCTCCAGTTCGTGCTGCTGCCGGGCCAGCCGCAGCCGGAACTCGTGCTCGGGGTCGAGCATGTCGGACTCGTAGCGCAGGCTCCGCTGCCGTCGCCGGTGCGCGATGGCCTCGTCGTCCAGCCGCAGTCGTACGGCACAGGTCACGTCGAGCCCGATGCCCGCCGCGAAGCCGCCGCTCTCCACGGCCCGCTGGACCGCGCGCTCGGCGGCCGGGCTGTCCTCGATGGAGAAGGCGCGGCACACCGGGCGGGCGAGCTGGTGCAGTTCACGGGTGAGCCGCGTGGGCACATCGCGCTCGCCGCTCGCCACGTACGCGATCGGGTCCGCGACCCGCCAGGTCAGATCGGCCGTGGCGCCGAAGCAGAACGCGTCGTCGTCGCTCGGCACCTCCAGGGCGAGCTGCACGGGGTGGCTGCCCATGTCCACCTCGTAGACGGACGTGTAGCGGCGGGTGGCCGCCTCCGAGCGGCTCGGCCGGTGCGGCGGCGTGTAGACGTCGTACGAGCCCTTCGCGGTGACGAAGACCAGCGCGTGGTCGATCGCGGTGACCGCGCGGCGGACGGTGTGGTCGAAGCGCGCGATCGGCCGCACGGTGAGCACCGGGTCGATGAGCGCGGTGTGCCGGTTGGCGTCCTGCTGCCACTCCGGCTGACGGCGGAACTCCGCCATGGTTCAACTCCTCGATGGATCTGGGGTGGAGGGGATCAGGAGGCCGAGCAGGCGGTCGGCCACGGGTGGGCGCGCGGCGTCGTCCGGGGCGCGCAGGCTGACCAGTTCGTGGCACAGGCGCTTGCGGTCGTCCGCCGTGACGACCAGCGCGGGAAGCAGCAGCTCCAGGGCCTGTGCGACGTCCGCCCCGCGCTCGGCCAGCCGCACCCAGGTGTGCAGGGCGTCCAGGGCGCCACGGGTGTGCCCGCGGTCGCCGAGCGCGGTCCGCCACAGGGTGGCCAGGTCACGGGCCGAGTCCGCCTCGTACATGCCGGTGTCGGCGTACCACTCGACGAGCGCGCCCTCCTCGGCGTTGTCGCAGGCGCGCACGAACGCTGCGAGCGCGAGGGTGCGGACCGAGGCCGTGTCGTGGTGGAGCAGGCGCACCAGCTCGGAGAGCATCTCGCCGCGCCGGGCGCCCACCGAGAGCAGCAGGGCGGTCGAGTCGATCAGGTTGTTCACCTCGGTCTTGCTGCTGCTGCCGGCGCGGGCGCGGGCGGCGAGCGCGCTCAGTGCCGGGCCCGCGAGGTCCGGGCGCAGCGGGGTGAGCAGGCCGAAGGCGCGGATCGCGGTCCAGCGGCGGGCCCAGTGGGTGTCCGTGCACCACTGGGTGAGCAGGCGCAGCACGACGGGCGCGTCCAGGACCTGGGCCAGGGTGAGCGTGTTCGCGGCGGTGACCCGGGGGCCGAAGGCCTTCGACACCGCCCAGCCGTCGATCAGCAGCGCCACCGTCGAGGGCAGGTCGGCACGGGCCAGCAGCGCGGCGGCCGCGGCGGCCCGGGTCCGTACGACCGGACGGCGGTCGCGGGCCAGTTCCTTCAGCCAGGAGACCAGCGCGGGCCGCGCCGACGGATGGCCCGTCCAGACCTCGCCGAGCAGCAGGCGCGGGGTGTTCTCCTTCTTGAAGTACGCGGTGAACTGCGGCACCGAGCCCCACTCGGTGGCCTCGTCCCGTACCTCGCCCTCGGCCCGCGCCCGCTCCAGCCGGGTTTCCGCGGCGAGCCCGAACAGCGGGATCTCCGGCGGCTGTTCGGGGTGCTGGAGCCGCTGGAAGTGCACGTACAGCTTGTCGGCGAGTTCGGCGGCGAGCACGTACGGAGCCTGGTCGAAGACGGCGAGCGAGATGAGGAACGCCTTGTCGCGCAGGGTGGCCTCGGGGTCGCTGAGCCACTCCCGGCACTGCTGCTCGACCGCCGCGTGCCCGAAGTCGGCGAGGCAGGCCGCCGCTTCCTCGCCGCCGTCGTAACGGGCGACCTCCGCGGCGAACCGGGCGGCCTCGGCGGGGCGGTGGGCGCCGCGCGCGAGGAAGTCGCGGACGGGTCCGAGGCCGAGCAGGCCGGCGATGTCTCCCGGTTCGGCCCGCAGGTCGGCCAGGTGGGCGCGCAGCACCGCGGCCGCCTCCGGGGGTTCCCAGGCGCAGGGGGTGACACCCAGCAGGAACGGGGACTTCTCCAGGGTCACGACCAGATACCCGTCGGTCTTCCGGAGCCGGTCGCGGGCCGCGTACAGGTGGGTGTCCCGCAGCGGGCGGTTGCGGCTCAGCGGCAGATCGCGCAGGACGTGGCCGCCGGGCGCGGTGAGCTGGGTGCCCAGGTTCGCCGGGCCGGTCTCGGCGGACAGCGCGTGCACGGCGTTCACCCCCAGGTGGTGCAGGAGCATCAGCGCGGCGGCGTAGCGGCCGGTGGAGTGGGCGCCCGCGAGGACGAGGACGCGTTCGTCGCGCAGCCGGGCCAGGGCGGCGGCGAAGGCGGGGCCCTCGACGAAGACCCTGGCGAGCGCGTCGAGCCGCTGCCGGGGGATCTCCCCGGAGACGTACGCCACCGAGGCGGACGCCGTCCCGTGGTGGTGGATCTCCGTCTTGCCGCCCATGAACACGTCGCGGGCCGAGCCGCCCGCCGACACCCCGTGCTGGGCCCCGCCGACCAGGCTGCCGCCGAAGGACGCGGCCTCGCTGAAGATGAATTCCGGAGTGTGCGCGACGAGTTCGCGCTGCGCGGCTCTGGCCTCCTGGGTCCGCTCCTCGGGCTCGTCCGAGTCGGTGCCCGCCTCGAAGCCGGGGTGCGACCGTCCCGGCCACTGCTGCTCCGGCGGTGGTACGTCGTCCATGGCGCCCCACGTCGTGGGCGGAGGCACCGTCACGCCGGCTCACCCCCGTTCCCGCCCAGGTGGACGTCCCCGGTGACCTGGCCGCCGGACACCCCGTGCTGGTCCCCCGCGACCAGGCTGCCGCCGAAGCCGGGGGAGCCGCCACCGAAGTTGAAGACGACGCTCCCGGGAGCCGCGGCGGGCTGGGTAGGGCGTTCCGGGCCCGGCGTCTCCGCCGCCGCCACCTCCGCCTCCGCCCCTGCCTGAGGTCCCGTCCTCGCCTCGGCCCCTGCCTCGGCCCCTGTCTTCGCCTCGGCTTCCGGGCCGGAGGTCCCCGCCCCCGGCGCCGGGCGCTCCCCCGAGCCGCCCGGCGCCGAGGTTCCCCCTCTCTCACTGTGGTCGTCCGCCCCGTACGGGACCGGGCCGTGCAGCCAGGCCCGCAGGGGTCCGTTCTTGCTGTCCACCGTCACCGGGTGGAAGCCGTCCGCCGGGATGCCCGGGTGGCTGTGCCGCACGATCCCCGCGTGCACGCTCTCCGAGACGCACAGGGCGAAGTCGTCCGGCCGCTCCCGCAGGGCCGCGCGCAGCAACTGGGCGTCGAGGAGCCGGCAGGCGTGGTTGAGGTCGGAGCCGACCCAGCCGTCGTACGCGTCGACGGCGACGTATCCGGTGGCGACGACACCGCGCAGCCGGATCTGGGCGGAGCTGGACGCCGTCCGGTTGACCCCGCGGAGCAGCGCGGGCACCTCGGTGAGCAGGGCGCGCAGCAGGGCCGTGACCGAGGCGTTGGCGTCGATCAGCTCCATCACCGAGTCACCGCGGTCCGCCCGCAGGCGCAGCCGTTCGTCGATGCCGGCGCTCTCCAGCGCGCGGTCCGTGATGTCGTACAGCATCCGGCGCAGGTATTCCTGCTCGACGTCGTCCCGGTCGCTGTACTTCTCGATGTCCAGCAGGAGGATCGTCCGGCTCACGGGGTCGGTCATGGTCGCCTTTCGGTGGGGGCCTCGCCTGGCAAGCAGGGTGGCGTCACCGGTGGGCCGGGTGTGAGGGCGGATGTCCCACTCGAAGTGTGACCGTGTGCACAGAAGCGGTCCTCCGTCACGGGGGTCCCACGTGCCAGGGATCCATCAGCCACGGGGGTGTCCCGGGTGCGAGGGGGCCTCGGTCACGGGTGTCCCGGGTGCCAGGCGTCATCAGTCACGCAGGTCCCAGGTGCCAGCGGGCCCTCGGTCACGGGAGTCCCACATGCCAAGGGGGCCTCAGCCACGGGGTCCCGGGCGGCAGAGGTTCAGCCCCGGGCGATCCGTCGCAGGACGTCCATCCGGAGGATCACCATCGTCCGCCGACCCGTCACCACCACGTCCCGCTCCCGGAGTTCCTTCAGGAGGCGCTGGACCATCTCCCGGGACGCCCCCACCGAGCCCGCCAGCTCCTGCTTGCTCAGCGGTACGGAGAGTTCGATGCCCTTCTCCGTGCGGTGGCCGTTCGTACGGGCCAGGTCCAGGAGAAGCGCCGCGAAGCGCTCGCGGACGCTCATGGAGGCGAACTCCAGGCGGCGGCGGTCGGCGGCGCGGGTGCGGTCCGAGGTGAGGCCGAGGAGGGCGAAGGAGACCGCGGGGGAGCGGGCGAGGAAGTCCTTGAAGTGTTCGCGTACGAGCGCGACCGTGCGGACCGGCTCCAGGGCCGTCACCGTCGCGGAGCGCGGTCGGCCGGTGAGCGCGGCGGACTCGCCGACGATGTCGCCGGGCCCCCGCAGCGCGAGCAGCGCCTCGTAGCCGTTGGCGGCGGACGCCGTGACCTTCGTCCAGCCGTGCGTCACGATCAGCACGTGCGAGGAGGGCTCGCTCTGGTGCAGGAGCACCATCCGGGGCGTGAAGGACAGTTCGCGCCCGAGCGACAGCAGCGCGGAGCGGTCCTCGCTCTCCAGGCGTGCCAGGAACGGCACCCGGTCGTCCAGGCTCTCGTCCCCCGCTAAGGGCGCAGCCGCCATGAGTCCATCCCCCGTCCCCCGATCGGCCCCGCGGCCGACGCACAGTGACCGATGCGCAGCAACCGGTCAACGTACTCACCCTGTGTGCGCGGCGCGCTCGGAATCGGGACTTTCGCCGCCGATCCGGCAAGAAGCTGCGCCAGGCGTGAAGAGCCCCGAGAATGGACCGGGAGAAGTCCGGCGTGTCGGGCACCACGGCATTTGTTTTGACCGACGTCCGTGAGGTAGGTAAGCTCCTACCTTGTGCCTGGGGTGTGCCCTGGCTCTCGTGCGTGCCTTCAGACCGCAAGGAGAGCCGTAAGCGGCCACCGCAATCTGCGCCCTTTTCGCCTTACGGCGAGAGTCTGCAGTGTTCGACACACCCGACCGCGTGGGTCGGTGGCGTTCCAGGTTAGCTTCACCATTCGGCACACAGAAACCGGAGAAGTAGTGCCTACGATCCAGCAGCTGGTCCGGAAGGGCCGGCAGGACAAGGTCGAGAAGAACAAGACGCCCGCACTCGAGGGTTCGCCCCAGCGTCGTGGTGTCTGCACGCGTGTGTTCACGACCACCCCGAAGAAGCCGAACTCGGCCCTGCGTAAGGTCGCGCGTGTGCGTCTGACCAGCGGGATCGAGGTCACGGCTTACATTCCGGGTGAGGGACACAACCTGCAGGAGCACTCCATCGTGCTCGTGCGCGGCGGCCGTGTGAAGGACCTGCCGGGTGTTCGCTACAAGATCATCCGAGGATCGCTTGACACCCAGGGTGTCAAGAACCGCAAGCAGGCCCGCAGCCGCTACGGCGCCAAGAAGGAGAAGTAGAAAATGCCTCGTAAGGGCCCCGCCCCGAAGCGCCCGGTCATCATCGACCCGGTCTACGGTTCCCCTCTGGTGACCTCCCTCATCAACAAGGTGCTGATGAACGGCAAGCGCTCCACCGCCGAGCGCATCGTCTACGGCGCCATGGAGGGTCTGCGTGAGAAGACGGGCAACGACCCGGTCATCACGCTGAAGCGCGCGCTGGAGAACATCAAGCCCACGCTCGAAGTCAAGTCCCGCCGTGTCGGTGGTGCGACGTACCAGGTTCCGATCGAGGTCAAGCCCGGTCGCGCCAACACGCTCGCGCTGCGCTGGCTCGTCGGTTACTCCCGCGCCCGTCGCGAGAAGACCATGACCGAGCGTCTGCTCAACGAGCTTCTCGACGCCTCCAACGGCCTTGGTGCCGCTGTGAAGAAGCGTGAGGACACCCACAAGATGGCCGAGTCCAACAAGGCCTTCGCGCACTACCGCTGGTAGTCGTTACCCACATCGAGACCGAGAGAAGACTGAAGCCTTATGGCTACCACTTCACTTGACCTGGCCAGGGTCCGCAACATCGGGATCATGGCTCACATCGACGCGGGCAAGACGACCACCACCGAGCGGATCCTCTTCTACACCGGCGTCAGCTACAAGATCGGTGAAGTCCACGACGGCGCCGCCACCATGGACTGGATGGAGCAGGAGCAGGAGCGTGGCATCACGATCACCTCTGCTGCCACCACCTGTCACTGGCCGCTTGAGGACAACGACTACACGATCAACATCATCGACACCCCGGGGCACGTCGACTTCACGGTCGAGGTGGAGCGTTCGCTCC
This sequence comes from Streptomyces sp. NPDC042002, assembly GCF_055588305.1. Classification (NCBI taxonomy): domain Bacteria; kingdom Bacillati; phylum Actinomycetota; class Actinomycetes; order Kitasatosporales; family Streptomycetaceae; genus Streptomyces; species Streptomyces sp. NPDC042002. Next base: position 8,855 of record NZ_JBVJCT010000058.1, on the reverse strand, counting down.
GCGTCCTCGACGGTGCCGTCACGGTGTTCGACGGTGTCGCCGGTGTCGAGCCGCAGTCCGAGACGGTGTGGCGTCAGGCCGACCGTTACGGCGTGCCGCGCATCTGCTTCGTGAACAAGCTGGACCGCACCGGCGCCGAGTTCCACCGCTGCGTGGACATGATCAAGGACCGCCTCGGCGCTGTCCCGATCATCATGCAGCTCCCGATCGGTGCCGAGATGGATTTCAAGGGCGTTGTGGACCTGGTCCGCATGAAGGCGCTCGTGTGGTCCGCCGAGGCGGCCAAGGGCGAGATGTACGACGTCGTCGACATCCCGGCCACGCACGTCGAGGCCGCTGAGCTGTACCGCGGTCAGCTGGTCGAGACCGTCGCGGAGCACGACGACGAGATCATGGAGCTGTTCCTGGAGGGCCAGGAGCCCACCGAGGAGCAGCTGTACGCCGCGATCCGTCGCATCACCATCGCGTCCGGCAAGTCCAAGGACGTCACGGTCACCCCGGTGTTCTGTGGCACCGCGTTCAAGAACAAGGGCGTCCAGCCCCTGCTCGACGCGGTCGTGCGCTACCTTCCGACCCCGCTTGACGTCGAGGCCATCGAGGGCCACGACGTGAAGGACCCCGAGGTCGTCGTCAAGCGCAAGCCGTCCGTCGACGAGCCGCTGTCCGCGCTCGCGTTCAAGATCATGAGCGACCCGCACCTGGGCAAGCTCACCTTCGTCCGGGTCTACTCGGGCCGCCTGGAGACTGGCACCGCGGTGCTGAACTCCGTCAAGGGCAAGAAGGAGCGCATCGGCAAGATCTACCGCATGCACGCGAACAAGCGTGAGGAGATCGAAGCGGTGGGCGCCGGCGACATCGTCGCCGTCATGGGCCTGAAGCAGACCACCACCGGTGAGACGCTGTGCGACGACAAGAACCCGGTCATCCTGGAGTCCATGGACTTCCCGGCGCCGGTCATTCAGGTCGCCATCGAGCCCAAGTCCAAGGGTGACCAGGAGAAGCTGGGTGTAGCCATCCAGCGTCTCGCGGAGGAGGACCCCTCCTTCCACGTTCACTCGGACGAGGAGACGGGCCAGACCATCCTCGGCGGTATGGGCGAGCTGCACCTCGAGGTGCTGGTCGACCGTATGAAGCGCGAGTTCAGGGTCGAAGCCAACGTCGGCAAGCCGCAGGTCGCGTACCGCGAGACGATCCGCAAGACCGTCGAGCGTCACGACTACACCCACAAGAAGCAGACCGGTGGTACCGGTCAGTTCGCCAAGGTGCAGATCGCGATCGAGCCCATCACCGAGACCGATGGTCCGGCGTACGAGTTCGTGAACAAGGTCACCGGTGGCCGTATCCCGCGGGAGTACATCCCGTCGGTGGACGCCGGTGCGCAGGAGGCCATGCAGTTCGGCATCCTGGCCGGCTACGAGATGACGGGCGTCCGCGTCATTCTTCTCGACGGTGGCTACCACGAGGTCGACTCCTCCGAGCTCGCCTTCAAGATCGCCGGTTCGCAGGCCTTCAAGGAGGCCGCGCGCAAGGCCAGCCCCGTGCTGCTCGAGCCGATGATGGCCGTCGAGGTCACCACGCCCGAGGAGTCGATGGGTGATGTCATCGGCGACCTCAACTCCCGCCGTGGCCAGATCCAGGCCATGGAGGAGCGCAGCGGCGCTCGCGTCGTGAAGGGCCTCGTGCCCCTCTCGGAGATGTTCGGCTACGTCGGAGACCTCCGCAGCAAGACGTCGGGTCGCGCAAGCTACTCGATGCAGTTCGACTCCTACGCCGAGGTTCCCAGGAACGTCGCCGAGGAGATCATCGCGAAGGCCAAGGGCGAGTAACACACCCCGTTTGCACGCTTTAGGCTTGACACCGACCGCCGGGGCTCACCCGGGAGGGAAAACCCCGGCGGGCGGCATCCCAGCAAAGATCACCTGGCGCCGATGAGTAAGGCGTACCAGAACCACTCCGCAGGAGGACCCCAGTGGCGAAGGCAAAGTTCGAGCGGACTAAGCCGCACGTCAACATCGGCACCATCGGTCACATCGACCACGGTAAGACGACCCTCACGGCCGCCATTACCAAGGTGCTGCACGACGCGTTTCCGGACCTGAACGAGGCTTCGGCCTTCGACCAGATCGACAAGGCTCCCGAGGAGCGCCAGCGCGGTATCACGATCTCGATCGCGCACGTCGAGTACCAGACGGAGGGCCGTCACTACGCCCACGTCGACTGCCCCGGTCACGCGGACTACATCAAGAACATGATCACGGGTGCGGCGCAGATGGACGGCGCCATCCTCGTCGTCGCCGCGACCGACGGCCCGATGCCGCAGACCAAGGAGCACGTGCTCCTGGCCCGCCAGGTCGGCGTTCCGTACATCGTCGTCGCCCTGAACAAGGCCGACATGGTGGACGACGAGGAGATCCTGGAGCTCGTCGAGCTCGAGGTCCGTGAGCTCCTCTCCGAGTACGAGTTCCCGGGCGACGACCTTCCGGTCGTCAAGGTCTCGGCGCTCAAGGCGCTCGAGGGCGACAAGGAGTGGGGCCAGACCGTTCTGGACCTCATGGCCGCCGTCGACGAGGCGATCCCGACCCCGCCGCGTGACACCGAGAAGCCGTTCCTCATGCCCGTCGAGGACGTCTTCACGATCACCGGTCGCGGTACGGTCGTCACCGGCCGTATCGAGCGTGGTGTCCTGAAGGTCAACGAGACCGTTGACATCATCGGCATCAAGCAGGACAAGACCACGACCACGGTCACCGGCATCGAGATGTTCCGCAAGCTGCTCGACGAGGGCCAGGCCGGTGAGAACGTCGGTCTGCTCCTCCGTGGCATCAAGCGCGAGGACGTCGAGCGCGGCCAGGTCATCATCAAGCCCGGTTCGGTCACGCCGCACACCGAGTTCGAGGCCCAGGCCTACATCCTGTCCAAGGACGAGGGTGGCCGCCACACGCCGTTCTTCAACAACTACCGTCCGCAGTTCTACTTCCGTACGACTGACGTGACCGGTGTTGTGACCCTCCCCGAGGGCACGGAGATGGTCATGCCGGGCGACAACACTGAGATGACCGTTTCGCTCATCCAGCCCGTCGCCATGGAAGAGGGCCTGAAGTTCGCCATCCGTGAGGGTGGCCGGACCGTGGGCGCCGGCCAGGTCACCAAGATCAACAAGTAATTGTTGACCGCATGACCTGGTAGCTCCTTCCAGAGCTCCAGAAAGGGCCTGTACGACTTCGGTCGTACGGGCCCTTTCGTCGTGCCCGTCACTCGCCGGCGCCGATGGGGCGCGCGGCGGGGGCCGTCACTGCATGTTCTGCAGATGGGGGTGGTCGTACGACGCCGTGCACCCGTAGATCTGCAGGTCGTAGCCGCGTCCGATGGTCAACTGGGTGGCACAGGCCGGCCCGAGGAAGTGCAGACCGTCGTAGCCGGCGTCCTCGACCGGGCGCCAGCTCCCGGTGCCGCCGTCCCATTCGGCGCCGTCGATCGTGAGCAGCGGGCGTACGTCCGCGCCGCACTCGGAACAGGCCATCGGGAACGGATCGCTGAAGCTCCAGGGCGCGTGGCCCCCTAGTTTGCAGCCGGGGGCGAGGCTGAGGTCGTACTGGTAGTCCACGACGTCGATGTCCTCCCGCTCCTGCGGGTTCTGTTCCACCTCCCACTCCTCGATCCGTTCGGCCAGGTCCTCCGGCAGTTCGTGCGGGGCCGGGTATTCCGTGACCGCCTCCGGGTGCAGGACGCAGGGCGCGGGGAGGTAGTCGGCGCGGCCGATGACCGACGGTCGAGGGACGACGGCGAGGGGCTCGGTGACATCGGCGGAGGCCCGCCAGAGCAGTTGGACCGCGGGGAGGTAGTCCGGGGCGTGGTTGTAGGGACACCACAGGAGCTGGAGCAGGTCGGTACCGGCGGGACGGGGCAGTTCCGGGACGTCGGCGGCGTAGAGCTGGACCACGGGGACCAGCGGGACCGGGCCGTCCTGCGCGATGCGCGTGGAGCCGGAGTCGGAACCACGGTCGACGATCACCTGCTCGTCGGGGGTGAGCAGGTCGGTGCCCTCGGCCCGCGGCCGGGCCCAGGCCTCGGCGAGGATGCGCCGACTCAGCAGTACGTCGTCGGGGGCGACACCGCGGTGCCGGGGTCCGGCGTGATCCGGGCACGTGGGCCAGGGCTCGTCGGCGGGCCACAGCAGGGGGCCACCGATCGAACTGTCGGCGACGGCGGGCGCGCCAGGACGAGGATGCAGTCGGACCGCGGTACGGGCCAGCGGCGCCAACTCGGGGAAGAGGGCGGCGACTTCGAGGGGGCGGGGTGGAGTGGTGCGGGGCATGGGGTGAAGTTACGGGGGAGAGGTCGCCCACCTGCCGAAGGGGGCTTCCCGGGGGCACGGCCGCCAGGCCGGGGGCGTGCCGTTCGTCGGCCGGGCTAGCTCCTGTAGCGCGGCAGGTTCCGGGTCGAGATGGTCCACTCGGCGATGGTGACGTCCTCGCCGTAGACGAAGTCCTTGCGGGTCGCGTAACGCGGGCCCTCGGGAGTGGCGTGGATGTCGCCGAGGACGGCGCCCGTGCCGGTGCGGGGGTCGAAGACGGCGTAGACGGGGATGCCGATCAGCGGGTAGTCACGCATCTTGCCGACCCAGTCGTTGTCCGGGTTGGAACGGGAGACGACCTCGACGGCGGCGATAACGGCGCGTGGATCGATCGAGGCCTCGGTGTCCAGATCGGTCCAGGCGATCACCATGACGTCGGGGTGGCGCATGATGCCTTCGGGTTCGTTCTCCACGTCCGGGGTGCCGTTGTGGGCCAGTAGCTCGTCCGGCATGACCTTCTCCAGCCGACGGCTGATATGCGCTGCCGTGACCTCGTGCGGCCCTCCCGGCGACATCATGTCGTGGACGATCCCTTCCCTGGTGATCTCGAATTTGCCGGGGAGGGTGTCATCCATGGACTGAACGAAGCCCCTCATGGTCCGGTACAGGTGGGAGGCGCCCTGCTGCGCGTCGTCCGGGGCGATGGTCATGGCGCTCGCTCCTCGTCTGTGCCCGGGGGCAAGGATCGTCACCTTCATGCTAGGCGGCCTCCAGGGGAACGGATCGGCAGTCGCGGCAGCGGCCGGGGTCCGGGGCGCGGAAGGCGCGGTCGCAGCCGTCGCAGTTCTGGAGCGGGTGCGGCTGCGAGCGCTGTGGGTGTGATCGCGCGCTAGGCGGGGCGATGGCGGGCAGGCGCGGTGGGAGCAGTTCGGTGAGTCGGTGGGCCAGGAGGGACGCCGGGTGGTGCAGGCGTTCGCGGGGGAGCCCGCCCGTCAGGGTGAGGCGTACGGCCTCGGGGGCGGCGCCGCGTTCCAGCCAGGCGACTACGGCTGGGGCGAGACGGTGCACATCGCGTTCCGCGAGCAGCAGGCGCGGGTCCTCGCGGTGCAGGCTCGCGAGGAGGGCGGTGGCCGCGCGGTCCCGGTCCGGGTTGTCGGTGTCGGGGGTGGGGAGAGGACGTGCCGGTGCCCGTCCTGGCATGGATGGGGGTGTGGGCGCGGCCTCGGATGGGGGCGCCTGCGGGACGGGGACTACGGGGGCGGAGGTGTGCACAGGCGCTGGTCCTGGCCCAGGGCTCGGCGGGGGAGCCTGGACGGGAGCCGACTCATGAACCGGTCCGGGGCCGGGCGGGAGTTCGGGCACGTGCACGGGGCCGGACGCAGGCGACCGCACCGCCGGCTCGACGAGCCCGCGGGGCTGGTTGTACGACACCGTGTACGTGACGATCCGCCCGCTCGGTAGCCGCTCCCGCCTGCGGGAAAGGTAGCCGTGCGCCTCCAACTCCCGCAGGGCCGCCGCGATCCGCACCTCTCCCTCGGGCAGACGCGCGGCGAGCGACTTGATGTCCACGCGGGCGCCCTCGGGCAGCGACTGGATGTGCAGGGCGAGCCCGATCGCCGTGAGGGTCAGCTCGCGGTGCTGGGCGAGGTGGTTGCCGACCACCGTGAAACGGGCGGAATGGCGGACGTTGACGTGGGTGACACCCCGTGGAACGCGGTGCTGGGCGCACGAGGGCGCGCTAAGGTTTTGGGAACCCATCGGGAAGCTCTTTCTTCCTCGTTGGTCAGGCCCTCGATCGGGATGCCAGTCCCGGCCGGGGGCCGTCGCATGTCTGCGATTGCTGTGGTGACAGCGCGCTGGAGTGACGCCGTGATGCCCTGGGGCACTCGTACGCTGTCGCGGCGAGCATATGCCCCTCGACGGGCGCAAAATCCAGGTCGGTCAGCAATCCTCACCCTTGCGAGTGATGCGCTATCCGCAGGTGGACAGGTTGGGTTGGGAGGGTTTTTCTTCCCCCGGATTTAAAAGCTTTTGATGTCGCGCGGGGCCGGGACGCCGATCACCGGGACGTTGGGATCCGCGATCCGGTGGCGGGGAGGGCGAGTTCGGCCCAGACGGTCTTGCGAGGGGCGGGTCCGGGCGTCGCGCCCCATCGTCCGGCGAGGGCCGCCACGAGAAGCAGGCCACGGCCGCGTTCGGCGCCGGGGTCTGTCGCGCGGGCCCGGGGAAGCCGGTCGCCCCGCGTGTCGGTCACCTCGACACGGAGGGTGTCGCCGACGACGTACAGGGTCAGCCGGAAGTCCCGCCCCGGCACGTGCCCGTGGGTCGCCGCGTTGGCCGCGAGTTCGGCGACGATCTGATCGGCCGGGCTCAATGGGAGCTCCCAAGAACGGAGTTGCTCGACGGCCAGCAGCCGGGCCAGACGGGCGCCGCGTGGCGTGGGGGACAGCAGCACACTGAAGTTCCGGACGGGCTCGACGAGTTGTTCGCCGGAGTGGCCGGTTTCTCGGTTCATGTCACTCAGCGTGGCGAACTCTGGCTACCGTGAGCTGCGATGACGCCTGTGCGTACAGGGATTGTCCGGTCGCTGTCCTGCTCTGTCCCGGCTGTCCCGAGTGCCGTACGGGAACGGTGGGCGTTGGAGGTGGGTGGGCATGAACGGCGAGAGCGCGGACGAGCCAGGGTGGGACGTCAGCCCCGAGGACGAGATCGCGCCGGTGGTGGAGTCGACCGGCCGCCAGGTCAGGCTCTGGCGCGAGGCGGCAGGGTTGCGGGTGGTCGAGTTCGGGCGGGCGATCGGGTACGGGGAGGACCTGGTCCGCAAGGTGGAGCGCGGGGCGCGGATTCCGCGGGCGGACTTCCTGGACCGGGCGGACGAGGTCCTGAACGCCGGCGGCCGTCTCAAGGCGTTCAAGGAGGACATGGAGAAGGCCCGCTACCCGAAGAAGGTGCGCGAGCTGAAGATGCTGGAGGAGCGGGCGGTCGAGCTGCTGCTGTACAGCAACCACAACATCCATGGGTTGTTGCAGACGGCGGAGTATGCGCAGGCGCTGTTCGAGACGCGCCAGCCCACGTACCCGCCGGAAGTGGTGGAACGTGAGACCGTCGCGCGCATGAGCCGGAAGGTGATCTACGAGCGGTCGCCTGCCCCAGCGTTCAGCTTCATTCAGGAAGAGGTGACGCTTCGACGCCCGATCGGAGGGAAGATGAAGCTGCGCCGACAGCTCGAACACCTTCTGGAAGTAGGCGAGTTGAGGAGTGTCTCCCTTCAAGTCATGCCGACCGACCGAGAGGATCATGCCGGGATGCAGGGGCTGATCGAGGTACTGAAGTTCGGCGACGGTACGGCAGTCGGGCGTTCCGACGGCGCGTTCAACGGCCGCCCTGTCTCGGACCCGAAAGACCTGCGGATCCTCGAACTGCGGTATGGCATGATCCGGGCCCAAGCTCTCACCCCGAGGGAGTCGCTGGCCTTCATCGAGCAAATGTTGGGAGAGACATGACCCACGGGACCTCGGTCGAGGAAGCTTCCGAGCTGGAGTGGTTCAAGAGCAGCTACAGCAGCAGCAGCGAGGCTGGTGACTGCGTCGAAGTCGCGTTGGAGTGGTTCAAGAGCAGCTACAGCGACAGCAGCAACGGAAACGACTGCGTCGAGATAGCCCCCACCCCCACCACGATCCACCTCCGCGACTCCAAGAACCCCCAGGGGCCACAACTCACCTTCGCCCCCGCGACATGGGCCACCTTCCTCCCGTACGCCACGCAGGCGTGAGTCCGGAGATCAGCTCGCGGTGGTCTGCGGAGACGGATCGCGTTTTGCGGAGGGCTGGCTGGTTTCCGGGCCGCTCGGTGCCCACCGACGCGTGGGGCCGCAGTCTCGGCGAGCGCGGGGGCTTCGAGATGCACGAGGGTGCTCGGAGGTTTCTCGCCGAGTTCGGTGGGCTGGAGAGCGACGAGCGAGGACCTGGAAGAACCATGGCCCGGATGGGGTTCAGGTTCGACCCGACCGTGGCCGAGTGGGACGCCGAAGTCTTCGACGTGCTCAGCGAAGAGGCCGGCGTCGATCTCTACCCCATCGGGGAGTCCGACCGCCGCAACAGCTACCTGGGCGTCGCCCCGAACGGTGCGGTCTACATCGGCATGGACACCGTCACGCTGCTGGCGGAAACCGCGGACCGGGCGCTGGAGAAGCTCGTCGAGGGGATCCGTTAGACAAGGGCTCCAGAGGTCCGGTTGCCCTCCGTGGACGATGCGGCTCGGCTGCGACCGCGCACAGCGCGGGTCGGCTGCACGCTGAAGTGGTGTACGGGGCAGCTGATTTGGTTGCCCGGCCCGGTGAGGTCTTGATCCACGCCCTGTCCTCGTCCTCGGGTAAATTCGCTGATGCGTACGAGAGTTACTGAGGCGAACGTGACGGGGGTTGCGGCGTGGCGGGGAATCGGCCGACGGATTGGCATGTCCTGGATCTGGACAAGGATCCGACGCCGGGGGACCCGGACCGGGTGCGGCACCTGTCCAAGAACCTGCACGACTTCGCCGACGACGTCTCGGACGCGTTGCG
>NZ_JBVJCT010000057.1:0-36971 GCF_055588305.1 Streptomyces sp. NPDC042002 | reverse complement strand
ACGGCCTACGGGAGCCGGGTCGGGCCGGGGGGGGGGGGGGGGGGGGGGGGGTGGGGTGGGGTGGGGGGGGGGGGGGGGGGGGGGGGGGGGGGGAGGGGGAAGGGGGGGGGGGGGGGAAGAGGGGGGGGGGGGGGGAGCTGGGGAGGGGGGGGGGGGGAAACGTGCGTTCCTCCTCCCCCGGCTTTCCCTGGGAAACCCGGGGCACCCCCCTCCCAGGGGACCCGTTCCTCCGCCCCCCCCCCCCCCCCCCTCCCCCCCCCCCCCCCGGCGGGCGGGACGGGAGTACGTGGCGGGGTCAGGCCGTCGCGTCGGGCTTGACGACGGTGTCGACGAAGTCGCCGATGGCCCCGAGCGTGCGTCCCGGCTGCTCGATGTGCGGGAAGTGCCCGGCGTCGGGGATCGGGGCGAAGTGGCCGTTGGGGAACGAGTCGGCGTAGCCGCGGCCGTACTTCAGGGGGGCGATGCCGTCCTGCTCGCCCCACACGACCAGCACCGGCACGGTGACCCGGTGCAGGCGGCCGCGCAGCTTCGGGTCGTACGTGAACTCCTCGCCCCCGTACACCGCCAGCGTCCGCTGGTTGGCGGCCGCGGCGGCCCGCTGTTCGTCGCTGAACGAGGCGAAGTCGGGGCGGAACGCCGCGTTGGCGAAGGACAGTCGGCTCACGTCGGCCGGGGGCATGGTGCGCGGGTCGACGACCCGGTTCTCCTTCATGTGGGCGTGGATACCGACCGCGTTGACCAGGGTCAGCGCGCCGATCCGGCCGTGGTTGTCGCGCAGGGCCATCTCGGCGGCGATCCAGCCGCCTATGGAGTTTCCGATCACCATGACGCCCTTCAGGTCCAGGGCGTCGAGCAGGTCGAGGTACGCGACAGCCAGGTCGGCGACGGAGTCGAACCGCTCCGGGCGGTCCGTGCCGTCGAAGCCGGGGTGGGTCGGCGTGACGACGTACACGTGCTCGGACATCGCGGCGGAGATACCGGCCATCGTGCGGGGGCCGGCACCGCCGTGCAGCATCAGTACGCCGGTGCCCTCGGAGTTCTCGCCGTACTCGTCGACGGTGACGGTCAGGCCGCCGGTCAGGCCGACCGTCCGGGAGGTGGGGGAGGAGGCGGGAGTGGGCGTGGCCATGAGAGGTCCTTGTCATCGAGTTGCTGAGAGCTGACTCTCATGACTATATGGAGCCAACTCTCTTCGTGCAAGTAAACTCTCACGATGACCGTTGGCTTTCTTTGAGTCCGGGTGAGTCCAGACGTCAGCGGGCGGCACGACGCGGCCTTGTCGGCAGAGCCGCCGAGGGGAGTCGAGCCGCGGGCGTGGGTGTGTTCCCGGCTTCTTCCCTGTGTGCCGGTGGAGTTGTCCACAGGGTCTGACGCGTTTTCCCGACCGGCTGTACGGTCAGCACGAGTTGATGTTCGTGTGCGGGGGAGGCGGTCGTGATGGCCGAGGTCGGTACAGCGGGTACGGAGCGACAGACGGCGCCGACGGCGCCGACGGGCCAGGCCGGGGTGGTCGAGCAGGCCGGTCCGGAGCGGCAGGGCCGCGGTGGCCGGCCCGGTGACGGCTCCGCGGCGGGGCCCGCGGCCGAGGGCGGGCCGGAGTCCGAGGGCGGGCCGGCGGCCGGGGCGTTCGGGGCTCGGGGGTTCGCTGTTCCGGGGTTCGCCGCCTGGCCGGTGAAGGGCTCGCCCAAGGAGGAGGGGAAGGCTCTGCGCGGGCGGGTGCCGCGCGCGGCGCACGCCGAGTTCCTGGTGGACGCCGACCGGCTGGACCCGGTGACCGCGGTCGAGGAGTCCAACCGGGGGCGGCTCTCCGAGCTCACCCCGATACGGGTCGGCAGGATGGCGGCCACGCCCTTCGCGTTCCTGCGCGGTTCCGCGGGCCTCATGGCGTACGACCTCGCCCGCACCCCGATGACGGGCATCAGCGCCCAGATCTGCGGTGACGCGCACGCGGCGAACTTCGGTCTGTACGGGGACGCGCGCGGCAGCCTGGTCATCGATCTGAACGACTTCGACGAGACGGTGTACGGCCCCTGGGAATGGGACCTCAAGCGGCTCGCCACCTCGCTCGTGCTCGCGGGCCGGGAGGCCGGAGCGGACGAGGACACCTGTCGGGCCGCCGCGCGCGACACCGTGGGCGCGTACCGCCGCACCATGCGCCTGCTGGCCAAGCTGCCGGTGCTGGACGCGTGGAACGCCATCGCCGACGAGGAACTCGTCTCGCACACCGACGCCCACGATCTGCTCGGCACGCTGGAGCGGGTCTCCGAGAAGGCCCGGGCCAACACCAGCGGGCGGTTCGCCGCCAGGTCGACGGAGGCCGTGGAGGGCGGTGGCCGCCGGTTCGTGGACGCGGCACCCGTGCTGCGCCGCGTTCCCGACGAGGAGGCCGCCGCGGTCGCGGCATCCCTGGGCCACTATCTGGCGACGCTCTCCGAGGACCGCCTCCCCCTGCTCGCCCGCTACGCGGTGCACGACGTCGCCTTCCGCGTCGTCGGCACCGGCAGCGTCGGCACCCGCTCGTACGTCGTACTGCTCCTGGACCACCGCGGCGAAGCCCTCGTCCTCCAGGTCAAGGAGGCCCGCCCCTCGGCGTTGCTCCCGCACCTCGCGACCGCGGGCCACGCGATGCCCGAGGTGGCTCACGAGGGCCGCCGTGTCGTCCTCGGCCAGAAGCGCATGCAGGTCGTCAGCGACATCCTTCTCGGCTGGACCTCGGTCGACGGTCTCCCCTACCAGGTGCGCCAGTTCCGCAACCGCAAGGGCAGCGTCGACCCGGCCGCCCTGCCCGCCGACCACATCGACGACTACGGCCGCATGACCGGTGCCCTGCTGGCCCGCGCCCACAGCCACAGCGCCGATCCGCGCCTCATCGCCGGGTACTGCGGCAAGAACGAGGAGCTGGACGAGGCCATCGCCTCCTTCGCCGTCGCCTACGCGGACCGCACGGAGGCGGACCACTCGGCCCTGGTGACGGCGGTCCGAAACGGACGGATCGTTTCTGAAGCGGGGGTGTGACCGACGGGGGAGCGTCCGGGCGGCCCTGGAGGACGGGGCTCCCCGTAGGACGAGCGGCTCCGTAGGGCGGGGTGGTCCACCGGACAGGGTGTTTCACCTGACAGGCGGTCCACGAGTGCGGCTGCCGGTGCCGGTAGTCGGTAGTCGGTAGTCGGGATGATCGGGGTGGTTGGGGTCATTGGGGTCGTTGTGGCCGGTCAGGTGGCTGTAGAGGCAGGGAAGACAGTGAGCCGCGGGGGAGTGTGGCCTACGCTGGTCGGGTGACGACCCCGGAAGCCGATCAGAGCCAGTCCGAGCCCACCTTCGAGGGGGGCCGGGAACCCTCCGGTGCCCCGGAGGGCGAGACGCCCCAAGCCTCCCCCGGCTTCGACGGCGGCATCGCGGACGCGGAGGGCGCGGACGCCCCCTCCTGCGCCCGGCATGCCGCCAGGAGCGAGGTCCACACCGAGGCTCGGAGTGAGGCCGGCGGCGAGGCCCCGGGCGGAGCCCGGCCCGAGGGGCAGCCCGAGTCCCCGTCCGCGGGCCAGAGCGAGGGGCAGCGCCAGACGCAGCCCGAGGGTCAGGGCCCGGCGCAGGGTGACGATGCCCGGCCCGAGGCGCGGCTCGAGCGGGCCGTGCGAGCGGCCGAGCAGGCGTTGATCGAGTTCGAGATCGCCGTGGAGACCTTCCGCGTCGAGGTCGACAACTTCTCGCGGCTGCACCACCAGAAGCTCGGTCCGATGTACTCGCGCCTCGACGAGCTGGAGGCCGATATCGCCGAGGCGCGTGCCGCGCGCACCGGCGACCCGGAGGACATATTCAAGGCGCACGAGGCGCGGGCGCGGGTCATGCCCATGCCCGGTGTCGAGGAGCTGTTCCACGGCTGGATGGACTCGGAGGGCCTGTTCCCCGAGGCCGTGGCGATGCTCACGGACCAGCCCGTGCGGCCCCCGCAGCGGGTGCGTCCCAGCGAGGAGGCCCGCAGGCTCTTCCGCGAGCTGGTCCGCAAGGCGCACCCCGACCTGGCGCAGGACGACGGTGAGCGCAAGCGGCGTGACGAGTTCATCGCCCGTGTGAACCCCGCGTACGCCAGGGGCGACGAGGCGTTGCTTCGGGAGCTGGCCCAGGAGTGGGCCGCCGGGCCCGCGCCCGAGGAGTGGAAGCCGAGCCGCAGCGAGGAGCTCTACGCTCGCCTCGAATGGCTCTCCCAGCGCAAGGAGATGCTCACCTTCGTCGCCCGCGAGCTGGAGGAGAGCGCCATCGGCGCCATGCTCAAGATGGCTCCGGAAGACCCGGACCGTCTTCTGGAGGAGATCGCCGAACAGCTGCTGACGCAGGTCGGCGAGCGGGAGAACGAGCTGGCGGAGCTGATCGCCCAGGCTCCCTGAGCTTGGCCGTCGGCGCGGTCGGGTAGCGTCGGAGGCATGAGTTTCGGAGCTGGTGTGCCCACGGTCGGGGTCGACAATCTCGCGGTCGACGACTTCCTGCTGGACGTCCGGGAGGACGACGAGTGGGAGGCAGGTCACGCCCAGGGGGCGCTGCACATCCCCATGAGCGATTTCGTCGCCCGGTACGGCGAGCTGACCGAGGCGGCCCCGCAGGACGGCCGGGTCAACGTGATCTGCCGCTCCGGTGGCCGTTCGGCCCAGGTCACGATGTACCTGGTCCAGCAGGGTATCGACGCCGTGAACGTCGAAGGCGGCATGCAGACCTGGGAGGCCGCGGGCCGCCAGGTCGTGAACGACAAGGGCGAACCCGGCTTCGTGCTGTAGCCGCTGGGCCCTCTCACCTCAGGGAGTGGCCTTCTCACCTCAGGGAGTTGGGCGTCTCACCCCAGGGAGTGCGCCGCCAGCAGATCGCCCAGGGTCTCTTCGTGTGCCGCCGCCGGGCCGAGTGACAGTTCCAGATGCTTGGCCCAGGCGTGGTACCGGTGCAGCGCGTACTCGGTGTCGGCGCCGAACCCTCCGTGCAGATGCTGGGCGGTCTGCACGACCCGGCGCACCCCCTCGGACGCCCAGATCTTGGCGACGGCCACGTCACCGCCGGCCGGGAGCGCACCCCCGGCTCCCGTGCCGATCCGCCATGCGGCCTGCCAGAGCGTCGCCTCCATCGCCCGCAGGTCGATGTAGCGGTCGGCGGCCTGCACGGCGACCGCCTGGAACGTGGCGACCGGGAACCCGAACTGCTCCCGCTTGCTCGTGTACGCGCTCGTCATCCGGAGCACCTCCTCCCCGAGTCCGAGCGCCAGCGCACAGGTGCCGGTGGCCAGCAGGTCGCGCAGCCACTCCCACGCCCCCTGCGCGTCGATGACATCGTGGGAGGCGATCCGGGCGGAGTCCAGCCGCAGCTCACCGAGCCGCTCACCGGTCGTGGAGATCTGCTCGGCGAGTACGGTGCCTTCGTGGTCGCGGGGAACCAGGGCGAGGACGGTCCGGTCGGCGTCCGTGTGCGCGGGTACGACGACGAAGTCGGCGTTGCCGGCCCAGGGGACCGCCGTCTGTACACCGTCCAGCACCCACTCCGTACCGTCCCGCCGCGCGGTCACGGCGAGTTCGGCCGGGCCGTGACCGGTCCGGCCGTTGGCGGCGACGGTCAGCACGACCTCGCCCCGGCCGGCCCGCACCGGGAGCTGCGCCCTCAACTCCTCGCCGCCGTAGCGCTGTACGGCCGCGCTCGCCGCGCTGTTCTCCAGTAACGGCACCCGCGCCAGCACCTTCGCCGATTCCCGCAGTACGAGACACAGCGCGACCGCGTCGAGCCCCGCCCCGCCCGACTCCTCGTCGAGCAGCAGGCTCAGCAGGTCCGCGTCGGCGAGCCTCGCCCACAGAGCCCGGTCGAAGTCCTCCGCGACGGCACCCGCGGTGAGCGCGGGACTGGGCACCGCGTCCGGGGAAACCCCGGCGAACACCGCCTTCGCCGCCTCGACCGCCGCCTGCTGCTCCTCGGTGAAGGTGAAGTCCACGATCCCGTCCTCCCGCACACGCACCGGACCAACGACCAGACAGGAAGCCTGATCTGACGGTGCGTCAAGATAGAACAGGTTCTACGAGAAGGGAACGGGCAACGATCGGTCACCGGCCCGGCGGCCGGACTGTCGGCAGCCTCGCCGACGGGGCTCAGCGGTCGAAGTCCAGCTCCACCTGCTCCGTGGCCGGATGGGACTGGCAGGCCAGGACGTACCCGGCTTCCGTCTCTTCCGGTTCCAGAGCGAAGTTGCGGTCCATTCGCACCTCGCCGGAGACGAGGAACGCCCGGCAGGTGCCGCACACGCCGCCCTTGCAGGCGTAGGGCGCGTCCGGACGGTTGCGCAGCACCGCGTCCAGCAGCGACTCGCCGTCCTGGACGGGCCAGGTGCCGCCGCGTCCGTCGAGCCGTGCGGTCACCGTGCTGTGCGCGGGGGCCGGTACGGCGGAAACGGTCGTGGTACCGGCGTCCACGTGGAAGATCTCCTCGTGGATGTGGGTCCGGGACACCCCGAGCCCGCGCAGCGCCCGCTCGGCCCCCTGCACGAGACCCATCGGCCCGCACAGGAACCAGCCCGCCACCCGGTCCACCGGCAGCAGCGCGGGGAGCAGCCCGGTCAGCCGCTCCTGGTCGAGCCGCCCGGACGGCAGACCGGCCTGCTGCTCCTCCCGGGAGAGGACCGTCACCAGCTGGAACCGCTGCGGATAGCGGTCCTTGAGGTCGGCGACCTCCTCCAGGAACATCGTCGAGGCCGACGTACGGTCGCCGCGTATCAGGCAGAACCTCGCGTCCGGCTCCCGCGCCAGCAGCGTCGAGACGATCGACAGCACCGGGGTGATCCCGCTGCCGCCCACCACCGCCGCGTACAGGCCGGCCGACGGCTCCAGGGTGAAGCGTCCCGCCGGAACCATCACCTCCACCTCGTCGCCGACCGCGATCTCCTTGAGCGCGTACGTCGAGAACGCGCCGCCGTCGACCAGGCGCACACCGACCCGCAGCGTGCGCGGTCCGTCACCGTCGGGGGCGGGTGCCGGTGAGCAGATGGAGTACGTACGGCGTATCTCCGTGCCGTCGACCGTGCGGCGCAGGGCCAGATGCTGGCCGGCGGCATGCCGGAAGTCCTCGCGCAGCTCCGCGGGCACCGCGAAGGTCAGGGCCACGGAGTCGTCGGTGATCCGGTCGACCGCGGCCACCGGGAGCGGGTGGAAGCGAGCCATCACAACTCCTTGAAGTGGTCGAACGGTTCGCGGCAGGACAGGCAGCGGCGCAGCGCCTTGCACGCGGTGGACGAGAAGCGGCTGAGCAACTCGGTGTCGGCCGATCCGCAGGACGGGCAGCGGACGGGCTCCAGTTCAGGTTCGGCGGTGACCGTCCGGGTCGGCCCCAGGCCGATCGTCACCGGGCCCGTGGGACGGCCGCCGCGCGGCGGAGCTATCCCGAACTCCCGCAGTTTGCGGCGGCCTTCGTCCGAGATGTCGTCCGTCGACCAGGCGGGGCTGAGCACCGTGCGTACGGACACATCGCGTATGCCGTGTTCGTGCAGTACCCGCTCGATGTCCATGGACATGGCCTCGACGGCGGGACAGCCGGTGTAGGTCGGGGTCAGCTCGACCTCGACGGAGTCCGCGCCGCGGACATGCACGGCGCGCAGCACGCCGAGCTCGTCCAGGGTGAGGACGGGCAGCTCGGGGTCGAGCACGGAGCCCGCCAGTCTGCGCAGTTCCTCCTCCAGGGCGGTCGTTGTCACCATGACGCCCCCGGGTGGCTGCGGTGCAGGTGCTGCATCTCGGCGAGCATCCGTCCGAAGGACTCGGTGTGCAGGCCCTGGCGTCCGGCGCCCGCCGCCCATGCCCCGGACCGCGGTCCCTCGGGGACCGACAGCGTGGCCCGGCGCAGGGTGGCTCCCACGGACTCCAGCCAGGCGGCCCGCATCCCGTCCCAGTCGAGGTCGACGCCCTCGATCGGCTGGAACATCTCACCGGTGAAGCGCCACAGGGCCTCGCAGGCCCGGCTCATCCGCTCATGGCTGGCGTCCGTGCCGTCGCCGAGGCGCAGCGTCCACTGCTCGGCGTGGTCCTGGTGGTAGGCGACTTCCTTGACGGCCTTCGCGGCGAGGGGAGCGAACTCGCTCTCCCCGGCTGCCAGTTGTGAGTAGAGGAGCCGCTGGTAGGTGGAGAAGTAGAGCTGGCGGGCGATGGTGTGCGCGAAGTCGCCGTTCGGCTGCTCGACGAGCTGGAGGTTGCGGAAGGCGCGCTCCTCGCGGAGATACGCCAGCTCGTCCTCGTCACCGGCCATGGACAGCAGCACCCGGGCCTGGCCGAGCAGGTCCAGCGCGATGTTGGCCAGGGCGACTTCCTCTTCGAGGACGGGCCCGTGGCCGGCCCACTCCCCCAGGCGGTGCGAGAGCACGAGGGCGTCGTCGCCGAGGGCCAGGGCCGCCGCGGTGTTCACGGTGAGAGTCACAGGTGCTTCACCCCTTCCGGGATCTCGTAGAACGTCGGGTGCCGGTAGGGCTTGTCCGCGGACGGCTCGAAGAACGGGTCCTTCTCGTCGGGCGAGGAGGCTGTGACGGCGGCGGACGGGACGACCCAGATCGAGACGCCCTCGCCGCGGCGGGTGTACAGATCGCGGGCGTTGCGCAGGGCCAGCTCGGCGTCCGGCGCGTGCAGGCTGCCTGCGTGAGTGTGCGAGAGTCCGCGGCGCGAGCGCACGAAGACCTCCCACAGCGGCCAGTCGGTGTTCGTCATGCTCGGGTCGCTCCTGTCTCACCGGTCGTGCTCGCGGAGCCGCCGGTCCCGCTCGTGTGCTTGTCCGCGTACGCGGCGGCCGCCTCCCGTACCCACGCGCCTTCCTCGTGGGCCTGCCGGCGCTGGGTGATCCGCTGCTCGTTGCACGGGCCGTTCCCCTTGAGGACCTCCCAGAACTCCGTCCAGTCGATGGCGCCGAAGTCGTGGTGTCCCCGCTCCTCGTTCCACACCAGGTCGGGGTCGGGCAGGGTCAGGCCGAGGGACTCGGCCTGGGGTACGGCTATGTCGACGAAGCGCTGGCGCAGCTCGTCGTTCGAATGGCGCTTGATCTTCCACGCCATCGACTGGGCGGAGTGCGAGGACTCGTCGTCGGGCGGGCCGAACATCATCAGGGAGGGCCACCACCAGCGGTCGACCGCGTCCTGCGCCATCGCGTGCTGCTCGGGGGTGCCCTGGCTCAGGGCCAGCAGCAGCTCGTACCCCTGGCGCTGGTGGAAGGACTCCTCCTTGCACACGCGGACCATCGCGCGCGCGTACGGACCGTACGAGCAGCGGCACAGGGGGACCTGGTTGGTGATCGCGGCGCCGTCCACGAGCCAGCCGATGGCGCCGACGTCCGCCCACGTCAGCGTCGGGTAGTTGAAGATCGACGAGTACTTCTGGCGGCCGGAGTGCAGCTTGTCCAGCAGCTCGTCGCGGCCGACGCCGAGGGTCTCGGCCGCGCTGTACAGGTACAGCCCGTGGCCGGCCTCGTCCTGGACCTTCGCCATCAGGATCGCCTTGCGGCGCAGCGAGGGCGCGCGCGTGATCCAGTTGGCCTCCGGCTGCATGCCGATGATCTCGGAGTGGGCGTGCTGCGCGATCTGGCGGACCAGGGTGGAGCGGTAGGCGTCGGGCATCCAGTCACGGGGCTCGATGCGTTCGTCGGCCGCCACCGCGGCGTCGAAGACGGCCTCGTATGCCGCTGTGCGCGCCGCTTCGTCGGCGGCTTCGTCCGCCTGCGTGCGGGCCGTGTGGTGGGCTGATGCTGTCGCCATGCGGTCCCCCTCGACCTCTCACTCCCGACCGACCGATCGTTCGGTCCGCTCGCATCAATGGTCGGTCGAGCGCCGTATGGTGTCAACCGCTGTGGATAACCTCGTGCGTGCCGGCGTGGCCGTTGCGGCACCTGGGGCTGTGCCGCACGGTCGGCTCTGAGTACGGTTCGCTTGCGAACGTCGTGGTGCGGTGCGACGCGGCGGTACGGTGCCCGCAGTCCGGCGGCCGCCAGTCGGATCCGGGATCGTGAATCGGGGCGGGATGGACGCGAACGACGAGGGCTCGGAGCCGGAGCCGGGTCCGGGCGCGCCCGAGGCGGCCGCGCCCGGCGGGGGCGCTCCCGGCGGTGCCGTGTCCGAGAGCGCCGCGCCTGACGAAGCCACCGGCGGTACGTCGTCCCCCGGCGAGCCGGCGACCGACGCTCCGAGGCCCGGGGCGGTTGTTCCTCCCGCTGACTTCGACGAGACCAAACCCGAGACGGTCCCGTGGGCGGGGTCCGAAGAGGGGGCCGAGGCCCCTGCGGGTCTGGCGGCGCTCTCCCTGCGCTATCAGATCGCCGCCGCCCTCGCCCTGGCCGTCGTGGCCGTCGTCTCCTGTGTGCACCTCGGCATGGTGTTCCTGCATGTCGCGCCTTCGAACACGGTGACCAAGCAGCACGGCCGCGCGATCGACGAGTGGATCTACCCCGAGTTCGAGCAGAACTGGAAGCTCTTCGCCCCCAACCCGTTGCAGCAGGACATCACGGTCCAGGTCCGCGCCCTGGTCCGCACCGCGGACGGCACCGGTCGCGAGACCGGCTGGTACGACCTGTCCGCGCTCGACGGAATCGCCATCGACGGGAATCCGCTGCCGAGCCACACCCAGCAGAACGAGCTGCGCCGCGCCTGGGACTTCTACGCCGCTACGCACGACGGCGAGAACCGCCCCGCGGGCCGGCGCGGCGACCTCTCGGAGCGCTATCTGCGACGCATCGGCGTGCTGCGTCTCGACCGTGAGCACGCGGGCGGCGAGGGCGCCGTCATCGAACGCGTCCAGTTCCGCTCCCTCACCACCAACGTGCCGCCTCCCGCGTGGAGCGACGAGAAGGTGTCCGACCAGCCCGTCGTCCGTGAGCTGCCCTGGTGGGCCGTTCCCGCGAGCGACCGCGCGGACGGCCTGACGGAGGCGAGCGCCCGATGAACCGAATCGCTCCGACGATCGCGCGCGGCATCGCCCGCGTCACGGAGTCCGCGCTCGGCCCGTACCAGAGCGCCGTGATCCGTATCGGCTTCGCCGCCACCTGGCTGCTGTTCCTGCTGCGTGAGTACCCCCACCGCCAGGAGCTGTACGGGCCCGACGCGCCGTGGAGCTGGGACCTCGCCCAGCAGCTCATCGCGAGCAACCACGCCTTCACGGTCCTGATGTGGTCCGACAGCCAGGTGTGGTTCGAGATCGTCTACGCCGTCGCCGTCCTCTCCAGCGCCCTGCTGCTGGTGGGCTGGCGGTCCCGCGCCATGTCGGTGCTCTTCATGATCGGCGTGCTGTCCCTGCAGAACCGCAGTGTCTTCATAGGGGACGGCGGGGACAACGTCCTCCATCTGATGTCGATCTACCTGGTGCTCACCCGCTGCGGGCAGGTGTGGTCCATCGACGCGCGGCGCGACCGCCTCGCCCGCGCTGCACGCGCGCGTGGCGAGCGGACCGGGCCCGACCGGGCCGGCCCCGCGCTGTGGGCGGGGCTCGGGGTCGTACTGGCGCTGGCGACGGGCGTGGGACGGATCGACGGGGGCGTCCTGGGCGGCTGGCTCACGGTCCTGTGGGGACTGTGGGCGGTGCAGGCCCTGTGGTGGGCCGTCGGCCGGGTCGCCCGCACCGCGGAGCCGCGCGTCCTGCTGGACGTCGTAGCGAACCTCGTGCACAACGCCGCCCTGATGATCATCATGGCCGAGGCGTGCCTGATCTACGCGACCGCCGGCTGGTACAAGATCCAGGGCTCGCGCTGGCAGGACGGCACCGCCGTCTACTACCCGCTCCACCTGGAGTCCTTCTCGCCGTGGCCGGCCCTGTCCGACCTGCTGTCCGCGCACGGCACGATCGTGATGCTGGTGACGTACGGGACGGTCGCCGTCCAGGTCGCCTTCCCCTTCACCCTGTTCAACCGGCGGGTCAAGAACGTCCTGCTGGCGGCCATGATGACCGAGCACGCCGTGATCGCCGTGCTCCTCGGGCTGCCGTTCTTCTCGCTCGCGATGATCGCCGCGGACGCGGTGTTCCTGCCGACGTCCTTCCTGCTGCGCCTGAGCGGACGGGTGGCACGCGCGCGTGGTCGGCTGTTTCCCGGCGGCGGCCGTACGGTGCCGGGGCCCAGGGAGCCCGAGCCGGGCGTTCCGGAGGAGCCCGAGCACACGCACGTAGGCTTCACCGCATGAACGATCCGGTACGTGTCTGGCGGCAACTCCGCGACGACTCCGTCCTGCTCGACGGCTTCCACGCCCTCAAGCACGCGGTGCGTTTCGGGGCGCGCGTCCCGGTCGCCGTCACGACCGACCGGAGGGCGGTCCTCGACCTGGCCGACGAACTCGCTCCCGACGTACGCGCCGTTCTCGGCGAGCTCCTGACCGAGGTCCCGGAGACGGCGTTCACGGCCCTCGTGCCGCGTCCGCACCCCACCTCGGTGGCGGCGCTCGCCGTACGACCCTCCCGCGCCGCCAACCTGGAGACGCTGGCCCGCACGCCCCGCGCCGCGCCCGTGGTCGTCCTCGACAATCCGCGCAACCTGGGCAACGCGGGTGCCGTGATCCGGCTCGCGGCGGGCTTCGGCGCGACCGGGGTGGTCACGACGGGCACGCTCGACCCCTGGCACCCCACCGTCGTCCGCGGTGGGGCCGGCCTGCACTTCGCGACCGCCGTGGAGCGTCTCGCGGTGGACGAACTGCCGCCGGGCCCGGTGTTCGCGCTCGACCCGGAGGGCGAGGACATCCGCGGGTCGAAGCTCCCCGACGACGCCCTGCTCGCCTTCGGCTCGGAACGCAGTGGTCTGTCCGCCGAACTGCGGTCCCGGGCCGATCACTTGGTCTCCCTGCCGATGCGCCCCCAGGTCTCCAGCTACAACCTCGCGACCAGTGTGGCCATGACGCTGTTCCACTGGAGCGCCACCGGGGGCGCACCGGCGTAAGGACTCACGCCTCCCGGCGCACCTCGACCACCCGGAAGCGGTTCGCCACGAACGCCCCGTCGCACAGCGCCGCGTTGGCCGCGCCGTTGCCGCCCGAGCCGTGGAAGTCCGAGAACGCGGCCGTCTGGTTGACGTAGACCCCGCCCGTGAGGTTCAGGGAGAGCTGGGCGCACTCCTCCAGGCAGGCCTCCCGCACCTCGCGCTCGAACGCCTCGTCCGTGGTGTACGCGCCGACGGTCATCGCGCCCTTGTCCCTGATGGTGCGGCGCAGCAGCTCCACCGCGTCCGCCGCCGAGTCGACCGCGACGGCGAAGGAGACCGGCCCGAAGCACTCGCTCATGTAGGCGGCCTCGTCCGCGGCGCCCTCAGCGGTCTCCCAGTACTTGCGCGCGCCGTCGAGCTTCACCATGACGGGCGAGCGCACGACGGCGCCCGGGAACTCCGGGTTGTCGATCTGCCGTGAGGGCAGGGCCACTTCGCCGAGTTCGGCGGCGGCCTCCAGACGGGCCTTCACGTCCGGGTTCACGATGGCGCCGAGCAGCGCGTTCGCGCGGGCGTCGTCGCCGAGGAGTCCGCCGACGGACTTCGCGAGGTCGGCGACCACCTCGTCGTACGACTTGTCGCCCTCGTCCGTACGGATGCCGTCGCGGGGGATCAGCAGGTTCTGCGGGGTGGTGCACATCTGGCCGCTGTAGAGCGACAGGGAGAACGCCAGGTTGGACAGCATCCCCTTGTAGTCACCGGTCGACTCCACGATCACCGTGTTGACGCCGGCCTTCTCCGTGTAGACCTGCGCCTGGCGGGCGTTGGTCTCCAGCCAGTCGCCGAAGGCGGTGGAGCCGGTGTAGTCGATGATCCGGATCTCGGGGCGGGTGGCCAGCGTCTTCGCGATGCCCTCGCCGGGGCGCTCGGCGGCCAGCGCCACCAGGTTCGGGTCGAAGCCGGCCTCGGTGAGCACCTCGCGCGCGACCTGCACGGTCAGCGCGAGCGGCAGCACCGCGCGCGGGTGGGGCTTCACCAGGACCGCGTTGCCGGTGGCCAGGGAGGCGAACAGGCCCGGATAGCCGTTCCACGTCGGGAAGGTGTTGCAGCCGATCATCAGCGCGATGCCGCGCGGGACGGGCGTGAACTGCTTGGTCAGCGCGAGCGGGTCGCGCTTGCCCTGGGGCTTGCTCCACTCCGCGGTGTCGGGGGTGCGGACCTGCTCCACGTACGCGTACGCCACCGCCTCCAGACCGCGGTCCTGCGCGTGCGGGCCGCCCGCCTGGAACGCCATCATGAAGGCCTGGCCGCTGGTGT
The DNA here is from genome assembly GCF_055588305.1 of Streptomyces sp. NPDC042002. Taxonomy (NCBI): domain Bacteria; kingdom Bacillati; phylum Actinomycetota; class Actinomycetes; order Kitasatosporales; family Streptomycetaceae; genus Streptomyces; species Streptomyces sp. NPDC042002. Next base: position 22,775 of record NZ_JBVJCT010000057.1, on the reverse strand, counting down.
GCATGACCGCGTGCGCGAACTCGTGGGTGCGGTCGCTGATCCGCTTGAGGATCTCCAGACAGACCACGGCGCGGATCTCCGCGCCCGCGTCGCGCCAGGCGCGCATCCCCGCGCGCATGGCGGGCAGCAGGGCGTCGATGTCCGCGTGCGGGTACGTGATGCCCAGTTCGATGCCGTACGGCGACACCTCGCCGCCGACCCAGTCGTCCGTGCCGGGCTGGCCCAGGTCGAGGCGGGTGCCCAGGAGGGCGTCGAAGGCGGCTTTGCCCTCGGCCATGCCCAGGCTGCCGTTTTCGCCGTACGCCTTGGGATGCTCGGGGTGCGGGGACCAGTACGCGCGCGTGCGGATCACTTCCAGCGCCTGATCCAGGGTGGGCCGGTGCTGGGCGATCAGCTGGTGCGCGGTGGGTTCGGCGGCCATCAAGGACCAACTCCTCGTCTCAAGAGCTCCTCGTCGAGCTCGCGAGCTGGGCAGGAATGGACAGTCAGAGTTAGAGTAACCGAACGATCGGTCGGGACAAGGGGGTCCGCCGCATCTGTGGAAAACGGCGTGCGGGAGGATCGCGCACATGACAGCACTCGACCTCAGCAGCCCCGTGGCAGTCGTCGGCACCGGCACCATGGGCCAGGGCATCGCCCAGGTCGCGCTGGTGGCGGGCCACCCCGTGCGGCTCTACGACGCGGCTCCCGGGCGTGCCGCCGCGGCGGCGGAAGCGATCGGCGCGCGTCTCGACCGGCTCGTCGCGAAGGGCCGGCTCACCGGCGCCGACCGGGACGCGGCGCGCGCCCGGCTCCAGCCGGCCGCGAGCCTCACCGACCTCGCCGACTGTGTGCTCGTGGTCGAGGCGGTACTCGAACAACTCGACGCCAAGCAGCAGCTGTTCAGCGATCTCGAGGACATCGTCGGGGACGACTGTCTGCTCGCCACGAACACCTCCTCGCTGTCCGTCACGGCCATCGGCGGCGCGCTGCGCAACCCGGGACGCCTCGTCGGGCTGCACTTCTTCAACCCGGCGCCGCTGCTGCCGCTCGTGGAGGTCGTCTCCGGGTTTGCCACCGACGTCACCTCGGCCACGCGCGCGTACGAGACGGCCCGCGCCTGGGGCAAGACGCCCGTCGCCTGCGCGGACACACCCGGTTTCATCGTCAACCGCATCGCGCGGCCTTTCTACGCCGAGGCCTTCGCGGTCCACGAGTCGCAGGCCGCCGACCCCGCCACCATCGACGCGGTCCTGCGCGAGTCCGGCGGTTTCCGGATGGGCGCCTTCGAGCTCACCGACCTGATCGGCCAGGACGTCAACGAATCCGTCACGCACTCCGTGTGGCAGGCCTTCTTCCAGGACGTGCGCTTCACGCCCTCGCTCGCCCAGCGCCGGCTCGTCGAGTCGGGCCGGCTCGGCCGCAAGGCGGGTCACGGCTGGTACGACTACGGGGACGACGCCGAGCGGTCCGAGCCGCACACCGCGGAGAAGGCGCAGCCGCCCGCCTACGTCGTCGCCGAGGGCGACCTGGGCCCCGCCGCCGAGGTCCTCGGCCTGATCCGCGAGGCGGGCATCCAGGTCCGGGAGGACGAGGAGGACCACGGCACCCGACTGGTGCTGCCGAGCGGCGGCCAGCTGGTCCTCGCCGACGGCCAGACCTCGGTCGAGTTCCGCGACGTCGTCTACTTCGACCTCGCGCTCGACTACCGCAAGGCCACCAGGATCGCCCTGTCCGCGTCCCAGGACACCGCTCCCCAGACGCTCTCCGAGGCCATCGGCCTCTTCCAGGCGCTGGGCAAGGACGTCAGCGTCATCGGGGACTGCCCCGGCATGATCGTCGCCCGTACGGTCGCCCGGATCGTCGACCTCGCGCACGACGCGGTCGCCAAGGGCGTGGCCACCGAGGAGGACATCGACACCGCGATGCGCCTCGGCGTCAACTACCCCCTGGGCCCCTTCGAGTGGAGCCGCAGGCTCGGCACGAACTGGTCGTACGACGTCCTGGACGAACTGCACGTACGCGACCCCTCCGGGCGCTACGCGCCGTCGCTGGCGCTCTACCGCCACGCGTACGCCAACGAGAAGCGGGAGGGCACCCTGTGACCACCGTCAAGCGGGACACGTACACCCCCGAGACGCTGCTCTCCGTCGCCGTCCAGGTCTTCAACGAACGCGGCTACGACGGCACCTCCATGGAGCACCTCTCCAAGGCGGCCGGCATCTCCAAGTCGTCGATCTACCACCATGTCGCGGGCAAGGAGGAACTGCTGCGGCGCGCGGTGAGCCGGGCGCTGGACGGTCTCTTCGAGATCCTCGACGAGGAGCACGCGCGCGTGGGGCGTGCGGTGGAGCGCCTGGAGTACGTCGTACGGCGCATGGTCGAGGTGCTCACGTCCGAGCTGCCCTACGTGACGCTGCTCCTTCGGGTGCGCGGCAACACGGGCACCGAGCGGTGGGCCCTGGAGCGGCGCCGCGACTTCGATCACCGTGTCGCCGAGCTCCTGAAGGCCGCGGCAGCCGACGGGGACGTACGCGGCGACGTGGAGGTCCGGCTCGCGACGCGGCTGGTCTTCGGAATGATCAACTCGCTCGTGGAGTGGTACCGCCCCGACGCGCGGGGCATGGGCGCGCGGGAAGTGGCCGACGCCGTGGTGGTACTGGTCTTCGGAGGGCTCCGGCAGGAGCCGTGAGGCGCTCCGCGAGCCCCGCCGTGCCGGGGCTCCGGCCGGAGGTGGTGGGGCCCGAGTCGTGAGGCCCTGGGAGGGGGGCGGAGCCTGGCTCGGGCCGAAGCCGTCGGGCCCCGGGAGTCCTGCGGGGCCGGACCGAAGTCGTCGGGCCCGGGATGCCTGGCGGAGCGGGATTCACGCCGTCGGGCCCCGGTTGTCCGGTGGTTCCGGGCTCGGGCGGGCCGTTCGGCGTCGGTGCCGGGCGGCGTCAGCCCTCCGGCTCCAGGTCCTCCTCCTCGAAGACCAGCAGGGTCCGGCTGCTGAGTACCTCCGGGATGGCCTGGAGACGGGTGAGCACCAGTTCGCGGAGCGCCCGGTTGTCCGGCGTGTGCACCAGGAGAAGCACGTCGAAGTCGCCGCCCACCAGAGCGATGTGCGAGGCCCCGGGGAGCACCCTCAGCCGCTCCCGCACCGTGCGCCAGGAGTTCTGCACGATCTTGAGGGTGATGTACGCCGATGTGCCCTGCCCGGCGCGTTCGTGGTCGACGCGTGCCCCGAAGCCGCGGATCACGCCGTCCTCGATGAGGCGGTTGATCCGCGCGTAGGCGTTGGCCCGCGACACATGGACCCGTTCCGCCACGGAACGTATGGAGGCGCGGCCGTCCGCCTGCAGTATGTGCAGGATGTCCTGGTCGATCGCGTCGAGCGGACGGGCGGGCGGAGCGACCGGGCCGGCCTCCGGCGGCTCGGCCATTTGTTCAGGTGCCATGTCCCCCCGCCTCCCTACCATGGACGTACTGCGTCCATCTCAGGCTGTGCAGAACCGTTTGTCCACAGCCTGGTGGTGCCTGTAGCCAAAATGTGCCGACGACCGAACAATCGGTAGGTGAGGCGCGTCACACCCGTGACGCGTCTGAAGCCGCTCCCACGAGGAGGTGCCGTCATGACGGTCATGGAGCAGCGAGGGGCCTACCGGCCCACGCCGCCGCCCGCCTGGCAGCCCCGCACCGACCCCGCGCCGCTGCTGCCCGACGCGCTGCCCCACCGCGTCCTCGGCACCGACGCGGCCGCGCAGGTCGATCCGGTCCTGCTGCGCCGTCTGCACGCGGAACTGGTGCGTGGCCGCCGGTACAACGTCCAGGCCACCGCCCTCACCAAGCAGGGCCGTCTCGCCGTGTACCCCTCCAGCACCGGACAGGAGGCCTGCGAGGTCGCCGCCGCGCTCGTGCTGGAGGAGCGCGACTGGCTCTTCCCCAGTTACCGGGACACCCTCGCCGCCGTCGCCCGCGGCCTCGACCCCGTTCAGGCCCTCACCCTTCTGCGCGGCGACTGGCACACCGGCTACGACCCGCACGAGCACCGCATCGCCCCCCTGTGCACCCCCCTCGCGACCCAGCTCCCGCATGCCGTGGGCCTCGCGCACGCCGCCCGTCTCAAGGGCGACGACGTGGTCGCGCTCGCCCTGGTCGGCGACGGCGGCACCAGCGAGGGCGACTTCCACGAAGCGCTGAACTTCGCCGCCGTGTGGCAGGCGCCGGTCGTCTTCCTCGTACAGAACAACGGCTTCGCCATCTCCGTCCCGCTCGCCAAGCAGACCGCCGCCCCGTCGCTGGCCCACAAGGCCGTCGGTTACGGGATGCCGGGCCGCCTGGTCGACGGCAACGACGCGGTGGCCGTGCACCAGGTCCTCAGCGAGGCCATCGCCCACGCGCGCGCGGGCGGCGGTCCCACGCTCGTCGAGGCCGTGACGTACCGCATCGACGCCCATACCAACGCCGACGACGCCACCCGCTACCGCGGCGACTCCGAGGTCGAGACCTGGCGCGCGCACGACCCCATCGCGCTGGTCGAGCGCGAGCTGACCGAGCGCGGTCTGCTCGACGAGTCCGCCCTGAAGGCGGTGCGCGACGACGCCGAGGCGATGGCCGCCGACCTGCGCGAGCGCATGAACCAGGACCCGGTGCTCAACCCCATGGATCTGTTCGCCCATGTGTATGCCCAGCCCACTACTCAACTGCTTGAGCAGGAGAGCCAGCTGAGAGCGGAGCTGGACGCCGAGGCGGACGGCGCGCTCGGAGCGGGCCCGCACGGCCCGGAAGGAGCCGGGCGATGACCACTGTTGCCCTCAAACCGGCCACCATGGCGCAGGCGCTCGGGCGCGCTCTGCGCGACGCCATGGCCGCCGACCCGGCCGTCCATGTCATGGGCGAGGACGTCGGCACCCTCGGCGGCGTCTTCCGGGTCACCGACGGGCTCGCGAAGGAGTTCGGCGACGACCGCTGCACGGACACCCCGCTCGCCGAGGCGGGCATCCTCGGCGCGGCGGTCGGCATGGCCATGTACGGTCTGCGGCCCGTCGTGGAGATGCAGTTCGACGCGTTCGCCTACCCGGCGTTCGAACAGCTGATCTCGCACGTGGCGAAGATGCGCAACCGCACGCGGGGCGCCATGCCCCTGCCCATCACGATCCGCGTCCCCTACGGCGGCGGCATCGGCGGCGTCGAGCACCACAGCGACTCATCCGAGGCGTACTACATGGCGACCCCGGGCCTCCATGTCGTGATGCCCGCGACCGTCTCCGACGCCTACGGACTGCTGCGCGAAGCCATCGCCTCGGACGACCCGGTCGTCTTCCTGGAGCCCAAGAGGCTGTACTGGTCGAAGGATTCCTGGAACCCGGACGAGCCGCCGGCCGTTGAGCCGATAGGCCGCGCGGTGGTGCGGCGCCCGGGCCGTAGCGCCACACTCATCACCTACGGGCCGTCCGTGCCCGTCTGCCTCGAAGCCGCCGAGGCGGCGCGGGCCGAGGGCTGGGACCTCGAAGTCGTCGACCTGCGCTCCCTGGTGCCGTTCGACGACGAGACGGTCGCGGCGTCGGTGCGGCGGACCGGACGCGCGGTCGTCGTGCACGAGTCGGGCGGGTTCGGAGGACCGGGCGGGGAGATCGCCGCCCGCGTCACGGAGCGCTGCTTCCACCACCTGGAAGCACCGGTGCTGCGCGTCGCGGGGCTCGACATCCCGTACCCGCCGCCGATGCTGGAGAGGCACCACCTGCCCGGCGTCGACCGGATCCTGGACGCCGTGGGGCGTCTGCAATGGGAGGCGCAGAGCTGATGGCACAGGTGCTGGAGTTCAAGCTCCCCGACCTCGGGGAAGGCCTCACCGAGGCGGAGATCGTCCGCTGGCTGGTGGAGGTCGGCGATGTCGTCGCCGTCGACCAGCTCGTCGTCGAGGTCGAGACGGCCAAGGCGATGGTGGAGGTCCCCTGTCCTTACGGCGGCGTGGTCACCGCCCGCTTCGGCGAGGAGGGCACGGAACTGCCCGTGGGCGCGCCGCTGCTCACCGTCGCCGTGGGCGCCCCGGCCGGGGGCGAGGACAGCGAGACCGACAAGGACGACCGGAGCGACGAGGGCTCCGGGAACGTGCTGGTGGGTTACGGCACGGGAGCGCCCCCGGCGCGGCGCCGGAGGGTACGCCCCTCCGATGGTGTCGCGGCCGGTGGCCGACGGGCGGTCGGTGGGCCGCAGGGAGCACCGTCCCCGGCGGGGATGGGCGCTTCGCCCGCCCGGCCCGAGCCGGCCCGCCCTGAATCCGTTCGCTCCGAACCGGCCCGCTCCGAACCGGCCCGCTCCGAGCCGGCCCGCGCCGAGACCGTCGGTGCCGCGCGGCCGGCTGCGGCGGGCCAGGCGCCGACCGCTCGGAACGGCGTCGCCGCGACGCGCGGTGACGGCCCCGTGCCGGTCATCTCGCCCCTCGTGCGACGGCTCGCCCGGGAGAACGGCGTGGATCTGCGGGAGTTGGAGGGCTCGGGCCCCGAAGGACTCATCCTGCGGGCCGACGTCGAGTACGCGCTGCGTGCGGCGGCGACCGGTCGGCCGCGAGCGTCCGTCATCGCGGAGCCGCACCACGCTCCGGCTGCGGGCCTCGGCCTCGACGCGCCCGCCGCGGCGCCCTCGTACGACCGCGCGCCGGAATCGGCTTCCGCGACCTCGTACGCGGACATCACGTCGGTCGTGCCCGGTGCGGCCGGCGTCTCCCGGGGCACCGCCCCGCACGGTGTCCGTGTCCCCCTCCGCGGTGTCCGCGGCGCCGTCGCCGACAAGCTCTCGCGCAGCCGGCGCGAGATACCCGACGCGACCTGCTGGGTGGACGCCGACGCGACGGAGCTCATGCGGGCACGCGGCGCGATGAACGCGGCGGGCGGTCCGAAGATCTCCCTGCTCGCCCTGCTGGCCCGGATCTGCACCGCGGCGCTGGCCCGCTTCCCCGAGCTCAACTCGACGGTCGACATGGACGCCCGCGAGATCGTCCGGCTCGACCGGGTGCACCTGGGCTTCGCGGCCCAGACCGAACGGGGGCTCGTCGTCCCCGTCGTACGGGACGCGCACACACGGGACGCCGAGGGGCTGAGCGCGGAGTTCGGCCGGCTGACCGAGGCGGCCCGGACCGGGACGCTGACGCCCGCGGACCTCACGGGCGGCACCTTCACGCTGAACAACTACGGCGTGTTCGGCGTCGACGGCTCCACGCCGATCATCAACCACCCCGAGGCGGCCATGCTCGGCGTCGGCCGCATCATCCCCAAGCCGTGGGTGCACCAGGGCGAGTTGGCGGTGCGCCAGGTCGTCCAGCTCTCGCTCGCCTTCGACCACCGGGTCTGCGACGGCGGTACGGCGGGTGGTTTCCTGCGCTATGTGGCGGACTGCGTGGAACAGCCGGCGGTGCTGCTGCGGACCCTGTAGCCCCCGGGGATCCGGTCACCCCCTGTTTCCAGGCCGTGCCCCGGGGGTGGCACTGATCCTTCGGGCGCCCATACTCGGGGCATGACCGCGTACGAGCCCGAGGGCGCGACCGGGCGATCGGGCAGCTCAGGCCCGCAGGGTACCCCCGGTGCCGATACCGGGTACGACGCCGTCGTGCTCGCGGGCGGTGCGGCCCGGCGGCTCGGCGGCGCGGACAAGCCCGGCGTCCGGGTGGGCGGCCGGGCGCTGCTGGACCGGGTGCTGGCCGCCTGCGCCGGTGCCACCCGCACGGTCGTCGTGGCCGAACCCAGGTCCACCGCACGCCCCGTGGAGTGGACCCGCGAGGACCCGCCCGGCGGGGGACCGGTCGCCGCGCTGGACGCCGGGCTGCGGCACACCACGGCGCCCCGCGTCGTCGTGCTCTCGGCCGACCTGCCGTTCCTGGAAGAGGGGACGGTACGGCGCCTGCTGGACACCCTGCGCGCCGGCGGCGCCGAGGGGATCCCGCTCGCCTCCGAAGAGGACCGCCCGGCCCACGACGGGCCCGGCATCCGCCCCGACGGTGTTCTTCTCACCGACCCCGACGGGCGGGATCAGCCGCTCGTGGCCGTCTACCGCGCGCACGCGCTGCGCCGTGAGCTGGCCGTGCTCGCCGCCGCACACGGGGGACTCGGCGGGCTGCCGCTACGACGGCTCGTCGCCGCCCTCGACCTCACCCGTGTCTCCGACCCCGTCGCGTCCTTCGACTGCGACACCTGGGACGACATCGCCGCCGCTCGAGCACGCATCAGGGAGCATGGGCACGTGCTGGATGAATGGATTTCCGCAGTCAAGGACGAGCTGGGCATCGACCTGGACGTCGACACCGGCGTTCTGCTCGACCTGGCCCGCGACGCCGCCCACGGAGTGGCCAGGCCGGCCGCCCCGCTGACCACGTTCCTCGTCGGATACGCGGCCGCGCGCGCCGGCGGAGGACCGGAAGCGGTCGCCGAGGCCGCCCGCAAGGCCGCCGCACTCGCGCTCCGCTGGGCCGACGAGGACACCCCCGACACCAAACCGGAGGCGGACACCGCGTCTCCCGGCACCCCCACCACGCCCGCCGGAGCCACCCCGGCGGCCCCCGCCACCGAGCCGGACGCCGGATGACCGCCGCCCGCTCCACCCGGGACAGCCAGGACGCCGACGACTTCGACGTCGAGGAGGCGCTCGCCCTGGTCAAAGGGGTCGGCGCCCGCGCGCCCGGCGATCCCGGCCGAGCGGACAGTGCCGCCCTCGGCTCCCAGGGAACCGACGGGGCAGCGGTCCCCGCGCCCGACGCGCGGGACAGCGGCACGAGCGAACACACCCACCACCGGGCCATCCCGTGGCCCGAGGCCCGAACCGTCGCCGAGCGGGCCGCCCGCTCCCTACCAGGCCGTACCCCCGTTTCGGTCCCCCTCGACGCCTCCCTCGGCCTCGTCCTCGCCGCCCCCCTGACCGCGCTCACGGACCTGCCCTCCTTCGACACCTCCGCCATGGACGGCTGGGCGGTCGCCGGACCCGGGCCCTGGGAGGTGCGGGAGGACGGCGTACTCGCCGGGCACGCGGAACCGGAGCGGCTCAGCGACGGCGAGGCCGTCCGGATCGCCACCGGGGCACGCGTCCCGCGGGACGCGACCGCCGTCCTGCGCAGCGAACACGGCCGCCTCGACGACAAGGGCCGACTGCACGCGGGCGGCGGGCAAGCGCCCGGCTCCGCCCGCTCCCGGGGAATCCTGGCGATCGCGCACGGGCAGGACATCCGCCCGCGCGGCCAGGAGTGCCGCAGCGGCGACCAGTTGCTGCCGCTCGGGGTGCTGGTCACCCCCGCCGTGCTGGGCCTCGCGGCGGCCGCCGGGTACGACACGCTCGCCGTCGTGCCCCGTCCGCGCGCCGAAGTTCTCGTCCTCGGCGACGAGTTGCTGACCGAGGGACTGCCCCGGGAGGGGTTCATCCGGGACGCACTCGGTCCCATGCTGCCGCCGTGGCTGCGGGCGCTCGGCGCCGAGGTCGTCGCGGTACGCCGGCTCGGCGACGACGCGAAGGCGCTGCACAAGGCGATCACCGGCTCCCGGGCCGACCTGATCGTCACCACCGGCGGTACCGCGGGCGGCCCCGTCGACCACGTCCACCCCACGCTGCGCCGGATCGGCGCCGAACTGCTGGTGGACGGTGTCAAGGTGCGGCCGGGACATCCCATGCTGCTGGCCCGTACCCGGGAGAACCAGCACCTCGTCGGCCTGCCCGGCAACCCCCTCGCCGCCGTCTCCGGACTGCTCACGCTCGCTGAGCCGCTGCTGCGCACGCTGGCCGGGCGGGTGGCCCCGGAGCCGTACACGCTCCCTCTCAAGGAAGCCGTGCAGGGCCACCCGTACGACACCCGGATCGTCCCCGTCTCGCTGCGCGGCGACCGGGTCGCGCCGCTGCACTACAACGGCCCGGCGATGCTGCGGGGCATCGCCGCCTCCGATGCGCTCGCCGTCGTACCGCCGGGCGGCGCGCGGGCCGGCCAGGAGCTGGAACTCATCGATCTGCCGTGGGCCACCGCGGGGATCGACGCGTGCTTCGTCTGAGCCGGCCGTCGGCGGGAGCGGCATGAATCCGATCGGGGAGTGTTTCACGTGAAACTTCCGGGCCATGACGCGATCGCCCGCCAGGCGGACGAACATCTCGTGACCCATCAGGTGAAACTGCCGCAGAAGATCGTGGAGCGTCCGATCCGGCAGGTCGCCAAGCGGCTGGCGATGGCGCTGCTGGTGCTCGTGGTCACCGCGCTCATCGTCTGGTTCGACCGCGACGGCTACAACGACAGCTCGGACGGGAGTGTCGACCTGCTCGACGCCTTCTACTACGCGACGGTCACCCTCTCCACCACCGGATACGGCGACGTCACCCCGACCAGTGATGTCGCCCGGCTCATCAACATCCTGGTCATCACGCCCCTGCGGGTGCTGTTCCTGATCATCCTGGTCGGCACCACGCTGGAGGTCCTCACGGAACGCACCCGCGAGGAGTGGCGATTGAACCGCTGGAGGGCGGCCTTGAAGGATCACACCGTCGTTGTCGGCTTCGGGACCAAGGGGCGGTCGGCTGTCGAGACCGTCTGTGCGACCGGGCTGAAGAAGGAACAGGTCGTGGTCGTCGACCCGAGCCCCCGAGTGGTCGACGCGGCGACGGCCGACGGGTACGCGGGAGTGATCGGGGACGCCACGCGCAGCGATGTGCTGATGCGCGCCGAGGTCCACAAGGCACGGCAGATCATCATCGCCACGCAGCGGGACGACACCGCCGTCCTGGTCACTCTGACGGCCCGGCAGCTCAATCGCGGCGCGAAGATCGTCGCCGCCGTCCGCGAAGAGGAGAACGCGCCGCTGCTCCAGCAGTCCGGCGCCGACGCGGTCATCACCAGCGCCAGCGCGGCCGGCCGGCTGCTCGGGCTCTCCGTGCTCAGCCCCGTCGCGGGCATGGTGATGGAGGACCTGATCCATCAGGGCAGCGGGCTCGACATCGTCGAGCGGCCTGTCACAGAGACCGAGGTGGGCAAGGGCGTCCGGGAGACCACCGACCTGGTGGTCAGCGTCGTACGGGGGCCTCGCGTCCTTGGATACGACGACCCGGACGTCGGCACACTGCGGCTGACGGACCGGCTGATCACGATCGCGCGGGTCACCCGGAGCAGCCGGAAGACGCCGGGCATCCGGCCCCTGCCGCAGGAATAGGCGGTACCTCTCAGGAGTAGCGTCCCTCCTATGTACGCGATCACGATTCCTGAACCTGGTGGGCCCGAGGCGCTGGTGTGGGACGAGGTCCCCGATCCGGTGCCGGCCGAGGGCGAAGTGCTGGTCGAGGTGGTGGCCAGTGCCGTCAACCGTGCCGATCTGATGCAGCGGCAGGGCCTGTACAACCCGCCGCCCGGGGCCTCCCCCTACCCCGGACTCGAATGCTCGGGACGCATCGTGGCGGTCGGCGCGGGCGTCCTCGGCTGGGCGGTCGGTGACGAGGTGTGCGCGCTGCTCGCGGGCGGCGGATACGCCCAGAAGGTCGCCGTCCCGGCCAGGCAGCTGCTGCCCGTGCCGGCCGGACTGGACGTCCGGCAGGCGGCGGCGCTGCCCGAGGTGACGTGCACTGTCTGGTCGAACGTCTTCATGGTCTCCCACCTGCGCCCCGGCGAGACCCTGCTCGTCCACGGCGGCTCCAGCGGCATCGGCACCATGGCGATCCAGCTGGCGAAGGCCGTCGGCGCGAAGGTCGCGGTCACGGCGGGCACCAAGGAGAAGCTGGACTTCTGCGCGGAACTGGGCGCGGACATCCTGATCAACTACCGCGAGCAGGACTTCGTCGAGGAGATCAAGCGGGCCACCGACGGGGCGGGGGCCGACGTCATTCTCGACAACATGGGGGCCAAGTACCTCGACCCGAACGTGCGCGCTCTCGCCGTCAACGGACGTCTCGCCATCATCGGCATGCAGGGCGGCATCAAGGCGGAGCTGAACATCGCCGCCCTCCTGAACAAGCGAGCCGCCGTCAGCGCGACCTCGCTGCGGGCCCGGCCGCTCAGCGAGAAGGCGGCGATCGTGGCGGCCGTACGCGAGCACGTGTGGCCGCTGATCGACTCCGGCCGTGTACGTCCTGTCGTCGACCGCGAGCTGCCGATGAGCGACGCGGCGGGGGCGCACCGGGTGCTGGAGGAGAGCAGCCACATCGGAAAGGTGCTGCTCGTCGCCCCCTAGGGCGCGCTTCAGGCGTGGTGTACCCGCCTGTTTCAGGCGGCGTACCCACACGCTTCAGGCGTGGTGTACCCGAGTGCCTCAGCCGCGGCGTGCCCGCAGGGCCAGGAAGGCCAGCCCCAGGCCCAGGCCGATGAGGATCAGACCGCTGCCCAGCGGCAGGATCGCCAGGGCCGGGTCGGGCGTGGCGCCGGGGCCCACGACGCTCTGCTGGACGGGGACCGCGTCGTCGCTCGAGGGCTCGGAGGCCACGCTCGGCTCCGTGAGCCCGGGGTCGGTGTCGGCGGCGGGTGCCGTGTCCTGGAGGTCCGGGGTGTCCGTGCCGTCCTGGCTGTCTGGAGTCTCCGGCTCCGAGCGGCCGGGCCGGACGCGTCCCTCGCCCGCGAAGCTCCCCGCACGGGAGGGGTCCGCCGTAGGTGTGGGCCGGGCGGGATCGGAGGCGGCAGGGCCGGCCGCCTCCGAGGCCGCGGTCCCGTCGGTGGACGGAACCGGCGCGGTGGCGGACGAGGGAGCCCCGGAGGTCGAGGGCGGCCTGGAGGTCGAGGGAGCCCCGGCGGCCGAGGACGGTCCGGCGGCCGAGGACGGTCCGGAGGTCGAGGACGGTCCGGAGGCGGTGGGGCCGGCTGCGCCCGAGGTGGCGGTCCCGTCGGTGGACGGAGCCGGCGCGGTGGCGTACGAGGGAGCCCCGGAGCTTGCGGGGGCCGAGGGGCCGGCGGTGGTGGCGTTCGCGAGGGGGCCGGCGCCGTTCAGCAGGGCGGCCACCAGCAGTCCGGCCGTGGGCAGGGTGCGGAGCCATGGAGTCACGTCGGTGACCCCCTCCCGGTACGGTTCGCCAAGACGGGTGCCGTGATCGACGAAACAAGCCTCACATGACCGCGTGATCCCGGCATCTCGACAGATAGTGACCTCATTCGCGCACTTCAGGGGCCGTGGAACCGCGTCTTCTCGCGAACTGGGACCTCGTACGTGGTGGATCACCGTGTACGGGGGGCACCACCGTGATGGAGTACGTGGGTGCGAGAGAATGGCGGCATGGAGATGCCGAGGAACGAACGGTCGCCGGAGAACCCTCAGATCCTGGTTGTCGGCCAGGACGGAATGGCTCTCGGCGGCACCGGGGACGAGGACTCCCGCGAGATCCCGGTGACGGAGATGGTGGAACAGCCCGCCAAGGTGATGCGTATCGGCAGCATGATCAAGCAGCTGCTGGAGGAGGTGCGCGCCGCACCTCTGGACGAGGCCAGCCGGGTCCGGCTCAAGGAGATCCACGCGAGTTCCGTCAAGGAGCTGGAGGACGGTCTGGCCCCGGAGCTCGTGGACGAACTGGAGCGGCTCTCCCTGCCCTTCACGGACGAGGGGACCCCGAGCGACGCGGAACTGCGGATCGCGCAGGCTCAGTTGGTGGGCTGGCTCGAGGGACTCTTCCACGGGATCCAGACGACCCTGTTCGCGCAGCAGATGGCGGCCAGGGCGCAGCTGGAGCAGATGCGCCGTGCCCTGCCGCCGGGTGTCGGCGGTCTGGAGGGCGACGAGGACCCCCGTACGGGAGGCCGCTCGGGCGGACCGTACCTGTAACCACCCAGGTCACCGAGCCACCCAGCCGACAAGGTCACCCCAGCGAACAAGGTCACCCCGACCGAAACGGGCCCGGCACCGAAGTGCCGGGCCCGTTCCCGAATCCGCTGCCGAAGCGCGCTCGTGGAGTTCGGCCCGCTCGGCCCTCGTGGGCCGCCCGAACCCCGCGAACCGCTCCGAGTGTTCAGGGGCGGCTCAGGAGGGGTTGCCCGTCGACACCTTGAGTTCGATGTCGGGCATCTGCTTGGGGTCGACATCCTCGCCGGCGGAGGGGAACTGGTCCATGATCGTGTCCTCGCCGTAGGTGTTCTCGTCCACGCGCGTGACCTTCATCTTCCAGCCGGCGGCCTGGAAGCAGGACTTCACCGAGGTGAGGTTCTTGAAGTGGAAGTCCGGGACCTGGATCTTGTCCGGGTCGTCGTACGACTCCTGAGGGTCCGTGCACTTCTCGGTGTCGATCGTCTTGGACGTGTCCGGACCCTTGTGCCCTTCGACCACGGTGGGCGAGCCGCTCGCGGTGCTGCCGCTGCCGCCGCCCTTGTTGTCGTCGCCGGTTCCGGCGTTCATGGTGAGCGCGGTGATCAGGCCGCCGATCGCGATGAGCGCGACCACGACGGCGCCGATCACGACCGCCTTGTTGCTCCCGCCCCCCGAGCCGCCGGGGACGGCCTGGGGCGAGAGGTTGTACGGCGGCGGGGTCGACGTGCCGTGCTGCGGGGAGTACGCGGACGTCTGCTGCGGAGTCGGGTAGCCGCCCTGCTGCGGGTAGCCGTACGCGGGGGCCGGGGCCGGGGCCGGTGTGCCGTACGGGCCCGGCTGGTACGGCGTCTGCACGGGGCCGGGTGCCGGGGTGCCCTGGTCGACCGGCGGGAAGACGGCGGAGCCGACGCCCGAGCCGCTCGGCGTCTGGGCGCCCGGCACGATGTTCGGCGCGGACGCCTGGAACGACTGGGCGACCCGCAGGCACTCGTCCCGCATGATCTCGGCGCTCGGGAAGCGCTCGTTCGGGTTCTTCTTCAGCGCGCGGGCGATCAGCGCGTCCACCGCCGGGGGCAGCGAGCGGTTGACCGAGGAGGCCGCGACCGGCGCCTCCTGGACGTGCGCGTAGGCGATGGCCAGCGGGGAGTCCGCCTCGAACGGCAGCCGCCCGGTGACCAGTTGGAACAGCATGATGCCGACCGAGTACAGGTCGGACCGGGCGTCGACGCCCCGGCCGAGGGCCTGCTCCGGGGAGAGGTACTGCGGGGTGCCGACGACCATGCCGGTCTGCGTCATGGAGGTGACGCCGGACTGCATGGCACGGGCGATGCCGAAGTCCATGACCTTGACGACGTTGCGCTTGGTCATCATGACGTTGCCCGGCTTGATGTCCCGGTGGACCAGGCCCATCTCGTGGCTGATCTCCAGGGCCGCCAGCACATCGGCCGTGATCTTCAGTGCCTTGTCGGCGGGCATCGCGCCGTACTGCTGGATGTCCGCGTCGAGGACCGAGCCGAGCGGCTTGCCCTCGATGTACTCCATGACGATGTACGGCGTCGTCATGCCGTCGAGGTCGTCCTCGCCGGTGTCGAAGACCGAGACGATGTTCGTGTGCGTGAGCTTGGCCACCGACTGGGCCTCGCGGCGGAAACGCTCGCGGAAGGCCTGCTCGCGGCCGAGCTCCGTGTGCAGCGTCTTGATCGCCACCTGGCGGTCGAGCACCGAGTCGTACGCGAGATGCACCGAGGCCATACCGCCCTCGCCGAGCAGATCGCGCAGCTGGTAGCGGCCGCCGGCGACCGCGCGCCCCGCGTACCGGCCCTGTGCGCCGTCCTGGCTCATGTTCTGCGTCCCCCGAGGCATCGGTGATCGATTGGCTTATTCCGGGCCAAGTCTGCCCGAGGGCACGGACACGTCAAGCTCGGTGCCCGTTCCGTGACCGTCTGAGAAAGAAGCGTCGCGGAAGCGTTACAGGTGGCGTACGGCCGGTACACGGAATTGGTACCCACGGACCTTCGAAGGGTTGGCCGGCCGGTCCATCTCACGTTCATCTCGGACCGGTGTCATGCGCGGAACCTGTAGCGTGGCCCGACGGAGACCGTAACAACCACCGCGCAGACCGCGGGCAGAAACGACGGCGAGGACTGATGGCACAGCAGCAGCGCGCTCAGGGCCCGTCCGACCCCGAGGCGACTGGCGGCGGTATGTCAGATGCGCCGGAGATGTGGGGTAACGGCGGGTTGGTCGGCGATGGCCGGTATCGGCTGACGCACAGACTCGGCCGGGGCGGCATGGCCGAGGTGTTCGCCGCCGAGGACGTGCGGCTGGGGCGGACCGTGGCGGTCAAGCTGCTCCGTTCCGACCTGGCCGAGGACCCCGTGTCCAAGGCGCGTTTCACACGCGAGGCGCAGTCGGTCGCGGGGCTCAACCACCATGCGGTCGTGGCCGTGTACGACTCCGGCGAGGACGTGGTCGGCCACGGTGTCGTCCCGTACATCGTGATGGAGATCGTCGAGGGTCACACGATCCGCGATCTGCTGATCAACGCCGAGGCCCCGGGGCCCGAGCAGGCGCTGATCATCGTCTCCGGTGTCCTGGAGGCGCTCGCCTACTCGCACCAGCACGGCATCGTGCACCGCGACATCAAGCCGGCGAACGTGATCATCACGGAGACCGGCGCGGTCAAGGTGATGGACTTCGGCATCGCGCGCGCTCTGCACGGCGCGCAGTCGACGATGACCCAGACCGGCATGGTCATGGGCACCCCGCAGTACCTCTCCCCTGAGCAGGCGCTCGGCAAGGCCGTCGACCACCGGTCCGACCTGTACGCGACCGGCTGTCTGCTCTACGAACTCCTCGCGCTGCGGCCCCCGTTCACCGGTGAGACGCCGCTGTCGGTGGTCTACCAGCACGTCCAGGACATCCCGGTGCCTCCCTCGGAGGTCTCGGGCGAGGTGCCGCCGGAACTCGACGGGCTCGTCATGCGCGCCCTCGCGAAGGATCCGGACGACCGGTTCCAGACCGCCGAGGAGATGCGCGGCCTCGTCCAGTACGCGCTGCAGATGCTCTACGACCAGGGCAGTCACACCGGCACCTGGAACACCGGCCCCGTCACCCTGCACGAGGGGCCGCACGGCTCGGCGTCCGGTTTCGCCGGTACGGCCGCGCTGCCGCACCCCGGTGACTCCGGAACCACGCAGATCCCGGCGCCGCTCATCCCGCCCTACCGGGGCGGCGGTGACGACGGCGGCTTCGACGGGCACGGCAACCGGGGCGGTGGCCGCGGCAAGCTGTGGATCCTCGCGGTCTTCGCCCTGATCGCCATCGCGGCGGGTGTCGCGCTGGCGATCAACACCACCAACACCGGCGGGGGCGCGGGGACCAGCACCTCGCAGCCACCGGCCGCCACGCACTCCAGCAAGAGCGACGACTCCACCAAGCAGCCGACCGACGCGGCCACGGACCAGTCCACGGACGACACCTCGGACGACTCGACCAACACCGGCGACGGCACGGACTACACCCCGTCGTACCGGCCGACCCGGAACGTCACCAGCCAGCCGCCGACGGACCAGCCGACCGACGAGCCGACGAAGCCGGCGCCGACCACGGCGGCCCCGACGGACGAACCGACCACGCCGACGACGGATCCGACGACCAGCGCTCCGGCAGGCGACGGCACCGAGTCCCCCGCCGCGGGGGACGTCGGCTGACCTGGTCCGGCCGGGTCCCGACGGATCCGAGAAGAGCACACCGTCCCCGCGGGGGGGGGGGGGGGAGGAGAAGGGAGGGGGGAGGGGGGGGGGGGAGGAGGGGGGGGGGGGGGGGGGGGGGGGGGGGGGGGGGGGGAGGGAGGACGGTGCGTCCTCGTCCTCTTCCCCCCCCCCCCCCACAAACCCCCCCCCCCCCCCCCCCCCCCCCCCCCCCCCCCCCCCCCCCCCCCCCCCCCCGCGGCGTACCGCCCGATGTCCGGCACCGGTGGGACGGGGAAAAGAGGCACCCGCCCTCACAAGAGGGGTTATAAGTCCGGAATTATTCAGTGGTGCTGTTGTTCCGCCTGTATGCGCGCCACATAGGCCGCCGCCTGCGACCGGCGCTGCATTCCCAGTTTGGAGAGCAGGCTCGACACATAATTCTTGATCGTTTTCTCTGCGAGGTGCAATCGCTCTCCGATCAGGCGATTGGTGAGGCCTTCGCCGATCAGGTCGAGGATCTTGCGTTCCTGGTCGGTGAGGCGGTCGAGCCGGTCGTCACCCCTGGCGCCGCCGCCGTCCCGCAGTCGCTCCAGGACGCGCGCGGTGGCCACCGGGTCGAGCAGGGACTTTCCGGCCGCGACATCCCGTACGGCCGCGAGCAGCTCATTGCCGCGGATGGCCTTGAGGACATAGCCCGACGCGCCCGCCATGATCGCGTCGAACAGGGCCTCGTCGTCGGCGTACGAGGTCAGCATCAGGCACTTGATGTCCTCGTTCGCGGAGCGGATCTCGCGGCAGACCTCCACGCCGCTGCCGTCCGGGAGACGTACGTCCAGGACGGCCACGTCCGGGCGGGTGGCCGGGATCCGGACCAGCGCGTCGGCCGCCGTGCCGGCCTCTCCCACGACTTCGATGTCGTCCTCGACCGAGAGCATCTCGTGCACTCCGCGGCGGACCACTTCGTGGTCATCGAGGAGGAATACGGTGATTTTCCCGTTTTCGCGCACGCTGTCAGTCTCACACACGATCATGGGCATTGCCCCAGGTGAACTCTTCCCGAGTCCGGGGTGGCCGGGATAACGTGCCGGTGTTCCGGCCCCCTGCAAGGCTGTGACCAGTGCTGTGACCAGCGACTGTTCCCGATCTGCTCGATCTAGTAGGAAATCCACGTTTCCAAGTACTTGGATTTCCTATCAAAATCGCAGGTCAGGAAGGGTTTCACAGAATTGTGAAGCACTGGGTAACGTGACTGTTGCAGGGCGCTCGCCGGGGCACCTGTCACGCCTGTTCCCGGCCGAGTGGCACCCACCCCGTGCACGGGTGCCGGAACAGGCGAGCCGCTCCCCCGAGCTCAAACCGCGAGCGAGGGGGACCCCAGCCTTCCGGCAACCCCGGGGGCCGGACCGACGGAGGAGCACACGTGACCGTGGAGAGCACTGCCGCGCGCAAGCCGCGACGCAGCGCCGGTACGAAGAGCGCCGCGAGCGCCAGTACGACCGGTACCAAGAGCGCCGCGAGCAGGAGCGCCGGCGCGGCCGCCAAGAAGTCGCCGGGCGCGACGGGCGGCGAGCCGGAGCTCGTTCAGCTGCTGACCCCGGAAGGCAAGCGGGTCAAGGACGCCACGTACGACCCGTACGTCGCCGACATCACCCCCGAGGAGCTGCGCGGCCTGTACCGGGACATGGTCCTGAGCCGCCGCTTCGACGCGGAGGCCACCTCCCTCCAGCGCCAGGGCGAGCTGGGCCTGTGGGCCTCGATGCTCGGCCAGGAGGCCGCCCAGATCGGTTCGGGCCGGGCCACCCGCGACGACGACTACGTCTTCCCCACCTACCGCGAGCACGGCGTCGCCTGGTGCCGCGGCGTCGACCCGACCAACCTGCTCGGCATGTTCCGGGGTGTGAACAACGGCGGCTGGGACCCGAACGGCAACAACTTCCACCTGTACACGATCGTCATCGGCTCGCAGACGCTGCACGCCACCGGCTATGCCATGGGCATCGCCAAGGACGGCGCCGACTCGGCCGTGATCGCGTACTTCGGGGACGGCGCCTCCAGCCAGGGCGACGTCCTGGAAGCCTTCAACTTCGGGGCGGTCTACAACGCTCCCGTGGTGTTCTTCTGCCAGAACAACCAGTGGGCGATCTCCGAGCCGACCGAGCGCCAGATGCGCGTGCCGCTGTACCAGCGCGCGCAGGGCTTCGGCTTCCCCGGCGTGCGCGTGGACGGCAACGACGTGCTCGCCAGCCTCGCGGTGACCCGCTGGGCCCTGGAGCGGGCCCGCAACGGCGAGGGCCCCACCCTGGTGGAGGCGTACACCTACCGCATGGGCGCGCACACCACCTCCGACGACCCGACCAAGTACCGGGCCGACGAGGAGCGCGAGGCGTGGGAGGCGAAGGACCCGATCCTGCGCCTGCGCGCCTACCTGGAGTCCGCGGACCACGCCGACGAGGCGTTCTTCGCGGAACTCGAGACCGAGAGCGAAGCGTTGGGCAAGCGGGTGCGCGAAGTCGTACGGGCCATGCCGGACCCGGACAAGTTCGCCATCTTCGAGAACGTGTACGCGGACGGGCACGCGCTCGTCGACGAGGAGCGCGCCCAGTTCGCCGCCTACCAGGCGTCGTTCGCGGACGCAGGGGAGGGCAAGTAGCCATGGCGACCGAAAAGATGGCGCTGGCCAAGGCGATCAACGAATCGCTGCGCACGGCCCTAGACGCCGACCCCAAGGTCCTCATCATGGGCGAGGACGTCGGCAAGCTCGGCGGTGTCTTCCGGGTCACCGACGGGCTCCAGAAGGACTTCGGCGAGGAGCGGGTCATCGACACCCCGCTCGCCGAGTCGGGCATCGTCGGCACCGCGATCGGCCTGGCCCTGCGCGGCTACCGCCCGGTCGTGGAGATCCAGTTCGACGGCTTCGTCTTCCCGGCGTACGACCAGATCGTCACCCAGCTCGCGAAGATGCACGCGCGGGCGCTGGGCAAGATCAAGCTCCCCGTCGTCATCCGCATCCCGTACGGCGGCGGCATCGGCGCCGTCGAGCACCACTCGGAGTCCCCGGAGGCGCTCTTCGCGCACGTGGCGGGCCTGAAGGTGGTCTCCCCCTCGAACGCGGGCGACGCCTACTGGATGATGCAGCAGGCCATCCAGAGCGACGACCCGGTGATCTTCTTCGAGCCGAAGCGGCGCTACTGGGACAAGGCCGAGGTCGACAAGGACGCCATCCCCGGCCCCCTGCACAAGGCGCGGGTGGCCCGCGAGGGCGCCGACCTCACCCTGGTCGCGTACGGCCCGATGGTGAAGGTCTGCCTGGAGGCCGCCGCGGCCGCCCAGGAGGAGGGCAAGTCGATCGAGGTCCTGGACCTGCGCTCGATGTCGCCGATCGACTTCGACTCCATCCAGGCCTCGGTCGAGAGGACCCGCCGCCTGGTCGTGGTGCACGAGGCCCCGGTGTTCCTCGGGACGGGCGCGGAGATCGCGGCCCGTATCACCGAGCGGTGCTTCTACCACCTGGAGGCGCCCGTCCTGCGGGTCGGCGGCTATCACGCCCCGTATCCGCCGGCCCGCCTGGAGGACGAGTACCTTCCGGGCCTGGACCGCGTGCTCGACGCCGTCGACCGCTCGCTGGCGTACTGAGGAGAGAGCCGTGACGACGATGACTGAGAACGCGTCGGGACTCCGCGAGTTCAAGATGCCCGACGTGGGCGAGGGACTCACCGAGGCGGAGATCCTCAAGTGGTACGTCCAGCCCGGTGACACGGTCACCGACGGCCAGGTGGTCTGCGAGGTCGAGACCGCCAAGGCCGCGGTCGAACTGCCGATCCCGTTCACCGGTGTGGTGGCCGCACTCCACTTCCCCGAGGGCACGACGGTGGACGTCGGCCAGGTGATCATCGCGGTGGACGTGTCCGGTGGGACGGCGCCCGCGCAGGCGGCCCCGGCCGCCGGGCGGGCACCCGCCGCTCCCGCGGTTCCCGCTGCCCCTGCCGCCCCGGTGGCGGAGGCGGCCCCCGCCGAGAAGGCCAAGCCCGAGGGCCGCACGCCGGTCCTCGTCGGGTACGGCGTGGCGGAGTCCTCCACCAAGCGGCGCCCCCGCAAGGGAGCCGAGGTCCCGGCCCAGGAGAGCGAGACGCTCTACGCGGCCACCGCGATCCAGGGCGAGCTCAACGGCCACGGGCCCGCGGACCGGCAGCGGCCGCTCGCCAAGCCCCCGGTCCGCAAGCTCGCCAAGGACCTCGGGGTCGACCTGACGACGGTCACCCCGTCGGGCCCGGACGGCATCATCACGCGGGAGGACGTGCACGCGGCGGCAGCCCCGGCGCAGGCACCCGTTCCCGCTCCGGCCGCCGTCCCGGCCCCGGCTCCGCAGGCCCCGGCCCCCGTCCAGCCGCAGGTTCCGGCCCCGGCCGCGTCGTACGACGGCGCGCGCGAGACCCGGATCCCGGTCAAGGGTGTCCGCAAGGCGATCGCCACCGCGATGGTGGGCTCGGCGTTCACCGCGCCGCACGTCACCGAGTTCGTGACGCTCGACGTGACGCGCACGATGCGCCTGGTCGAGGAGCTCAAGCAGGACAAGGACATGCAGGGGCTGCGGGTCAATCCGCTGCTGCTCGTCGCCAAGGCCCTGCTGGTCGCGATCAAGCGCAACCCCGGTGTCAACGCGTCCTGGGACGAGGCGAACCAGGAGATCGTCCAGAAGCACTATGTGAATCTGGGCATCGCCGCCGCCACCCCCCGCGGTCTGATCGTGCCGAACATCAAGGACGCCCACACCAGGACCCTGCCGCAGCTGGCCGAGTCGCTGGGCGAACTGGTGGCCACGGCCCGCGAGGGCAAGACCTCACCGGCCGCGATGCAGGGCGGCACGGTGACGATCACCAACGTCGGCGTCTTCGGCGTCGACACGGGCACGCCGATCCTCAACCCCGGCGAGTCCGCGATCCTCGCGGTGGGCGCGATCAAGCTCCAGCCCTGGGTCCACAAGGGCAAGGTCAAGCCCCGTCAGGTCACCACGCTGGCGCTGTCCTTCGACCACCGCCTGGTCGACGGCGAGCTCGGCTCCCGGGTCCTCGCCGACACCGCGGCCGTCCTGGAGCAGCCCAAGCGGCTGATCACCTGGGCGTGAGCCGGCCGGCCGGAAGGACGTGAGTCCCGCCGGCCGACCGGAAGTGATTCCGTAAGCGCCGAGGGCGCCTCTTCCCGTACGAGTCCTATACGAGTCCTGTACGAGTCCCGTACGGGAAGAGGCGCCTTCGGCATGCCGAGCCGGGCTCCCGGCGCGGCCGGCAACACGAGAGGGGGGGGGGGGGGGGGGGGGGGGGGGGGGGGGGTTTTTTTTTTTTTTGTTTTTTTTTTTTGGGGTGTGGCCTCTCCCGTTTTTCTTTCGGCTTCGACA
>NZ_JBVJCT010000056.1:0-37292 GCF_055588305.1 Streptomyces sp. NPDC042002 | reverse complement strand
GGCGTGCAGAGAATTAACTTGCGGGTTTTGAGACTTGACCTCGCAGGTCAGCGTGCCACTCGCCTACATGTTGTTCTTCTGCACGCCCTTAGGGCCGTCACGGACTTACAGAAGGCGTTGGACCAGCCGGTGGCCGCGTCGCCGTCCAGCGTCGCGGCCGGCGATGCGTCCGGGCAGCCCGAGTAACTAGCGTCCGGAGAAGGGTAGTCGGGGGCTGCCGGGCGATCGGGCGGGAACGGTGCAGCGGTGCTCCGGGGGCGCGAAGTCCCACAACTTCGGCTTTTCGAAGGCCAGTTCATGGGTCATGTCGGTCCGGCCGCCGACGCTGACCGTGATGGCCGTGCGAGCGGCGGTCCGGCCGTCGGGGCCGACGATCCGTGAGACCACCTGGATGTCGGCCGGGGCGCCACTCTCGTCGACGACGGTGGTCAGGGCCCGGACGACCGCCCGCTCCCCGTCGAACTCCACCGATCCGTTTGCCGGCGAAGGCGGACGGCCGGGCGAAGGCGGTGTGGTACCAGCCCGGGCCACCGGGGAAGAACCCGGCGCCCCTGGTGGTGCCGTACTCCGTGGTCGGGGACCGTCGGCCGGGCGTCGGCTGCGCCGGTGAGTGCGCCGGCGGCGGGTACGGCCGTTCCTCATCAGTGCCCATAAATCATCACAACTGATCGCGAGCAAACAGATTCTGGCGGAGGAACACACGGAGGCGTCGAGGGTCGAGCGGTCACTTCCGTACCGCGAGCCGCATCGGCTGAAAACGCACCGTACGAATGGCTGTCCGGGCCCTCCGCGTTCGGGGGTACGCGGGACGCCCAGCCACTAGGCTGGAACCCGGACGACGCGCTTGTTCACGGTGAGTGTGCACAAGGGAAAGTGGCGATGATGAGCCCGGTCCACCCTCTCGACGATGGCGCCACCGCACGGGCGGTCATCGACGGGAACGGCACCCTGATCCGCTGGAGCGAGGGCGCCCACCGGCTCCTGGGATACGCGCCCGAGGAGATCGAGGGCCGCCCGGCCACGGATCTCCTGGCGCCCGCGGGCACCGCCCCGCCTCTCGGGTCCACCGGCGACCGCTGGAACGGGGTGCTCGCCCTGCGTCACCGCGACGGCCGCGTCCTGTCCGTGTGGCTGCTCGCCCACCGCCTGGAGCGGAGCGGCGACTGGCTCCTGCTCACCCCGCCGGCCGGCCGGGAGCCCCGCGGCATGGACGGCCCGCTGATCCGCGCGGTCCTCGCCCAGGCGCCCTGCGCGATGGCCGTCTACGACGAGCGGCTGCGGCTGTACGGCCTCAATGACGCGATGTCCGAGGTGACCGGCCTCCCCGAGGACCGGATCCGGGGCCTGCGGGTCTCCGAGATCGGCGACCGGCGGGCCGGCGAGCAGCTGGAGCGCGCGATGGCCGAGGTCCTCGCCTCCGGCCGGGGGCGTGATGTGGAGACGTACGCGCGCAGCGGCGGCGAGGAGCGGGCGCACCACTGGCTCGCGCGGATCGCCCCGCTGACCGACACCCATGGGCGGGTGCTCGGCGTGTGTGTGGCCGCGCACGACTTCACCGAGCAGTTCCGGGCCCGCAAGCGGCTCCAACTGGTCAACGAGGCCAGCGTGCGCATCGGCAGCACCCTCGACGTCACCCGCACGGCCCAGGAACTGGCCGACGTGTGCGTCCCCGCCCTCGCCGACTTCGTCAGCGTCGATCTGCTGGACCCCCCGGAGAACGGCGGCGAGTACCGCGTCGAACCGCCGACCGCCCCGATCATGCTCCGTCGCGCCGCCCACCGGTCGCTGCGCGAGGGCATTCCGGTCGTCGAACCCGGCGACATCGACGTCTATCCCGCGTCCTCCCCGCAGGCCGACTCCCTGATCGCCGGCCGGCCGCTCGTCGCACCGAACGCGGCCGGCACGCTGGAGGAGTGGCTGAGCTGGGACGGTCTGCGCGGCAAGCGCGTCCAGGAGTACGGCATCCACGCCACCATGTCGGTGCCCATCCGGGCCCGCGGCCGGACCCTCGGGGTCGCCGTCCTCAGCCGGTTCCGGCGGCCCGAACCCTTCACCGCCGACGACGTGCTGCTCGCCGAGGAGGTCACGGCCAGAGCCGCCGTCTGCATCGACAACGCCCGCCGCTTCTCCCGCGAGCGCCAGACCGCGCTGGCCCTGCAGCGCAGCCTGCTTCCCCAGTCCCTCCCCCGGACGGCGGCCCTGGAGGCGGCCTCGCGCTATCTGCCCGCCGCGCGCGCCGGAGTGGGGGGCGACTGGTTCGACGTGATCCCGCTGTCCGGGATGCGGGTCGCCATGGTCGTCGGCGACGTCATCGGCAACGGCATCCAGGCCTCGGCGACGATGGGCCGGCTGCGCACCGCCGTCCGCACCCTGGCCGACATCGACCTGGCCCCTGACGAGCTGCTCACCCACCTCGACGACCTCGTCGTACGGCTGTCCACCGAGGCCGGGGCCGAGGGGACCACCGGGGAGGTCGGCGCCACGTGCGTCTACGCGGTGTACGACCCGGTCTCCCGGCGCTGCACCCTCGCCAGCGCGGGCCATCCGGCCCCCTTCGTGCTGCCGCCGGAAGGCCCGCCCCGGCAGATCGACGTGCCGCCCGGTCCCGCGCTCGGTCTGGGCGGGCTGCCTTTCGAGTCCGTCGAGCTCGACCTGCCGGAGGGCACGGTGCTCGCGCTGTACACCGACGGCCTGCTCGAGAGCCGCGAACGGGACCTCGACACCGGACTCCGGCTGTTCTGCCGGGCGCTGGAGGAGTCGTCGCAGTCCCTGGAGGGGGCGGCCCACGCGATCCTCCAGGCGCTGCTTCCCGCGGGCGGCGCGCCGGACGACGTGGCCCTGCTGCTCGCCCGTACCCACGGCCTCGCCCCTTCCGACGTCACGACCTGGGACATTCCCGCCGACCCCGCGCTCGTCGCGCCGATCCGCAAGCAGGTCGCCGACAGGCTGGAGGTCTGGGGGCTGACCATGGCCACGTTCACGGCCGAGCTCGTGGTGAGCGAACTGGTCACCAACGCCATCCGCTACGGCGAGCCGCCGATCCGGCTGCGGCTCATCCACGACGCCGAGACCCTGATCTGCGAGGTCTCGGACAGCAGCCACACCGCGCCGCATCTGCGCCGGGCGAAGACCTTCGACGAGGGCGGACGCGGGCTGCTCCTCGTCGCCCAGCTCACCCAGCGCTGGGGCAGCCGGCACACCCCGGACGGCAAGACCATCTGGGCGGAGCTGTCGCTGCTCGGCGAGGAGTGAGGGCCGTTCGGAGGTGACGTGCGGGGCGGGTCGGCGACACGGGGGCAGGGCGTACGCGGGCGGGCGGCGGGGTGTCTGATGTGATGGAGGGCGCCGTCATCACCGCCCGGAGGACCCGATCCTGAACAGCCCGCTCGTCCAAACCGTCTCCGGCACGTCCGGCACCGCCCTCGCCGATGCGCTCTCCGCAGGGCCGGGCACCCATGTCGCCGCGCGCCTCGCCGCGCCGCTCGCCGCGGCTCTCGGCGGTCCGTTCGCCGAGGCACTGTCCGTCGTCCTGCTCGCGGCCGTCCTCGTCTGCGCGGTGGTGCGGCCGTTCAACTGGCCCGAGGCGGTGGTGGCCGTGCCCGCCGCGGGTCTCGTCCTGGCCACGGGGGCGATCTCCTGGGAGCACGTCCGCGCGGAGGCCGCCCACCTGGGTCCGGTGATCGGCTTCCTGGCCGCGGTCCTCGTCCTGGCCAAGTTCTGCGACGACGAGGGGCTCTTCCAGGCGTGCGGCGCGTGGATGGCCCGCTGGGCCGCGGGACAGCCCGGCCGTCTGCTGACCGCGGTGTTCGCGCTCGCCTCGGCGATCACCGCGGTGCTCAGCCTGGACGCCACCATCGTGCTGCTCACCCCTGTCGTGTTCGCGACGGCCGCGCGGATGGGGGCCCGCCCGAAGCCGCATGTGTACGCGTGCACCCACCTGTCGAACACCGCCTCGCTGCTCCTGCCGGTCTCCAACCTGACCAACCTGCTCGCGTTCACCGCCAGCGGTCTGAGCTTCACCCGGTTCGCCGCGCTGATGGTGCTGCCCTGGCTGGTCGCGATCGGCGCCGAGTACGTGGTCTTTGGGCGCTTCTTCGCCCGTGACCTCGCGGCGGGCGCGCTCCCCCGGCGATCCGAGGAACCGCCGGACCTGCCGCTCTTCGCGCTGATCACCGTGGGCTGCACCCTGGCCGGTTTCGTCCTCGCCTCGGCGGTCGGCATCGACCCGGCCTGGTCCGCCGCCGCGGGGGCGCTCGTCCTGGCCACCCGCGCCCTCGTCCGCCACCGCACCACCCCGCTCACGGTGGTGCGCGCCGCCGCGCCGTCCTTCCTCGCCTTCGTCCTCGCGCTCGGCATCGTCGTCCGCGCGGTGGTCGACAACGGTCTCGCCGACGCCCTCGACAACCTCCTCCCGGAGGGCGGCTCGCTGTCGGCGCTGCTCGGCATCGCCGCCATCGCCGCCGTGCTGGCCAACCTGATCAACAACCTGCCCGCGGTCCTCGTCCTGCTGCCGCTGGCCGCCGACTCGGGCGCGGGCGCGGTGCTCGCCGTGCTGCTCGGCGTCAACATCGGGCCCAACCTGACGTACGCCGGTTCCCTGGCGACGCTGCTGTGGCGACGTATCGTGCATCAGCACGAACACGGCGTCGACCTCAAGGAGTTCACCCGGCTGGGCCTGATCGCCGTGCCCGCGGCACTGGTCCCCGCCGTACTGGCGCTGTGGTTCTCGCTCCACGTCATCGGAGGCTGATGGGCATGCGGGTGGTCGTCTGGCTGGTCGAGGGAACATGGCCCGCGTGCGTGGACGCCGTACGGACGCACGCTCCGGGTGCGACGGACGTGGCGCTGCTCCATGTCGCGGACCCCGGGGTGCCCGGTCTCGCGCACGGCGCCTTCGCGGGGCTCCTCGGCCGCGGACGCTCCGAGCCCGATCCGGGCGACCTCCTGGAAACCCTCGGTACGACCTCCGCCGCCGAGCTCCTCGACGCGGCGGCCGAGCGGCTCGGGGCCCCGGCGACGCGGCTGGAACGCACCGGCCGCGTCGAGCGGGAGGTGGTCGCCGCGGCCGAGGGGGCCGGTCTGCTCGTGCTGGCCCGCGACGGCGACCGCAGCCGGCTGGGCCCGCACAGTCTGGGACCGGCCGGTCGTTTCGTCGTCGACCACGCGCCCTGCCCGGTGCTGCTCGTCTGGCCCGAACCCGCACCGGACGTCACGACGTTGCCGCCCCCACCCCCGCATCCCCCACGCCCCTAGCACCGGCCCGCGTCCCGGCCCGCGGAACAATGGCCGGAGAACGCCCCCGCCGGAGACGGCACTTGACGTAGTCGGGCATGCACGGTTTGATCCTGGCGTGCCGTGGTGCGACCCGGCACGCAGAGGTACGCCCAGCCGGTAACGGACCAGGTTCAAGTCCGGCCAAAGTCGCCAGGATCGCTCGCAGCGTCCGAGGCGGGGACGTGCTCGCGATTGATGGAGCGGACATGCCCCCCGTCAAACGTGTTCTCCGCGCGGGAGTTCTGGGCACAGCCACGGCCCTGGCCGGCCTTCTGACGCTCGCGGGCTGCGATGCGGGCAAGGACACGAGCGCCTCGCCCAAGAGCCCGAGCGCACCGTCCAAGGCCCCGGCCGCGTCGCCGAAGCCCTCAGGGACCACGGCCGACCCCTCGGCGCCCGTCGAGGCGGAGTCCACCTCACCGAAACCGACGCCCCGGCCCGGCCCGACGCCGACCGCCGTGAAACTCCCCCCGCTGCACGCGGGTTTCGACTACCAGATCGGCGGCGCCTACCGCCCGGCCGCCGGTGTGCGCATCGTCAGCCGCGACCGCTCGTCGTCCCCGGCGCCCGGCCTGTACAACATCTGCTACGTCAACGCCTTCCAGGCCCAGCCCGAGGAACGCGGCCAGTGGCCCGCCGACCTGCTGCTGCGGGACGCGCACGGCAAGGTCGTCGTCGACCAGGACTGGAACGAGGCGCTGCTCGACATCCGCACGGCCGCCAAGCGCGAGCGGGTGGCCGCGCGCGTCGACCGGTGGATCGACGACTGCGCCAAAAAGGGATTCGACGCGATCGAGCCGGACAACTACGACAGCTACACCCGCTCCCGGAAGCTGCTGACCCCGGACGACGCCACCGCGTTCATCACCCTGCTGTCGCGGCACGCGCACACCCGGCATCTGGCCATCGCGCAGAAGAACACCGTCGAACTGGCGGGGCTCAGGTCGCGGACCGGGCTCGACTTCGCGGTGGCGGAGGAGTGCGGCGAGTACGACGAGTGCGGTGAGTACGCGAAGGCGTTCCACGACCGGGTGGTCGTCATCGAGTACACCGACAGCGGTCTGCGCAAGGCCCGTTCGGCCTTCGGTGACCGGCTGAGCATCGTGCGCCGGGACGTCATGGTCTCGACACCCGGCAGCGCGGACTACGTCCGCAAGACCCGCTGACGGGGGCCGGGATGACACGCGCGATCGCGCGGCGCCGGCTGCTCCTGGGCGCGGCGGCGGCCGGGGCCCTCGCCGGCTGCGGCGGCCCCTCGGACGGCGTCGGCGCCGACGGCAGGGTGACCGTCGAGCTGTGGCACGGACAGAACGACACGGCCAGGAAGGTCGTGGAAGCGATGGTGGGCGAGTTCAACCGCACGCATCCGCGCATCCGCGTGGACGCTTCGGGCGGCGGGGTGCTGGCCGACGCGATGCTCCAGAAGGTGACGGCCGCGCTCGCCGCCGGCTCGTACCCCGACATCGCCTACATCTTCGGCTCGGACCTGGCGAGCGTCGCGCGCAGCCCCCGGGTCGTCGACCTGACCTCCGCGCTGCGCGAGGGCACCCCGCCCTGGAACTCCTTCTGGGCGCCGGTACGGGACGCGGTCACCGTCAACGGCAAGGTGCGCGCCGCCCCCGCGGTGCTCGACTCGCTGGCCGTCGTCTACAACAAGAAGCTGTTCCGGCGGGCCGGGATCCCCTACCCGAAGCCGGGCTGGAGCTGGGACGAGTTCGTCGACACCGCTCGGAAGCTCACCGATTCCGGGCGCGGGGTGTTCGGCACGGGCTGGCCCGGCACGGGCGACGAGGACACCGTCTGGCGGCTGTGGCCGATGATCTGGGACCTCGGCGGCGAGGTGGTCGCCGCCGACGGCAAGGGCATCGGCTTCGCCGAGCAGGGCACCCGGGCGCTCGGGACCCTCGCCCGGCTGGCTCACGACAAGAGCGTGTACGTCGACCCGAAACCCGGCAGCGAGCAGATGTACCAGGTCTTCCTGGGCGGCCGGATGGCGATGGTGGCCACCGGGCCCTGGGAGCTGCCGGACATCATCACCGCGAAGATCGACTACGACGTCGTCCCGCTGCCGACCTACCACGGCAGGCCGATCACCATCTCCGGACCGGACACCTGGACCGTGTTCGACAACGGTTCCGCCCGTTCCCGGGCCGCCGTCGAGTTCGTGAGCTGGATGATCCAGCCGGCCCAGGACGCGCGCTGGGGCATCTCGGAGGGCAGCCTCCCGCTCAGTTCGGCCACCGCCCGGCGGCCGGAGTGGCGCGAGCACTCCGCGACGACCACGGGACTCGACGTGTTCACCGAGACGCTGACCTCCGCCCGGGTCCGGCCCGTGCACGCGGCCTACCCGCAGATCTCCCAGGCTCTCGGCGAGGCGATCGTCTCGGTCCTGCTGGGCAAGGACTCCCCCGCCCACGCCATCCGCCGGTGCGCCGACACGGCCGACGCGGCCCTGCTCATCCCCCGGTGACCTCGACTTCAGACGTTCCCAGCTGACTTCCAGCTGAAGGAGGCCGTCATGTCCACCCTTCCCCGCGCCCTCACGCTCGCACCCGGCGCCGCGCTGAACCCGGCCGCCGCGCGCCGCGCCGCCCGCCGCCGTACCCGTCGCGAGACGGCCACCGCCTGGGCGTTCATCAGCCCGGCGGTCGTCGTGATCCTCGGTCTGAGCATCGTGCCCGTCGTCTGGTCGCTGCTGCTGTCCTTCCGCGCCGACGACCTGGTCACCCCGGGCCGCTGGGTCGGCCTCGACAACTACCGGGCACTGTTCCAGGACCCCAACTTCCGTACGGCCGTGGGCAATACGCTGCTGTACACCGCCCTGTACGTGCCGCTCAGCCTGGTCGGCGGGCTGGCGCTCGCCCTGGCGCTGAACCGCCGCATCCGGTTCATCGGCCTGTACCGCACGCTCGTCTTCGTTCCGTTCGTGGTGTCGGCGACCGCGCAGGGCGTGCTGTTCTCGTTCATCCTCGACCCGGAGTTCGGCGTCGCGAACTCCCTGCTGCACGAGCTCGGGCTCTCCCCGCAGGGTTTTCTGACCGACCCGGACCAGGCGATCTATCTGCTGGTGCTGATCTCGCTGTGGAGCGGCGTCGGCTTCTGTGTCGTCGTGTATCTGGCCGCGCTCCAGGACGTCCCGCCCGAACTCGTGGAAGCCGCGCGGATCGACGGGGCGGGCCGCTGGCGGGTGCTGCGCCACATCATCCTGCCGACCCTCACCCCGGTCACCGTGTTCCTGCTGCTGTGGCAGCTGATCACGGCGCTCCAGGTGTTCGACCTCATCTACGTGACGACGAAGGGCGGGCCGCTCGGATCGACGGGCGTGGTCGTCTACTTCGTCTGGCAGCAGGCGTTCCAGATGTTCACCGCGGGCTACGGGGCCGCGGCGGCGTACGTCCTCGCCCTCGCCCTGCTGGTGGCGGGCGGGGCGCTGCACCTCGTACGGCGCCGGCAGGAACGTATCGAAGGAGCGGTCCGATGAGTTCACCCGCCACCTCCCGCAGGCCGAGCGGCTGGCATCTGCTGCTGGCGCCGCTGACCCTGTGCTTCGCTCTGCCTTTGGTGTGGCTGGCGCTCAGTTCGGTGATGTCCAACGCGGAGATCAACCGGTTCCCGCCCGCGCTGTGGCCCAAGGGGATCGACCTGGGCGGCTACCGGTATGTGCTCGGGAACGCGATGTTCCCCCGCTGGTTCGCCAATTCACTGATCGTGGCGGGCGTGGCGGTCCTGTCGAATCTGCTGCTGGGCGCGCTCGGCGGCTACGCCTTCGCGCGGATGCGCTTCGCCGGGTCGCGGGCGCTGCTCGGGCTGATGCTGGCGACGATGGTGATCCCCTTCCAGCTCACGATGATCCCGACCTTCCTGGTGATGAAGGAAATGGGTCTCATCGACACGCTCGGCGCGCTGATCGTGCCGTCGCTCGTCACCCCGTTCGCGGTGTTCCTGTTCCGGCAGTTCTTCCTCGCGCTGCCCAGGGAGATGGAGGAGGCGGCCTGGATCGACGGGTGTTCGCGGCTGCGGGTGCTGTTCTCGATCGTGCTGCCGCTGGCCAGGCCGGCGCTGGCCACGGTCGCGGTGCTGACGTTCCTCAGTACCTGGAACGACCTGTCCTGGCCGCTCATCGCGATCAACCACGACACCCAGTACACGCTGCAACTCGGTCTGACGACGTTCCAGGGACAGCACCACACGCAGTGGTCGGCGGTGATGGCGGGCAATGTGATCACCGTGCTGCCCGTCCTGGTCGCGTTCCTGCTCGCGCAGAAGACCTTTGTCCAGTCGCTGACTTCGAGCGGTCTGAAGGGCTAGGCCACCATGAAATCCTTCGATCTCCTGGTCGTCGGCGACGCCAATCCGGATGTCGTGGTCGGCCCGCTGCGCGGCCCCCTGCGGTTCGGGCAGCGCGAACAGCTCGTCGAGCACGCCGGGTTGGTGCTGGGCGGCTCGGCGGCGATCATGGCGTGCGGGGCGGCGCGGCTCGGACTGCGGGTCGCGTTCGCGGGCAGGGTCGGGGACGATCCCGCGGGCGCCTTCGTACGCGCGGCGCTCGCCGGGCGCGGCGTCGACGTCGGCTTCCTGGTCACGGACCCGGTCCTGCCCACGCCGCTCACGACGGTTGTCACGGCCGGGGACGGGGACCGGGCCATCCTCACGGCGCCGGGCTGTCTCACGGCGACGGGTCCCGAGGACGTGCCGCGGGAGTTGACCGCGGACGCCCGGCATGTGCACGCGGCCTCGTTCTTCCTGATGCCCCGTCTGGCGCGTTCGCTGGCCGAGGTGTTCGCCCGGGCGCGGGAGGCCGGCGCGACGACGTCGCTCGACACCAATGACGATCCCGCGGGGCGCTGGGACCACGAACTCCTGGACCCGGTACTGAAGTTCACGGACTTCCTGCTGCCCAACGCGGCGGAGGCGTCCGCGCTGTCCGGCGAGCCCGAACTCGCCGCGGCCGCCGCCTTCCTGGCCGGCCGGGGACCGACGGTCGTCGTCAAGGACGGCGCGAACGGCGCCCTCGCCTGCGCGGGGACAGAGGTGTCGCGTGTGCCGGCCGTGCCCGTCGACCCCGTGGACACCGTCGGCGCGGGCGACAGCTTCGACGCCGGATTCGTCGCCGCGACCCTGCGCGGTCTTGACCTGCGCTCGGCGCTCACGGTGGCCGCCGCCTGCGGTTCGCTGTCGACGCGGGCGCACGGCGGTACGGCGGCACAGCCCACCTGGGACGAGGCCCGCGCCGCGGCCCGCGCGGACAGCCCGGGCATTCCTCCCGGCGCGAACGCCCCGAACACCGCTAAAGGCACGGGCACTTCGGAGACCCCCCGCACCCGCGACACCAGGAGCTGTTCATGAACGACGTCACCCCCGCGAAGATCGCCTTCATCGGAGCCGGGAGTGTGGTGTTCACCCAGGGCCTGCTGGCCGACCTGTTCAGCTTCCCCGAACTCGCCCACGCCCGGATCGCGTTGCACGACATCGACCCGGAGCGGCTGGCCACGGCGGAGGGCGCCGCCCGGTACATCGCCGGTGTACGCGGCGCCAAGCCCACGATCACCGCGCATCTCGACCGCCGAGCGGCGCTGGCGGACGCCGACTTCGTCATCAACATCATCCAGGTCGGCATGGACGGGGCGACCCGCACCGACTTCGGCATCCCCGCCCGCTACGGACTGCGCCAGACCATCGGCGACACGCTCGGCATCGGCGGCATCTTCCGCGCCCTGCGCACCTTCCCGGTGCTCCGCGCGCTCGCCTCCGACATGACCGAACTCTGCCCGGACGCCCTGCTGTTGAACTACACCAACCCCATGGCGATGAACGTCCTCTATCTGAGCCGCGTCGCCCCGGCCCTGCGCGTCACCGGCCTGTGCCACTCGGTGTACTGGACGATGCACGACCTCGCCCAGCTCGTCGGCGTCCCCTTCGAGGAGGTCACGTATCTGGCCGCCGGGGTCAACCACCAGGCGTGGGTACTGCGTTTCGAGCGCGCGGGCCAGGACCTCTACCCCCTCCTGGACGAGGCCATCGCCAAGGACCCCGGACTGCTGCGCCGGGTCCGCGTGGACATGTACCGGCGTCTCGGCCACTACCCCACCGAGACGAGCGAGCACTCCTCGGAGTACGTGCCGTGGTATCTCCACCACGACAGCGAGATCGAGCGGCTCAGGCTGCCGGTGGGCGCCTATCTGGAGATCATCGAGGAGAACGCGGCGAGCTACCGGCGCACCCGCGAGGCCCTCGCCTCCGGGGCACCCCTTCCCGTCGAGGGCACTTTGGAGTACGCCCCGCAGATCATCCACAGCACGCTCACCGGCACCCCGCGCACGATCTACGGCAATGTGCCCAACCGGGGCTTGATCGACAACCTCCCGGCGGACTGTGTCGTCGAAGTCCCCTGCCTGACCGACGCGTTGGGGGTGCAGCCGACCCGTGTCGGCGCGCTGCCGCCGCAGTGCGCGGCGCTGAACAGCGCGTACGTCGCCGTCAACGACCTGGTGGTGCGCGCCGCCACCGATCACGAGCCACGCCACATCCGGCACGCCGCGATGGCCGACCCCGCGACGGCCGCCGCCCTCCCCGTCGAGCGCATCTGGGACCTGTGCGACGACCTCGTACGGGCCCACGGAGATCTGCTCCAGCCCGAGCTGAGGGTACTGCTGGGCCACTGAGCCGGGGAGGCCTCGGGCGGGTGCCGAAGTCCGGCGGAGCCGCCGTTCCCCGGCACCCGTCCCCAGGCTCGGGACGGGTGTCCGTTCATCGTCACCCCTAGAGGGTGAGGCCGGAGGGGGCCGGCTGTCGCAGGCTGGGTGGTGAGTGGCTGCGGTCGCAGCCCATGCAACGGAGGTTCCGCCATGGCAACCACCCAGCATCACACCCACTCCAAGACCGCCCTGACGGCAGCCGGCGGCTTGATGATCTTCGCCTCGGTGATGCTGTTCGTCGCCGGCGTCCTGGACATCCTGCGGGGCGTCATGGCGATCGCCCAGGACGATGTCTTCGTCACCAGCCAGAACTACGTCTTCAAGTTCGACCTGACGAGTTGGGGCTGGATCCACCTGGCGCTCGGCGCGGTCGCCGTGGTCGTGAGCCTCGGCCTGTTCGCGGCGGCCACCTGGGCACGCGTGATCGGCGTGGGCATCGCGGCGCTGCTGATCATCGCCAACTTCCTCGACATCCCGTACTACCCCGTCTGGTCGCTGACGCTGATAGCCCTGTACGGATTCGTCATCTGGGCGCTCTGCGTGGCACGGCCGGACACGGACACCGAATAGCCCGGACGGCACGCACGGGTCCGCGGCTCACAGGAGGTGCAGGTCGCGGGCCCGTCGTACGGCCTCGCCCCGGCGGGTCGCGGCGAGCTTGCGGTAGACGCTCTTGAGGTGGGTCTTGACCGTGTTGACCGACAGATGCAGGTCGGCGGCGATCTCGTCCCTCGACATCATCTGCGACAGGCGTTCCAGCACCTCCTGTTCGCGCTCGCTGAGCGGTTCGATCACCGGCGCGTGATCCGGCCGCGGGGCGGGCCCGGTGCCCCGGAGCGCGGCCATCGCCGGGAGCCACTCATGGCCCTGGGCCAGTACGGGCCGGCGTCGCACGAACGACCGGAGCCAGGGTCCGGCCTCCACGAACGGCCGCCGCAGATGTTCCGGCCTGGCCAGCCGCAGGGCCCGTGCCACCAGCCGCTGTGCGGTGGAGTCGTCGCCCAGCGCGTCCGCGGTCTGCGCCCGTACCAGCAGCAGCCGGACGGCGATGCCCGGCCCGTCGTCCAGCTCGGTGGGGATCGCGTCGAGCAGGGCGCGTGCCGTCTCCCCGTCACCGGTCGCGAGCCGGGCACGGGCGGCGACCGCCGTGGCCTCCGGCCCGGTGGTGCCCTCCTCCGCGAGTACGTCCAACGCGGCGAGTGGATCGCCCAGGGCCAGATGCGCGGTGGACATGGCCAGTGCGGCCCGGCCGCCGACCCACGGCGAGGGCTCGACGCCGTGCGGGGGCCGCCTCAGCTCCTGCAGGACGCGCAGGGCCTCCTTCGGATGCCCCTTGGCCAGCAGGATCCGGGAGCGCAGGAGAGCGAGGCCCGCCGTCGCGACGGGATCGTGCGAGGCCGTGCTGGAGGCGGTCGCCTGGTCCAGGTGTGTCTGCGCCGCGGCCAGATCGTCACGGTCGACGGCGACCGCCGCCAGGACGAGCTGGGCGACCCCCGTCCGGGCGGCGGGCGGCAGCCCGGAGCGCTCCGCCTCGGCGACCGCCGCCCGGGCGTGCGACTCCGCGCGGCCCGGCCGGCCGCACAGGAAGTCGATCAGGGCGAGCCGGCTGAGCGATTCGTGCCGGGGGTACGCGGTGGACGGCCCGTCGTCCACCTGCGCGGCGGCGGACAGCGAGGCCCGGGCGTCGTCGAACCGCCCCGCCCACAGCTGTGCCGAGCCCAGGTCCGTGAGCATCAGGGCCGACAGCTCCGGGTGCTGTTCCAGCCGCTCGGCCGGGAGGAACAACTCCGCCGCCCTCATGTCCTCGGCCGCCGCCTCCGCCCGCTCGGCCGAGCCGGTCAGCCGGGCCGTGAACACCCTCAGCAGCGCGTGGCTCAACCGCAGGGCCGCCGTGTCGGCGCCCTCGTCGGTCAGGTTCTCGCCGGCCCGGCGCAGAAAGTCGAGGCTCCGGTCGACATCGTGCCGGACCAGCTCACGGGCGGCGCGCACCAGGCACGCGGCCGGACCGGCGGCATCCGCGGGCATGGCGGCGAAGAGTCCGTCGAGGCGCTCGGCGTCGAGTCCGGTCAGCAGCTGTCCGATGGCCAGCTCGTCGATGAAGCGGCCCGCCGCGAGCTCCCATTCACCCGCCCCCGCCGCATGCGGCAGTGCCTCCGCGAGCAGGCCCGCGTCGCTCAGCCAGCGGGCGGCCCGCCGGTGCAGCTCGGGTTCCACACCCGGATGGCGTACGCGCAGATGGACCCGCAGGATCTCCGCGAACAAGGGGTGCAGCCGGTACCACGAGTGGCCGATGGCCTCGACGAACGCGTTGGCGTGCTGCAGCCCGGCCAGGATGGGTTCCGCGTCGTCCCGGCCGGTCAGCGCGTTGGCCAGTTCCGGGTGGATCTGTTCGAGGATGCTCGACCGCAGCAGCAGGTCCTGCGTTTCGTCCGACTGCGCTTCCAGCACCTCGGCCAGCAGGAAGTCGGCGAGCGTGCTCTGCCCCGCCTCGAAGTTCTTGATGAACGTGTCCGGATCGTCCACGTGCTGCGCCGCGAGGATGCACAGCCGCAGCCCGGCCGCCCAGCCTCCGGTCCACTCCGTCAGCGACCGCGCGCCGTCGTCCGACAGCCGGATGTCGTGGCGGCTCAGCAGGGCGGCCGTCTCGGCCGGGACGAACGCCAGGTCGGCGCCCCTGACCTCGGCGACCGCTCCGGCGGCGCGATAGCGGTGCAGCGGCAGCTGCGGCTCCGTACGGCTGACGATCACCAGGCGCAGACCGCCGCCCGCGTGCCGCAGGACGAACTGGAGCTCGTCCGCGACCTCTGCCGAGGCTCCCACCCGGTCGAACTCGTCGAGCACCAGGATCACCGGATCCGCGCGCTCGCTCAGCCAGGCCGCGAGCCGGGTCAGCAGGGAGTGGTCCACGTCGCCGGGGCTGGAGGGGCTGCCGATGTCGTCCGGAACCGCCGCTCCGTGCCGCCGCAGGGATTCCAGGACGTACGTCCAGAAGATGCCGGGGCCGGTGTCCTCGTGCTCCACGGTCAGCCAGGCCACGTCACCCGGATGGTCCATCGTGGAGATCCAGTGGGCGACCAGGAGTGTCTTTCCCGCGCCCGCGGGCCCGTTCACCAGCGTCAGCGGGCCCTGGACGCCCTCGGCCAGACGTCCGACCAGACGCGGCCTGCGTACGAAGGTCTCCGTCAGGTCCGGGACGGTGAACCGGACGGCGAGCAGGGGGTCACCACCTGGGGTCAGCAGCCCGGCCATGGGGTTCTGCCTCCGCGATCTCTCGGCTGCGGCGACGCGTTCGATCCGATGTGGTCCGGGTCCACAGCTCCCTCCCCGGCGTAGCCCCCGCACACTGATCGTCACCCGCTGTACCGAAAGTCGCAAGGCAGGCTCCGGTCGCCCGCGGCGGGTGAGGCGGGGGACGCCGTCTTCGGGTCTGATGGGGGCAGAGCAGGGGCCGGACGCCACTGTTCGACGCACCAGCGTCGCGGGCCGACTCGATGAGGTGGTTACCGGTGAAGCACTGGCGCGCCCTGATGGTGCTCGGCACGGCCCAGTTCCTGATGGTCCTGGACACCTCCGTCATGAACGTGTCCATCAGCCAGCTGGTCGAGGACTTCGACACCGAGGTCACCGCCATCCAGGCCGTCATCACGCTCTACGCGCTGGTCATGGCGGCCTTCATGGCCACCGGCGGGCGGCTCGGCGACATCCTCGGACGCCGTCGCATGTTCATCGTCGGACTGATGGTCTACGGCCTCGGGTCGGCCCTGACCGCCGTGGCTCCCACTCTGTGGGTGCTCACGCTCGGCTGGTCGGTGATCGAGGGGCTCGGCGCCGCCATGGTGCTGCCGGCCATGGCGGCCCTCGTGGCGGAGGCCTACACGGGACGGGACCGGGCCGTCGCCTACGGCGTCATCGGCGGGCTCGCCGGCGCGGGCATCGCGGTCGGACCGCTGCTGGGGGGCTGGGTGACGACGTACCTCACGTGGCGTCTGGTCTTCGCGGGTGAGGTCGTGGTCGTCATCGCGATGCTCCTCTGCCGCCGGGCGATCTCCGAATCGCCCCGGCCCGAGCCCCGCCCCCGGCTGGACGGCGTGGGCGCCGCCCTGTCGGCGGCCGGACTGGGCCTCGGCGTGCTCGGTGTCCTCCAGAGCAGTTCCTGGGGTTGGGTGCAGCCCCGCAACCCGCCCTTCACCGTCTTCGGCTTCGCTCCGACGCTGTTCGTCGTCGCCGCCGGGGTGCTCGTGCTGGCCGCCTTCGCCAAGTGGGAGCGCCGCAGGGAGGCGCACGGCACCGACCCCCTCATCCATCTCTCGCTGCTGCGCAGACTGCCGCTGCGCTCCGGGCTGCTGACGCTGGTCAGCCAGAACCTCATCCTGCTGGGGCTGTTCTTCGCCATCCCGCTGTACCTCCAGGTGGTGCAGGGCTTCGACGCGTTCCAGACGGGACTGCGGCTGCTCCCGGTGTCCGTCACCATGCTGGCGGCCTCCGTACTGGCGTCCAGGCTGGGGCGGGTGATGGGGCCGCGCCGGGTCGTCAGACTGGCCCTTCTGACCCTGCTCGGAGCCATCGCGTGGCTGCTGGCCACCATCGACCCGGTCATCGACGACGTCCAGTTCGCCGGAGCCATGGCCCTGCTGGGCGTCGGCATGGGCCTGCTCGCCTCGCAGTTGGGCAACGTGGTGCAGTCCACCGTCGGCGAGGAGGAGCGCAGCGAGGTCGGCGGGCTCCAGTTCACCGCCCAGAATCTGGGCTCCGCGCTCGGTACCGCGCTCATCGGATCGATCCTCATCGGCGCCCTGGCCCAGGCCTTCAGCACCCAGGTGGCGAAGAATCCGGACGTGTCGCAGGAGGCACGGCAGCAGACCGGCGTCGCGCTCGAAGCGGGCATCAGTTTCGTGCCGACCGACGAGGTGCGTTCGGCGGCCGAACAGGCCGGGCTGCCGCCGGCCGAGGTCGCCGCCGTCACGGACTCCTACGCGACGGCCCAGCTGAACGGCCTGAAGGCGGCGATCCTCGCGGCCGGCGGCATCACGCTCGCCAGCTTCCTGGTCACGACGCATCTGCCGACCGGCGCGGGCCGGAAGAAGAGGTCCCCCGGCACCGGCTCCCCGGCCGGCTCCCTCGAACAGGCGTGAACGCCGGAGGCGGCGCCCCGGACCCAGGTTCACCTTTTGCGGGTGAGGGCGGGCGACGCGGTGCGCCGGATGATCGTAGGGAAGGGCCGTCCGCCTGCCCCAGGCCGCTCGCCGGGGGGAGCCCCACATGCAGTACGAGATCCGTGTCGAGGGACATCTGTCGGAGACGCTTTCCGAGGCGTTCCCGGAGATGGATCACGTGCTGATCTCCGGCCAGACCATCCTGTTCGGCCCGGTCGTCGACGAGGCACATCTGTACGGGCTGCTGGCCCGCTGCCGGTCGCTGGGGCTGCGTGTCGTGGAGATGCGCCAACTGCCGGAGCAGCAGCCATGAGGACGCCGAGGGCGCGGCCATGAGGATCACCCGTCGGGGGTGACCCGCGAGAGGCCGGCACACGGGACTCTGGAGGCCGGGAATCCACCCACCGTCCCGTCGGCGGTCCGGCAGTGGCCCGCTCGACCGCGTGAGGAGGAACCATGACCGAATCGCATGGTTCGGCACCGCCCACCGGACCGGACCCCTGGCACAAAGGCTCGGCTTCCGGGCCTCCGGGTGACCCCACGGTGCTGCTGGACCGAGTCGGCGCCTCCTGGACCTGGCTCCTCGGCTCGGCCGTCGCGACACTGGTCCCTGGCATCCTGGTCCTGGTCTGGCCGGAGGAGACCCTGCACATCCTGGCGGTTCTCCTCGGCCTCTATCTGCTCGTGATCGGCCTGTTCCGTTTCGTGTCGGTCTTCGGCCACCGGGAGCAGGGCAGCCGGTTCGCCGCCCTGCTGATCTCGGTGCTCTACGTGCTGGCCGGCGTCCTGTGTCTGCGGAACCCCATGCAGACCATCGCCGCGCTGTCCCTGATCCTCGGCGTCGTCTGGCTCGTGTCCGGTGTGCTGACGGCGTACACGGCCCTTGCCGGCAAGGATCTGCCGCACCGCGGCTTCGTGCTGTGCGGGGCGGCGATCGGCATCATCGCGGGCATCGTCGTACTGGCCCTGCCGACCGAGTCGGCCCGTGCCCTGACCCGCCTGCTCGGCCTGTGGATGGTGCTGATCGGTCTGGTCGAACTGGCCGTGGCCTTCGCCTGGCGGGCCGCCCTGCGCAGGGCGGTCTCGGCCGGGCCACGTGACCCGGCCTCGCCTTATTGAGGTGGGGCGAGGCCGAGACGGAGGAGGCCGCGCACGCCCGGCTGTACGCACACAGCCGCCCGAGATTCCTTGAGTTGTGCGGAAGGCCGGGCATACTCGTGACTCCCCTGCCTGGGCGCCGGCCGGATCATCCGGCCGGCGCCTCGACGCGCACCCGAATCCGTGGGCCGGCCGATGAGCAGGCACGTACGGAGCGGACGTAACAAAGAGCATGCCGACATTCCTGGCCAGCAGGCACGACGACCGCGTACCGGTGGACAGCGCGGTGGCACCGCCGAGGCTCATCGAGCGGCTGCGGCGGCACCGGCGGGCGCTGTTCGTCGTGGCCGTGCTCCTGCTGCTGGCCCAGATGGCCGTGGCCATGGTCAGTACGGCCGTGGAGCAGACGCCGACGATCGACGAGCCCGTGTACGTGGGCACGGCGACCGTCTACGTCCAGCAGCACGACCTGACGTACAACCCCGAGCATCCGCCGCTGGGCAAACTGATCATCGGGAGCGGGCTGCTGTTCGCGCACCCGCACCTCGACCCCGCGTTCAAGGGCGACCAGTCGGAGCTCGGGCGGCATCTGCTGTACGAGTCCGGCAACGATCCCTGGCGGGTGATGTTCTGGGCACGGTTGCCGGTGATCGTCCTGACGCTGTTGTTCGGTCTGGTCGTCCTCGCGTTCGCCCGTGAACTCGCGGGGCGTGTGGGCGCGTTGGTGGCCCTCGCGCTCTACGCGTTCTCGCCGGACGTGATCGCGCACGGTTCGCTGGCCACGCTCGACGTGCCGGCGTCGGGTTTCCTGCTGACGTCGGTGTGGCTGGTGTGGCGGGCCAGGCGGCGGCCCTTCCTGTACCTGCCGCTCTCCGCCGTGGCGCTCGGCGCGGCGGTGGCGACGAAGATGAGCATGCTCCCGGCCGTCCCGGTGCTGCTGCTCCTCGCGGTCGTGTCCGTGTGGCACGCGGGCCGCCCCGCCCCCGCCACGGCGCCGTGGAACGACACGCGGGCGAAGGCCCGGCTGCTCGGACTCGGTGCGGCGGCCGCGGCCGGGATGGTTCTCGTGGCTGTCGCCGTGGTGTGGGCGACGTATCTGGCCGTCGATCCCCGGCTGCGCTGGACGGCGCCGGCGGACCTGCCGGCCGTGCACGGGCTGCGCGCGCTGCTCATCGACCACCTGCCCCTGCCGCGGCCGTACCGGGACGGGATGCGGGTCCAGTTCGGCTTCGAGCACGCGACCTGGCAGGGCTTCCTCTTCGGCCGTCTCTACCGGGGTTCCCTCTGGTACTACCTGCCGGCCGCGCTGCTGGTGAAGACCCCGCTCGGCATGACGGCGCTCTGGACGGCCGGTTCGGTCGCCCTGCTCGCCGTGCGCCGGCTGCGGCCCGCCGCCCCGTACCTCCTGGTCCCTCCGGCGCTGCTGCTGGCTTCGGCGATGACCGGATCGCGCGATCTCGGCGTGCGCTACGCCCTGTTCATGCCGGTGTTCCTCGCGGTCGCGGCGGGCTGTGCCGTCGTCCCGCGCCGGCGCTGGGCCGGGTGGGCGGGAATCGTGACGGCCGCGCTGGTCCTGTTCGTCGCCGTCAGTTCGCTGCTGACGTACCCGTACTACCTGCCGTACTCGAACGAGGCGTTCGGCGGCCCGGAGAAGACCTATCTGCGGCTGCACGACTCGAACGTCGACTGGGGCCAGGACCTCGGCCGGCTCGCCGACCGGCTGGCGGGGCACTACCCGCACCAGAAGGTGTGGCTCGTGTACAAGGGCGCCGGTGTGCCGTCCGCCTACGGCATCGACGCGGCCGATCCGC
The DNA here is from genome assembly GCF_055588305.1 of Streptomyces sp. NPDC042002. Lineage (NCBI taxonomy): Bacteria > Bacillati > Actinomycetota > Actinomycetes > Kitasatosporales > Streptomycetaceae > Streptomyces > Streptomyces sp. NPDC042002. Next base: position 17,261 of record NZ_JBVJCT010000056.1, on the reverse strand, counting down.
GCACGGTGCCCGCGGACCGGGTGCACGGGCTGCTCGTCGTGTCCGACACCTCGATCGACAAGGCGGACGCCCGGCTGAAGGCTCTGCTCGCCACGAGCCGGCGGGTCGACGAGGTCGGCCACTCGATCACCGTCTTCCGGAGGCCGTGATCCGACCCGGCGTGACGTCACCGGTCGGGAGTCACGCGACCCGCCCTCACTCGTACGGTGTGACGCAACCCGCCGTCACTGGTCCGGCGTGAGCAGGTCCAGCACCCGCTCCCAGCGGAAATCCCTTCGCCCGCCGCCTTGTCGGGCCTCTCCGGGGTACGGGTCACCGAAGCGGACGCCCATCCCGCGCAGCCGCTCGACACTCGCGCGGTAGGCGGGGTGGGCCGCCAACGCCTCGTTCACACAGGGCAGTACGGCGATCGGGACGCCAAGTCCGCAGGCCTCGCACAGCGTTCCGAGGGCGAGGGTGTCGGATATGCCGGCCGCCCACTTGTTGACGGTGTTGAAGGTGGCCGGCGCGAGGGCCACCGCGTCCGGTGCGGGGAAGGGACGCGGGTCGCCGGGGGTCCGCCAGGCGGAGCGGATCGGGCGGCCGGTCCGCTCCTCGACCGCCGCCGCGTCGAAGAAGCCGAGGCCCTGGGGTGTGGCGATGACGCCGGCCTCCCAGCCCCGCTGCTGCGCCGCGGTGATCAACGTGCCGATGTCCTCGGCGATGCCCGCCGCGCAGACGACGACGTAGAGGAAGGGCTTCTCGGTGGGTTCGCTCACGTGGAAACCCTCATGAGGATCCGCTCGGGCAACCGGAGGGGGAGGTCTTCCCACGTTCCGGTTCCGGACGCGGCCCGAGGATCCGGTCCGTACGCACAAGGTGACCTTCAGGGTGTATCCGGCCGGGCTCGTGAGCGCGGCGGGCCGGCCCGCCGCGCTGGGCGACCGCCTGTTCCTCCTCGTGGAGGGCGCCCTGGTCACGGCGGGCGTCACCCGGAGCACCGGGCCCGCCGCTCAGGCGCGCGGCCGCCCAACTCATCTCGGTGGTAGGACAGTTGGGCCGGACTTCAGCTGGCGTGCTCCGTCACCGTGATGGCGCCGACCGGGCAGGCCCGTACCGCCTCCCCGAGCATCGGGTCACCACCGCCGTCCGCGCGGCCCGGCAGCAACGCGCTGAATCCGTCGTCGTCCTGGGTGAAGACGCCCGGGGCGGCGAGGGCGCACTGACCCGCGCCGATGCAGACGTCCTTGTCGATCTCGATGCCGATGCTCATACCCGCGAACTCCTTACCAGGTCACGGGGAGTTCCAGCATCCCCTGGATCGTGTCTCCGGGCTTGAACGCGATGGCGTCGGCGGGCGCGGCGAGCCGCAGGCCGGGAAACCGGTCGAAGAGCGACAGCAGCGCGATCTCCATCTCGGCCCGGGCGAGATTCTGGCCGAGGCACTGGTGGATGCCGAAGCCGAACGCGACATGGTGCCGGGCCGAGCGGCGCCAGTCGAGGGCGTCGGGTTCGGGGAAGGTGTGCTCGTCACGGTTGATGACGGAGGTGGAGAAGACGACGCCCTCGTCGGCGCGGATCGTCGTCCCGGCCACCTCGATGTCCTCGGTCGCGACCCGCAGCAGCCCGTCCGCGATGGACAGGAACCGCAGCAACTCCTCGACGGCGGCGGGCATCAGGGCGGGTTCCGCCCGCAGTTCGGCGAGCCGTCCCGGATGCCGGAGCAGGGTGAAGGTGCCCAGCGAGATCATGTTCGCCGTCGTCTCGTGCCCGGCGACGAGCAGGATGGTCGCCAGCGAGATCAGCTCCTGCCGGTCCGCCCTTCCTTCGCGCAGCTGATCGTGGATGAGCTCGTCGAGCAGTCCGTCCCCGGGATCCTTCTGCTTGCGGTCGATCAACGAGCCGAAGTAGGCGTCCAGTTGGTTACGGGCGTCCTCGGTGTCGGCGGCGGCCGGGCCGCGCAGCAGCCGGCGGGACTGCGCCTCGAAGAAGTCGTGGTCACCGTAGGGAACGCCGAGGAGGGCGCAGATCACCATGGAGGGCACGGGCAGCGCGAAGTCGTTCACCAGCTCGGCCGGCGGGCCCTGTTCGGCCATGCGGTCGAGCAGCCGGTCGACGGTCTCCTGGATGCCCGGCCGCAGGGCACCGATCCGCTTGAGGGTGAAACTCGGTACCAGCATGCGGCGTTGGGCGTGGTGCTCGGGGTCGTCGACGCCGAGCAGCGCGATCCGGCGGTTGCGCGTCGCCGCGAACCGCTCGGTGATCGCCGGGAACGCCGGGAGCGTGCGGTCCGAGGACAGCCGCGGGTCGGTGAGGAGTTCACGGGCGACGGCGTGACCGGTGACCACCCAGACTCCACGCCCGTCGAACAGGGAGATCCGCGAGAGCGGACGCCCCTCACGCAGCGGCGCGTAGTCGGCGGGCGGGTGGTAGGGGCATGTGCGGTCCCGCGGAAAGGCGACCGGTGGAGAGAGGTGGGTTGCGGAGGGTTGGGTCAGGGGGGTTTCTGTCATGAGTGGCCTCACAAGCGACGGTTCCCTCTTGCCGATCTTCATTAGATGCCCCAGGCACCTATGCGGCCACGCGAAGTTCGGCCAGATGAGCGGGTCGCGCGATCTGGCCGAAGCACGGTGGGCCAGGTTCCGGTTTCCGCCGGTTTCCCGCCGCGTCGGCGACCCGCCCGCGCCGTCATGGCTCGAACTCCTCCAGAACACCTTCCGAAAATCGGTTGCGCGGGCGCGGCCGGTGGCCCGAACATCGGCCCATGTTCACGATCGAAGCCTTCCTGCCGCCGACCTCCGCCGCCGTTCGTCCGGTGCGGGTCCAGCAGCGGCCCGGCCGCCCGCGGAGGCCCGAGCTTCCCCGGTCGTGACCGCCGCGCTCGTCGCGGGGCTTCTCGCGGGTTATGGCATCGCCATGCCCGTCGGAGCGGTCGCGACCTACCTCGTCTCCCTCACCGCTCGGACATCTCTGCGGATCGGCGCCTCGGCCGCGCTGGGCGTCGCGACGGCCGACGGACTGTACGCCCTCGTCGCCGCCCTCGGCGGTACGGCGCTCGCGGCCGGACTCCAGCCGGTACTCCTCCCGCTGCGCCGGGCCTCCGCGCTGGTCCTCGCCGCGCTGGCGGTCCGCGGTGCGATCGGCGCGGTCCGCCGGTACCGCGAGCGGCGGCTCGCCGAACGGACCGGACAGGATCCCCCGCACCCGGCCCGCGCCTACCTGGCACTGCTGGGGATCACCCTGCTCAACCCCGCCACGGTCGTCTACTTCGCCGCGCTGGTGCTCGGCAGCCGTACGGCAGAGGCGGTACGTCCGCTGGAGCAGGGGGTGTTCGTCCTCGCCGCGTTCGCCGCGTCCGCGAGCTGGCAGCTCCTGATCGCCGGGGGCGGCGCACTGCTCGGCCGGACCCTGACGGGGCACCGGGGACGACTGGTGACGGGGCTCGCGTCGAGCGGCGTCATCATGCTGCTGGCCGTACGCGTGCTCGTGGCCCCGCCATGAGATCCCGGAGCCTGTCACCAGGTCGTCACCTATCCGGCTGACCCCTGTGGGCCTCGCCCGCCCTGCCCGGCGCGCTCCTCCTGCGACCGCCAACCGTGGATCAGCAGGTCGAACACCGTCTCCACAGCCGCGCGTGGATCCGGTCGCCCCTTGGCCAGGGCCGGCAGTCCCAGGACGAACCGCGCGAGGGCCGAGCACGCGAGATCATCCGTCTCCCGGCCGAGTTCCTCCGCGATCACGGCGCCGAGGGCGCCCGCATGCCGCATCCACATACGCTCCGCGTACTCGCGGAGCGCGGGTGTTCGGTCCACCAGCGCGGTGAACTGACGCAGACGAGGATCCGACGCCAGCGGCACCCATGACCTCAGCACGTGGGCGCGGAGCGCCTCGACCACGTCCTGACCGGCCGGCCGTTCACGGACGGCGGCGGTCAGCTCGGCCTCGACGTCCTCCTCGCGGTCGAAGACCAGCGCCTCCTTGCTCGGGAAGTGCGCGAAGAGTGTCGTCGTCGACACGTCGGCCTTCTCGGCGATATCACGGACGCTCACTTGTTCGAATCCGTGTTCCAGGACGAGTTCCAGGGCGGCGTCGGCGATGGCCTGCCGCGTCGCGGCCTTCTTGCGCTCACGACGACCGACGGTCGGGGATTCGGGCATGGCCTCACCCTACCTCACGACTGGAACGAAGCAGAAACTGTAACTGTTGCACTTATGGACTCACTTCTGCTTTGGTTGTCTCCGTAGGGGTTGCCGCCCGTGGGGGGCGCGGCACCGGTCGTCGCCGCGCCGTGGCGTCACCGGGAACCCCGACCGACGAAAGGAATCCACCGTGGAATCTCCGACGCCCACCAACGCGCGGATCAGCATCATCGGCGCCGGGCCGGGAGGGCTCACGTGCGCACGTATCCTGCGGCGGCACGGCATCGCGGTGTCGGTGTACGACCGCGACGCCGAGACGAACCCCCGGAACCAGGGAGGCTCGCTCGACCTGCACGAGGAGGACGGCCAACTCGCGCTCCGTGAAGCGGGCCTGCTGGAGGAATTCTTCGCGCTCGCCAGGCTCGATGGGCAGGAAATGCGCCAAATGGACCCATCGGGGCGCGTCCTCGCCCACCATCTGCCGGACGAGGGCGAAAAGGCCCGCCCCGAGATCGACCGCGGCCAGCTTCGCGATCTCCTGCTGCGCTCACTCCCCGCGGGAACCGTTCAGTGGGGGCGCACGCTCGCATCGGTGAGCGGACCGACCGACGGGCCGCGGACGCTGACGTTCACCGACGGGACGACCGTCGAGGCGGATCTCGTGATCGGTGCGGACGGCTCCCACTCCCGCGTCCGCGCCGCCCTGTCATCCGCGACACCGCGCTACACCGGGGTCAGCTTCCTCGAGGCATGGTTCGACGACATGGAGCACGCGCACCCCGAGCTCTCCCGGCTGGTCGGGAAAGGCAGTGCCCACATCGCCGACGGTGAGCGTGGCCTCTTCGCACAGCGAAACAGCGGCGGTCACATGCGCGTGTACATCATGCAGCGCGTTCCCGTGGACTGGATCGCGGCGCACGGGCTTCGCCCCGAGGACACCAAGGGCATCCGCGGGCATCTGCTCGGCGAGTACGCGGCCTGGTCACCGCGGATACTCCGGATGATCGCCGACAACGACGGCGCCTACGTCGATCGTCCGCTCTTCGCCCTGCCCGTGCCGCACACATGGGAGCGCTCGCCCAGCGTGGCGCTTCTGGGAGACGCCGCACACCTCATGCCACCGCTCGGCGTCGGCGTCAACCTCGCCATGCTCGACGCCGCCGAACTCGCGCTGGCACTCGTCGACTCCTCCACCATCGGCGACGCTGTGGACACCTACGAGAAGTCGATGCTCCCCCGCTCGGCCCAAATGGCCCAGATGCTCGAAGGCGGCGCCGAGCATCTTCTGTCCGTACCCGACCCGGCGTCAGCCGGTGGGGCGCCGGGTCGGGGCTGAGCCGGGCCTCGGCGGCGATGTGCCGGGCCGTCAGAACGCCCTCCAGGGGGGAGGGGCCGGGCGCATACGGTGTGCCCGGTGCGCCGCACCGGGGGTTCGGCGCGGCGCGGGAGCCACGCGGGGGCGGCGGTGCGGAAGATTCGCGTCCGCGCTGGTGTTGAATCGTGCCGAGACACGACCAGTCGACGCGACGATGGGACGGAAGTCATGCCGCTTGAGGGCGAGTACGAGCCCAGCCCCGCGCAGTGGGTGCGGGACCAGGTGGAGTTGTACGAGGGGTCCGGTGGGACCAAGGGAACGACGCTGATGGACACCGGGCTACCTGTCATCATTCTCACGACACGCGGTGCCAAGAGCGGCAAGATCCGTAAGACCCCGCTGATGCGCGTCGAGAACGACGGACGCTACGCGGTGGTCGCCTCGAAGGGCGGCGCTCCCGAGCACCCCGTCTGGTACCACAACGTCACCTCCGATCCGCACGTCGAGCTCCAGGACGGGCCCGTGCGCAAGGGGTTCACGGCCCGGGAGATCACCGGCGAGGAGAAGGCCCGGTGGTGGGAGCGCGCGGTCGCCGCGTATCCCCCGTACGCCGAGTATCAGACGAAGACCGACAGGGAGATCCCGGTCTTCGTCCTGGAGCCGACCGACTGACACCAGACGCACCCGCGCACGGGGAAGGGCCCGTACCGGCACACACGCCGGTACGGGCCCTTGCCCGTGCCCCTCGGCGATCACGGTCACCACAGGCATCACAGAAGGCTCCCGGACGTCCGCCGCATCGGTGCGCATGAACGGCCGGGCGTCGGGCACCCGGATGTCAGGCCCCACCGCGTTCCCCCGTCGCGGCGGGGCTTCCCGCTGTCGCGTCGCCGGTGTGTTCCCGGTCGCTCGCCCCGCTCTCACCGCGGCGCGCGGCCGCTCGCGCCGCACGGGCGTCGGTCACGTCGAGGAAGATCTGGTCGGCCTCGGGGAAGGTGTGGGCGACCGAGCGCTTGATGCGGACGGCGACCTCCTCGACCTCCTCGCTGTCGAGCCCCGGTACCAGGTCGATCCGGGCGGCCACCAGCGTCGAGTCGAGGCCCAGTTCCATGGTCAGCAACGCCTCGACGCTGTCGATCTCGGGCTGCGCCTTCAGCAGTTCACGGATCCGGCCGCTCTGCTCCTCGTCGATGGCCCGACCGATGAGCTGCTCGCGCGCGTCCCGGCCGAGCCAGAAGGCGATGCACACGAGCAGCAGCCCGATGGCGAAGGAGGCGGAGGCCTCCCACACAACCTGGCCCGTGACCATGTGGAGCACCATGCCGACGATCGCGAGGCTCACGCCGAGCACCGCCGTGCCGTCCTCGGCGACGACCGTACGCAGGGCGGGGTCCCGCATTCCGTCGCCGCCCCGTCCGCGTGCCTGGTGGAGTGCCCGCAGCAGCGATCCGCCCTCGGCGAGCAGGGCGACGCCGAGCACCGCGATGCCCACCATGTAGCCCCGGAAGGATTCGTCCGCCCCGTTGCGCAGCGCCTCGAAGCCCTGGAAGAAGGAGAAGCATCCGCCCATGACGAAGATGCCGACGGCCGCGAGCAGTGACCAGAAGAACCGTTCCTTGCCGTAGCCGAACGGATGCCTGCGGTCGGCCGGGCGGCGGCTGCGGCGGAGCGCGGCCAGCAGGAACACCTCGTTCATGCTGTCCGCCACGGAGTGCGCCGCTTCCGAGAGCAGCGCGGGCGAACCCGCGATCAGGCCGCCCACGGCCTTGGCCACGGCGATCAGCAGGTTGGCGCCCAGCGCCACGATCACGGTGACCCGGGTTCTGCTGTCCGAGCCGTCCTCCTTCTGCGGCCGCTGCCGCGTCGGAGGGCCGTGATCCGTCGTTTCCTTCGTTTCTTCACCGCTCACACCAGCCGGTTTCCCCTGGCTCTCCACCTCACACCGTGCCGGCCGACAGAATCGGACCGAGGGGTACAGGGGCCGCGCATCGGGCATCCGTACCCGGTGGAAGGAGGCCGGCGCACGCCCGCGGCCTCGGGAGCGGAGAAGGAGCCTCAGATGTCCAAGAAGCAGAAGAAGCGCCGGCTGTCCCTGGCCTACAAGCCGATCGGCTTCGCGCTGAGCTGGGCCGGAGGCTCCCTCGCCGGACTCGCGTTCCAGAAGACCTGGATGGCGATACGTCACGAGGAAGACGCTCCCGACGCCCTGGACAAGGAGCGCGGCTGGGGCGAGGTGCTGCTCGCCGCCGCCCTCCAGGGCGCGATCTTCGCCGTCGTACGCAGTGCGGTGGACCGCACGGGCGCGAAGGCCATCGAGCGATCGACGGGCGTGTGGCCCTCCCCCGAAAGGTCCGGCCGCGACTGAGGAACGCGCGACCGGGAGCGGCCCGTTCAGCCCTGTTTGGGGGCCGTCGACCGCTTGCACCGCAGGGTGAACGAGTGGCCGGCGGGGTCGGCGTAGCCGCGTTCCTCGTACGGGCCGGACGCGTCCTTGGTGTCGAGCGGCCGGCCGCCCAGGCCCACCACCACCAGCTCCACCTCGTCGAGGTCCTCCACGTGGAAGTCGATGTGGGCCTGGAAGGAGTTCTCGGGACGCGGCCAACTGGGCGGTGTGGCGTTCACGTCCCGGCGGAAGGCCATGCGCATGCCGTCGGTGCCCTTGATCTCGACGCGGTTCGCGCTCGCGTCCGTCTCCTCGGCGTCGAGCAGTTCCTTGTAGAAGGCGGCGAGCTTCTCGGGCTCGGCGCAGTCCAGCACCACGACGGCTGCCGTGACCAGTGCCATGTTTCCTCCGTGAGGGGTTCCGGGACGACGGGGCGGCATCCGGCCGCCACTGCCCTGCCGTTCCGGGTTACCCCGTCCGGTGAATTCAGTCGGCCAGGAGCCACTCGCCGTCCAGCATCAGGTCTCGTCCGGAGATCTCGTCGGCCTCGCGCCAGGCCTGCGGTACGGGCGAGCGGGGGCGCTCTGCCGGGATGACGGTGGAGCCGGCCTCAGTGTGACGGGACGGACGGGCCGGGGTGTGACGGGAGAGGCCAAGGGGCAGGCCGGGGCGGGCGTAACGGGTTGAGCGGCCTGAGCTTGTGACGGGACGAGCCTCGGTGTGGCGTGGCGGGAGGAGCGGCCTGAAAGGGGGACGGGCCGAACCTCGGTGCGGCCGGGACGGGCGGAGCCTCCGCGTGAACGGCGGGACGGGCCGGTCTCAGCGAGACGGGCCCGGTGGGCGCGGTGGGGTAGGGGTTCCCGTCGCGTCCGCGCCTCCGGTGATCTCCGCGAGCCGGGCCGCCGCCGCGCTGAGCAGCATGTCGAGCGCCGTCGGATAGGCGCTGTGCCGCATGTCGGCCAGCAGGTGGCGGGCCGTCGCCGCGATGTTCGGGTGGCTGTCGGCGGGCAGCTTGGCGTACTTCGCCCGCCATACGCCGGCCTCGGCGTCGCGGGCGGCCCGGGGCAGGGCGACGCTCGCCGCGTCCAGGGCCGCGAACGCGAGCGCCTGGTCGACGAAGGCGTGGTAGATCCGTACGGCCTCGGGGTCGGGGAATCCGGCGCCGCGCAGCACCCCGATGATCGTCTCCACGGCCGCGATCTCGTGGACCCTGCCGGTCACCCGGTAGGAGCTGAGCACGGCGGCCTGCGGATGGGCGAGGGACCCGGAGTGCACGCGCAGGCCGAGGTCCCTGAGGTCGGCGCGCCAGTCCCCCGTGGGGTGCCAGGTGCGCAGCGTACGGCCGATGAGCTCGTCGGCGATGGCGAGCAGCAGATCGTCGGTGTCGCGGAAGTAGCGGTACAGGGCGCTGGGGTCGGCGCCGAGGGCGAGGCCGAGGCGGCGGACGGTGAGCGCGTCGGCGCCGTGCTCCTTGAGCAGCCGCAGGGCGGTTTCGACGATCAGTTCCTCGGAGAGGACGACGCCGGTCTTGGTGGGACGTCTGCGCCGCCGGGCGGCGGACGGGACGACTCGGCCGTTCGTGGACGTCATGGTGTCTCCCTCCGGTCCGGGCACCTTATGTCAACAGCGTTGACCTGTTAAGGCCCCGGGCAGTTTCATTTCCGGTCATCGGGCCGGAATCAGGCCCCGGGTGCGATCGGAGCAGGCCATGACGCAGAAGCCGTACGGTGTGGATCCCCCGTCCTTGCGCAAGACGCTCGGCGTGCTGGACGGTGTCGCCATCGCCGCCTCCAGTACGGCGGCGACGACCAGCATCGGTATCGGCCTCGGGGTGACGGCCGGGGTGGTCGGGCTGCATCTGCCCGCGATCATGCTGCTGGCCTTCCTGCCGATCCTCGGGATCGCGGGCGCCTTCTCCCGGCTGAACCGGGTCGAGCCGAACGCGGGCAACGGCTATGTGTGGGTGGGCCGTTCGCTCAGTCCCTGGCTGGGGTTCCTGGTCGGCTGGGTGAGCATCGTGGCCACGGTGGCGTTCCTCGCGTACACCACGGCGGTGACCGGTTCGGCGATGATCCAGCTCGTCGGCGAGGCGGGCCTGCACACGGTGGCCGGCCTGGTGCTCGATCCGGGCTCGACCGCCCAGACCACGGCCGTGGGCATCCTGGTCCTCGTCTCCGTCACCCTCACCGCGGTGACCGGGGTCAGAAGCGCCGCGCGGCTCCAGGGCGGGCTGCTGGTCTTCGAGTACGTCGTCCTGCTGGGCTTCTGCGGATACGGCATCGTCGCCGGCCCGCACCCCTTCAGCCTGAGCTGGTTCGACCCGTTCCAGATCCCGTCGGCGACGGCGCTGGCGCAGGGGATGCTGCTGTCGGTGTTCTGCTACTGGGGCTTCGAGTCGGCGTTCAGCGTGAACGAGGAGGTGCGCGATCCGCAGGACGCCTCCAAGGCCGGGACCATCACACTGGTGACCATGCTGGGGCTGTTCGTGCTCGGCTCGGTGGCCTTCCAACGCGTGCTGTCCGAGGACGAGTTGGCCGGGCACGGCGCCGAGGGGCTGGCCTTCCTCGGGAACCGGCTCGCCGACCAGCCGCTGGCCGCGCTGCCCCTGGTGGCGCTGATGTTCTCGGCGGTCGCCTCGCTGCAGGCCGGGGTGATCCCGACGGCGCGCGGGATGTTCGCGATGAGCCGGGACCGTACGCTCGGGCCCGTGTGGTCCAGGGTCAGCGCCCGGTACGGGACCCCGGCGATCGGCACGCTGCTGATCGGCGCGATGGCCGTGGTCGTGGCCACGCTCTCCCTGGTGATTCCCCGGCTCGCCGACATGATCATGGCGACGGTCAACGCCGTCGGGATCGTGGTGGCGCTGTCGTACGCGCTCATCGCTCTCGCGGCGGCGGCCCGGTTCCGCGGACTGCTTCGCGAGAACTGGCGGGAGGGGATACGCGCGGTCGTCCTGCCCACCCTGAGCGCCGTGGTGCTGCTCGGGCTCGGCGGCTATCTCGCCTGGTCCTTCTACACCTCCACCGACCACCTGGAGGTGAGCGCGGACAACGGCTGGTTCCTGCTGCTCGCCCCAGGCGCCATGATCCTCTCGGGCTTCCTGGCCGCCGCGTGGGCCAAGTGGGTCCGCAAGTCCCCGTACTTCACCACGGGCCGGGGAACCGACGCCGACGCGCCCCAGCTCCTGGCCACCCCCAGTTGAAGCGACTGAGGACTCCCGGCCACTCCGACCAAGGAAACGGAACCATGCACGCTGACCTTCTCTTCACCGGCGGCCCGGTGTTCACCCCCGAGGGCCGCGCCGCGACCGCGGTGGCCGTCACCGGCGAGCGGATCACCGCCGTCGGGAACTCCGAGGTCCATGAGCTGATCGGCCCGGGCACCGAGGTCGTCGACCTGGCCGGGCGGCTCCTGCTGCCCGGGTTCCAGGACGCGCACGTCCACCCGGTCCCGGCGGGCCTGGAACTCACCCAGTGCGATCTCACCGGAGCGAAGACGGCGAAGGACACCGTGGCCGCCGTCCGCGCGTACGCCGACGCGCACCCCGAACGGGAGTGGATCACGGGCGGCGGCTGGTCCATGGAGGCCTTCGCGGGCGGCACGCCGACCAAGGAGCTGCTGGACGCGGTCGTACCGGACCGGCCGGTATATCTGCCCAACCGGGACCATCACGGCGCCTGGGCCAACAGCCGCGCCCTCGAACTCGCGGGCGTCACCCGGGACACGCCCGACCCCGCCGACGGACGCTTCGAGCGGGACGCGTCGGGCGAGCCCACCGGCATGCTCCAGGAAGGCGCGATGCAGTCCGTGGGCCGCCTCACCCCCGCGGCCACACCCGCCGACCGGCTCGCCGCGCTGCTGCACGCCCAGCGGCATCTGCACGCGCTCGGCATCACCGCCTGGCAGGACGCGATCGTCGGCACCTTCCTGGGCATGGAGGACCCGTCCGAGGCGTACCTGACGGCGGCACGCGACGGTTCGCTGACCGCGCGGGTGGTCGGCGCCCTGTGGTGGGACCGGGCGCGCGGCGCCGAGCAGATCCCCGAACTCGTCCAGCGGCGGGCCGCGTTGGAGCACGGACGGTTCCGGGCGACCAGCGTCAAGCTGATGCTGGACGGCGTCGCCGAGAACGGCACCGCCTCGCTGCTCGACCCCTACCTCGACAAGTGCGGCTGCGCCACGGCGAATCGGGGCAAGAGCTTCATCGACCCGGCCCATCTGCCCGCCTACGTGACCGAGTTGGACGCGCTCGGGTTCCAGTGCCACTTCCACGCGCTCGGCGACGGCGCCGTACGCCATGCCCTGGACGCCGTGGAGGCGGCGCGGAAGGCGAACGGGCCGAGCGACACGCGTCCGCACCTGGCGCATCTCCAGGTCGTGCACCCCGATGACGTGCCCCGCTTCGCGCGGCTCGGCGCCACGGCGAACATCCAGCCGCTGTGGGCTGCCCACGAACCGCAGATGGACGAGCTGACCATCCCCTTCCTCGGGCCCGAACGGGCCGCCTGGCAGTACCCGTTCGGATCGCTGCTGCGCTCCGGCGCGCGCCTGGCGGCGGGCAGCGACTGGCCGGTCAGCAGCCCCGACCCGTTGCGGGGCATCCATGTCGCGGTCAACCGGGTGAGCCCGGACGAGCCGGGGCCGGTGTTCCTGCCGGCCGAACGCATCGATCTGACGGCCGCGTTGACGGCGTACACCGCGGGAACGGCGTACGCGAACCACCTCGACGACACCGGGAGCGTGCGGGTGGGCGCCCTCGCGGATCTCGTCGTCCTGGACCGCGACCCCTTCGCGGGACCGCCGGAGGCGATCAAGGAGACCGGGGTCGCGTTCACCTACGTCGGAGGGGAGCGCGTGTACGCGGCACCGGACGCCTGACCCGCCCGGCCTCACCTCACCCGGCCCAGCTCGACCCCGACCCGCCGCCGTCACTTCTTGGACAGTAGTCCAGCTATAGTGGACATCTGTCCAAGAAATGACGAGGCGAATCGGAGCCTGTTGACGATGGAAACGGTCGCGAACGTGCTGGTGGGCCTGGTGGCCGCACTGCACGTGTACATCCTGGTGCTGGAGATGTTCCTGTGGGAGAAGAAGCCGGGGCGGGAACTTCATGGATTCGACGCACAGACGGCCCGGGCGACCGCGCCGCTCGCCGCGAACCAGGGGCTCTACAACGGGTTCCTGGCCGCGGGCCTGGTGTGGGGGCTGATCGCGGCCGACCCGACCGGCCATGACGCGCAGGTCTTCTTCCTGTGCTGTGTCGTGGTCGCGGGCGTGTACGGATCGGTCACCGCGAACCGCCGCATCCTGTTCGCCCAGGCCCTGCCGGGCGCGCTCGCCCTCGCCGCCGTCCTGTTCGCCGGATGACGCCCGAGGACCCGCGCGCCGCGCGGACCCGCGCGAGGCTGCGGCAGGCGCTGCTGGAGGAGTGCGCCGAGCAGCCGCTGGAGGACATCGGCGTCGCCGCGCTGGTGCGGCGGGCCGGGGTCGGCCGGGCCACCTTCTATGTGCACTACGCCGACCTGGAGGCGCTGGCGGTCGACGCGTGCGCCGATGTCGTACGGGAGGCCGTGGAGGCGCTGCACGCCTGGCGCGGCCGTCCCGACCCGGTGTCGGCGCCGCCCGCCCTGCGCGCCTTCTTCGCCGAACTCGCCCCGCGCACCGCTCTCTACCGCGCGCTGCTGAGTCCGGGCGGCGGTGGCCCGCTGGGCCGCGTGCTCCACCGCGACCTGCGGGCCCGCAGCCTGGCCGAGCGCACCCTCGCGGGCGCGCCGGACGCGCCGCTCGTCGCCTCCGCGGTGGCCGCCACCTTCGCGGGCGTCCTCGCGGACTGGCTGCACGGCCTGCTGGAGGGCACCCCGGACACCGTCGCGGACCAGGTCTGGCAACTGCTCGTCGCCCTGCACACGAGCCGGTGACGCTCAGGGCCGCAGGGACCGTCCGGGGGCCGTGAGGATCGCCGCCGACACCTCAATCGCACCCGAAGCCCGGCTTCGCGGCCGGCCAGGCCTCCACCCCGTGCGAGGTCCGGACGTACGCCGTGGACCTGTCCGGCGTCAGCCAGAGGCTCCAGTCGCGGTAGTGGTAGCCGGTGTCGCGCGCACCGGCGGGCATGCGGACGTCTCCGTCGTAGGGGGCGGTGAGCGCCTCGGACGGGAAGACCCCGCGCGGATCACGCACGTACGACCGCCCGTGCTCGCCCAGATCGAGGAAGTGCGCGCTCCGCCAGTCGCAGTGCTCGGGGCCGGCCGAGCTGGTCACCTCGGTGGTCGGCAGGCGGTGGCCGTCCCGGTCCGTCCAGATCTCGTACCCGTGCGCCCCGGTGTAGCTCGCCGGGAACTCTGAAGGGTCGCAGGAGGCACTGGTCTCCGGGCCCCAACCCGGGCGCCGCGGCTGGTCCTTGGCGACGACGACGGCGACCTTGGTCCTTCCGCCGACGTCGTACGAGAACAGCACACGGTCTCCTTCGACGCGCTCCACCCGGTAGCCCCGCTCCGGCAGGCCGGGCTGGTAGATGTCGAAGTACGCGGTCAGCCCCTCCTCGGGGGTCGAACCGCCGTCACCCTTGCTCCACGAGTCGCCCGCGGGACCGGCGTGGATCGCGCCGTCGCACTCCAGGGCCCGGCCGGCCGCGCCCGAGGTCTCCTTCGCGCCGAGTTCACCGTCGTCCGCGTTCTGCTTGTACGGCAGGTCCAGCCGGCCGGCGTACGGCCTGGCGGGCGGTGTGCCGGTCACCACCAGAGCGTCGTGCCCTCCCCCGCCGCACCCCGCCGCCGCGAGCCCCACCAGCACCACCGCCGCCGCGATCCCCTTGCGCATACCCACCCCTGATCCTCCGCCCCTCGTTCGTCCTCCTACGACGCACGGGCGCGGACGTTCGTTCGGCGGTCTGCGCCGGGAGCGTTCGAGGGCCGGCGCGTGGCCCGGCGCGAGCGAGCGTTCGGCGGTCAGCGCGTGGTCTGGAACGTGCGGCGGTATGTCTGCGGTGAGACGCCGATCGTCGCCTGCAGGTGCTGGCGCAGCGAGGCGCCCGTCGCGAAGCCGACCTCGCCCGCGACGCGGTCCACCGGCAGATCGCTGGCCTCCAGCAGATGGCGGGCCCGGGCGACCCGCTGCTGGATGAGCCAGCGGCCGGGGCTCAGGCCCACCTCGTCGTTGAAGCGGCGGGCGAAGGTGCGCAGGCTCATTCCGGCGTGCGCGGCGAGCTCGGTCAGGGTCAGCGGGTCGCCGAGACGGGTCAGCGCCCAGTCGCGGGTGGCGGCGGTGCTGGCCGTCGAGGGCTCCGGCACGGGCTGCTCGATGTACTGGGCCTGGCCGCCCTCGCGCAGTGGCGGGACCACGCAGCGCCGGGCCACCTTGTTGGCCAGTTCGCTGCCGTGATCGCGGCGGAGGATGTGCAGGCAGATGTCGATGCCGGACGCGGCGCCGGCCGAGGTGAGGATGTCGCCGTCGTCGACGAACAGGACGTCCGGATCCAGGTCGACCCGCGGGAACATGCGCCGGAACGCGTCCGACACGCACCAGTGCGTGGTCGCCCGGCGTCCGTCCAGCAGCCCGGCGGCGGCCAGCACGAACGCGCCCGTGCAGATGGACACGATGCGGGTACCCGGACGGACGAACGCGAGCGCGGCGGCGACCTCGTCGGAGAGGGCGTCGGTGACCCGATCCGGGGTGACGGCCGCGATGACCACCGTGTCCGCCGTACTCAGGGCCTCGGGACCGTGGTCGACGGTGATGGAGAAGTCGGCGTCGGTGCGGACCGGTCCTCCGTCGACGGTGCAGGTCACCACCTCGTAGCGGCCGTCCGCCGCGCCGAAGATCCGGCTGGGCATGCCCAGTTCGAAGGGATAGACGCCGTCGAGCGCCAGGACCACGACCCGCTCCACATGCTGCATGGCACGATCTTATCGAAGGTTGGCGATTATGCCATTTCCCGGTGGAGCGCACCCCGGCAGGCTGGTTCACCATGAGCACTGTGAACACCATGCGAGCCATCGGCCAGAACGTCCTCGGCGGTCCCGGGGTTCTTGAGGAAGTGACCCTGGAACGGCCCGCGCCGCGGGCGAACGAGATCCTGGTCCGGGTACGGGCCGCCGGGGTCAACCCGACCGACTGGAAGCACCGCGCGACCGGAGGGTTCCTCGGCGAGCCGCCCTTCGTCCTCGGCTGGGACGTCTCCGGCATGGTCGAGGCGACCGGGATCGGCGTCGCCCACGTCAAGCCCGGGGACGAGGTCTTCGGCATGCTGCCCTACCCCTACGGCCACGGATCGCACGCCGAGTACGTGACCGGTCCCGCGCGCGCCTTCACCCTGAAGCCGTCGGTGATCGACCACACGCAGGCCGCCGCGCTCCCGCTGGTCTCCCTGACCGCGTGGCAGGCGCTGACCGAACGGGCCGGCGTACGGCCGGGGCAGCGGGTGCTGATCCACGCGGCGGCCGGCGGGGTCGGCCATGTGGCCGTCCAGATCGCGAAGGCACTCGGCGCGTATGTGATCGGCACCGCGAGCGCGGGCAAGCACGACTTCCTGAGGTCCATCGGCGTGGACGAGCCGATCGACTACACCGCCGTCGACTTCGCCGAGACCGTACGCGATGTCGACGTCGTACTGGACACGATCGGCGGCGAGACCGGACTGCGCTCGCTGCGCGTGCTGCGCCCCGGCGGCGTGGTCGTCTCCATCCTGCCGGTCGGGCCCGACACGTTCTACGACGAGGCCGAGCGGCTCGGGGTCCGGGCGGTGCGGATGCTCGTCGACGCCGACCAGACCGGAATGCGGGCGGTCGCGGACCTCGTCGAGAAGGGCGCGCTGCGCCCCACGATCGCCGAGACCTTCCCGCTGGCCGATGCCGCGAAGGCGCATGCCCTGGGCGACACCGGCCGGACCACGGGGAAGCTCGTCCTGGTGGTCGACTGACGGCTGGGGCCGGCCCATGGCCCGCCCACGCCGATGGCCAACTCGCCGCACACAGCGAAGACATATGTCAATCGAACATGCTGGAATTCACTTCAACGAGGGTAACTTGCAGGGCACGGAACGGTTTTCCACGCACCGGTGCCCGGGGTCGTGTCCAGTGATTACTTGACGTATCGTCGCCCCGGCCCCCGGTGACCCTGCCCTCCTGCCCTCGGGAGCAGGTCAACAGCCGGCTGGAGGTGATGTCCGCGTGGCGAGCGACCCCGCACCGTCCACCAGGCATCTGCGTATCCACCATGACCACGGTCATGTGGTGCTGGAGCTGCACGGGGAGATCGATCTGCTCGCCGCGACGGAGATCACCCCGTTCCTGGACGCGGTGACCTCGGAGCCCGGGGGGGGGGGGGGGGGGGGGCCGGGGGGGGGGGGGGGTGTTGGGTTTTTCGGGGGTTGGGTGTGCTCCCCCTCCAGAAAACGTGTTCTTTAGGGGGGGGGGAGGGGGTGCCCTGTTTTTCCCCACCCTCCCGC
>NZ_JBVJCT010000055.1:0-39491 GCF_055588305.1 Streptomyces sp. NPDC042002 | reverse complement strand
CCCCGCGGAGCGGGTACCACATCGCTGCGCGATGTGCAAGGGGGGCGGTCGCTGCGCTCCCTTCGCCCACGCGGAGCGTGGGCGCCTCCCTCCGCTGCGCTCCTGGAGGCGGTGGGGCCGGCCGCTGCGCGCCCGGCTGGCCGCGCGGTGCGCGGCCGGGGCTGACGGGGTGCCAGGTGCGGCTAGTGGGGCCTCCAGTAGGGGAGTTGGGGAGCGCTTCGCGCTCCTGGGCGGGTCCGCTGCGCTCCCCCGCCTGACGGTCCTTCCGGCTGCGCCTCCAGTCCCTTGGGGCCCGCTGGCGCGGGCCGGGCTGGCTGTGAGGGTGGGGGTCGCTCGTTCGCGTGAGTTCCAGTGTAGTGCATGCATCGGGTTGATGCAGCATGTACCGTTGGCGGAAACACGGGACACCCCCCAACCACCCGGCCGGGGCGCGGCTTTTGATGCAAGGTCAGTGCCGGAATTCGGTTTCCCCCACTCACGCGAGGAATAACGAATTGGGAAGCTGCGGACCCGAGCCACAGAACGGTACCTCAGATATCGGAAAGGATGAATTCCGGCGTGCGGAGGTACCGGAGCCGAATGGCCCCCTGGGGCCGGGCGGCGGAACCGCCCACTGGCATCGGCCACGCTTCCTCGCTTTTGAGCGTCACGGCCGGTACCACCCGAGACGCAGCTCCGCTGGTGCCGCCTACGGTCCGCACCCGAGCCGCGGAGCCGCACGCGAAGCCGCCTCAGCCACCACGCCCCAGCCCCGGGACGGGCGCGGGCGAGGCCGGACACGCCCGGCTTCCCGCTGCTGCCAGCTCGGTGACGCCCGGCCCGGTACCCGCCCGACGGGCCCGGAGGGTGTCTTACAGACACCTAAGAGTGCTCGCGGCTTCAAAACGCGCTGACCTGGGAAAACGCCAAACGGCGTGTTCTAGATCTCCAGAACAAAGGGGGGTCGGTTTGTTCTGGAGATCTAGAACAAACTCCGGGCGTGTCGAGGCGGCGCAGCGACCCGCTGGAGGCAGGGCGTGTTCTACCCCTCTGAAACAAGACGGTTCCCCTAGTGGTACCGTTCGGCCCACACTCGATGATCTTCCTGGAGGCTTTGATGGAGCAGCTGCCGGTTGTTCGGCCTGGCCAGCGCGTTGTCGCCCGGTCGGACGGCAAGGGCGGCATGGTCGTCAGTGTTGAGAAGATCCAGGGCCGCGAGTTCGCGGTCAGCGCGGAGGTCAAGGGCTACGTCCTGGACGCCCGGCTGCTGATGGACGTCCTGGGCAGCCTGAAGATGCCGGGCAGCTGGTTCCAGGTGTGGTGCAAGCTCGTGGCCGCTCAGGACCCGGCGTACCACGGCGTCGACCGGACGAAGGCGCCGCGCGGGTACGTCCGGATCAACCAGCGCGACCTCCAGCAGCTGTGCAGCCTGTCCGCGGCCTCGGTGAGCGAGCCCGCGCAGTTCTTCCACCAGATCGGCTGGATGCGGACCGCGAAGCCGGGCGTGCTCCAGCTGAACCCGTGGCTCACGGTGGCCGGCACCTCCGCCGAGCAGGAGCAGTGGCAGAAGGAGTGGAACGCCGCCGAGGGCCCGGCCTGCATCATCCCGGCCCCGGACTACCCCGCCGAGTGGCGCGCGGAGCGGGCGAAGGCGAAGAAGGCAGCCGAGATCGCCCGCCGAAGCGAGAAGGTCGTGACGCTGTCGCGCCGCCGCCTGCCCGCCCGGAAGGCGAGCGCGTGACGCGCACGGGCATATCCTCAGAGCCAGACGACAACGACCAGGAGGCCCTCGTGAGCACCACTTACGTACCTGGCCCCCCGTCCAACGAGCCGATCACGCTCACCCGCGACGCTCTGCGGATGCTCGCTCTCGTGGACATCTCCCTGACCGCCCGACGCGTGCTCGATGTCCTCCTGGCCTTCCAGGACCCCGACAACGGCGCAGTCGGCATCAGCCAAGCCGAGATGGCGCACGAACTCGGAGCCGGGAAGCCCGCGGTGAACCGCGGCTTCAAGGAGCTGAGGGAGGCCGGCCTTGCCTGGCTCCTGCGCCGTGGCTGCTACCAGCTCCACCCCATCCTCACCGGCGGCCGGGTCGCCGGCACCGCGATGGCGGTCCCCGAGATCAACACGACGCCCGCCGAGGACTTCACCGAGCAGCGGCGGACCCGCTTCGCCGCCCAGGTCGCCAACCTCGCGCAAAGCGCCTGAGTAGCCCTCCAGGGCTCTTCTCGACGCCACGGCGCCGCACCCCAGGGTGCGGCGCCGTTCGCGTGCCCGAGACGCACGCAACGCCACATGTCGGTATCACCAGGGGTACCGACATGTTCTAGTTCTCCAGAACACGCGCCGCCCCCGGGCAGGCCCCAGGTCGCACATCGTTCCCCTCCAGGGGAAAGCCCAGGTCAACGGCGCGCAGCGCGGGCGACGGTATCACCAGGGGAACCGTCTTGTTCTGGTTTTCCAGAACAAGAGCGGCGGCCCGCCTGCCAGACGCGTACATCGTTCCCCTCCAGGGGAAAGCCCAGGTGAGACGGCCCGCACGAGCGTTCCCGAGGTGGAGCTCCGCGCGCCGCGCACCCGAAGGCCGGCCGACGCGGTACGAGTAGGGCGTGACGTACGACTTCGGCCTCCACTTCACCCAGGAGCTGGGCAACCACTTCGGCTCGCCCACCGACAGCTGGCCCGCGACTGCGGAACACGTGACCCCGTTCCTGGCGATCGTCGTCAACGTCCTGGGCGTGACCGACGGCGCGAGGTGGTTCGAGGCAGCCGGCCGGGCCCACCAGAAGGTGGTCGACGCGGACGAGGCCCGGACCTACAACTTCGGTTTCGCCCACTACCTGGACATGGCGACCGGCGCGCACGAAGAGACCACGCTCCCCATCGAGGCCGCCTTCGAGGCGATGAAGGGGATGTACGTGCTCGCCCGCCGGGACTCTGTCGTCGACGTCCACGCGTACTTCGACTGCGCGCTGCGGGCCTGCTCGCGCGGCGGCGGGTACGCCGCCAGCACGCCGGTTGCAGCAGCCGCGTCCGCGTAGCCGGCTCCGGTGCAGCGGCCGTCTGCTGCACCGGTGAGGTCCGCCTTGCTACCCGTGCAGCACCCGTGTGCCGCCCGGGTCGGGCGAGTGCTGCACCGCGAGCCGGGCGGCCGGGGCAGCACCCGGCCTTGCACCCCGCTGCTGCCCTTGCACCCTTCGCGACCAGGAGCAGTAGCCCGTGCAGCGGGACGGACAGCAGCGGAAGGGTGCAAGGTCTGGTCGGCACTGGAGATCCCCGCTGCGGCTTCGCCGGGAGACCGCTGGGGGCCGTCCGAGCGGGGCGCGGCCGGGCACCGCGTTGCACCCCAATGTAGGTAAGTAGTTGTAGTACCTACGTGCGGGTTGAACTCTCCCCCCCCTGAGAGCGGAGCTCGCAGCCGGGAGGCCACAACACCGGCACCGGAGACGAACCACGGGGACACCCGAACGGCGTGAAGCGCTGTACGCCGCTGTGAGAGCTCGAGAGATCCGTGATCGTCTTCCGGGAGCCCGGAACCGCTCAGAGCGGCGCAGGAGGCCGCACAGCGCCGGGAAGGATCAAGTACGCCCCGGGGTGACGGGCACAGTCGTGAGCTACGCCCGACCGTGCGAATGCTGCGCACCCACCAGAACCGCCGACCGAACATCCGCGTCAGCGAGGTCTAGCGCAGCCTCTACCACCGGTACCTCGCCTTCGGCGGGTGAGGCGGAGAGCGCTCGTCATCTGGTCAGTCAGTCCTAGGTCTTCCTCTTACGCGAGCGATCCCTCACCAACCGGCGGACCCGATCCCTCACCAAACGACAGACACGCCGATCCGCTGCGGACTGTCGTCGCGGTCGGCGCCGGCTTCTTCGACGCGGGCGAGCAGCACGCGGTCGGCCTGGTCCAGGACGTCGCGGGTCAGACCTCGATGAAGGCGACCACGACCACGGTCTTCAAGGCGGTCACCCAGTACACGAGCCGGACGCGTTCGACGTCGTCGACGTACTGGCGCAGTCGCGGGCCGCTGCTGTCGCCGGGCAGGAGTTCGCCGGCGTCGGGGTCGACGGAGATGACGACCAGGGCGCGGTCCAGGGCGTGCAGCTCGGCTTCGCTGGTGATGGTGTCCAGCTGCTTGGCGGCGGAGTCGGAGAACGCGATCTGGGCGCGGCGCGGGCCGTGCGGTGTGGGCATCAGGCGACGGCCGGGCGCTGGGCGGCGAGCCGGGCGAGGTGGGCCTCGCGCAGCTCCTCCCACGGCGTGCAGTCCTCCACCGAGGGCAGCCCGTTGGCGGCGATGTCCTCCAGGACGGCGGCGAGCTGGTCGGCGCTCTCACGGGTCCGGGCCGCGTACGCGCGCAACCCGTCGGCGGCGTCGGGCTCCAGCTGCTGCCGGACGGTGGTGTCGGCGGGGGCCGGCTGTTCGCTCATCGAGGGCCTCCAGGGCGCGAACGGGCGTGTGCCACCACGGTATCGGCCGTACGGCGGCCGTGGGGCCGCTCGGCTTCACTCAGGCACGGGCTGCGCGGCCGCGGCTCCTTCGACCTTGGCGCACCAGGGTTCGCCGGCGCACTTCCCGCCGAAGCCGGGGTTGGCGCAGGTGCACTCCGGCTCGCGCTCCGTGACCTGCGTGATGCGGTAGAGGCCCGGAGTCATCGTGTCGATGCGCAGCTTCTGGACCTTCGCCGCGGCCTCTTCGATCGAGGCGGCGTGGGTGGTGTAGATCAGGGTGGTGGCGCCCGGGTGGGACGGCTCGGTGCACCGTGCCACGACCTGGTATTCGTGCGTCGTCATCGCGCCTCCCGGGTGCTCAGGCGGGCAGGCCGGGCAGGACCTGGCCGTCGGTGATCTGGGTGCGGGCGGTCAGGGCGTGGCCGTCGCAGACCACGTAGCGGTCGCCGTTGTCGGCCTGGACGGTGTGGGTGGCCGGCTCGGTGCAGGCCGCGTCCAGCCGGTCGTACGGCCAGACGTTGAAGCAGGTGAAGTCCGTGCACCAGGAGTCGAAGCCCTCGGTGGCTCGCGCGCGGGCCTTGAGGGTGCCGCCGTGCTCGGGGCACACGCCCCACGGCACGGTGCACCGGCTCGGGTCGGCGGCGGTGCTCTGCAGGGCCTGGGCGTAGAGGGCGGCGGTGGCGCTGTCGGTGCTCACCCCGGCGATTCTTCCGCACTCCCCGGGCCGCCCGGGGACGATCCCGGCGGCTCGTACGAGGGCGCGCTGTCCGATGACACAGATCAGCTGAACAGTGACACAGGTGAGCGTGTCCACCTGGGGAAACAGGGGGGTGATGACACAGATCGGCTCACTGTTCAGGCGGGCGAGGGATCGCGGCCGGATGCGGACCGTAACCGCTCCGGGAGGGGTGTCACGCTGATCGGCGAGGTGGCCCAAATCCGGGTTCGGGCCCGTGGTTCCGGGCCGGATCGTCAGCGTGACACCCCGACGTGACAGCCGGATCGGGGTGCGTGACACCGGTCAGCGTGACAGCGTGACAGTCACCCTCGGTGATCGCGGAGGGGGCTACGGGCGGGCGCGGGTGAGGAACGCGGCGAGCGCACCGGCGGCTTCGGGCTCGGTGGTGGCGAGCCGGGCCGCGAACGCCAGTTGGTCCATGTCGGAGTCGGGGACCAGGCGGGCGAGTTCGGCGAGGAGCGCGGCGTGCGTGAGGACCGGCGGCGGGAGAAGGCCGGCGGCTTCCTCGCGGGCGGTCGGGTCGCGGTAGTGCCCGATGTGCGCGGCCAGGGCGTGCGCGAGCCAGGCGTCGACGTCGGCCTGGACGTACCCGCCGGCTCGCCGGGTGAGTTCGTCCCGGACGGCTTCGTCCCCGGTACGGGGCTCGGTCTGCTCCAGCGTGCCGAGCTCGCGCAGCGCCTGGAGCTCGTCGGCGCGGGCCGCGATCCGGGCGGCCTCGCGCAGTTCAGCTTCCCGGGCGGCGGCGGCCGCGGCGTCGGCGGCGAGCTCGGCTCGGACGACGTCGTCGGTGTCCGGGTCGTAGACGGTGCCCGGGACGGTGTCGGCGAGCAGCTGCGCGATGCGCTCCCACTCCGCGAGCTCCGCCGGGCCGCGGACGTCGTCGGCCAGGTCCTCGTGCCGGGACGCCTGCCGGGCGTCGAACCGGGCGTCCTCGAGGGCCGCCGCGACAGCGCCGGCGTCCATCCCCTTCGCCCGGCGCCGTACGACGCGGCGGCCGATGCGGGCGGGGTCGACCGGCTCACGGGGCGCGGCGACGCGCGGGGCGAGCGGTCGACGGGTTCCGCCGCCGGGCGGCCACATCCTGGTCATCATCGGCCTCGCATTCGTGGTGAGGAATCAGAGCGGGCCGCCGCCAGAGCGCTTCTGCGACGACCCGCCGGATTGTTTTATAGCAGGCTCTGAATTCGACCGTGTCAGAACAGGAACTCGATGGCCTGAACGTGCGTGAAATCCGCGCGCAGACCATCGGCGCGGGTGCCCCATTCCGTGAAATACGACTCGGTGATGGCCTCCGCGACGATCGGATGCAGATCTTCCTCCGTCGCTCCGGACTCCTGGAGAGCCAGGATCTGCCGCGCGTAGGTGGGCGAGATCGGGGTGGTGATGGTGCGTATGCGGCCGTCGTCGGAGCTGCCCGTGCACGTGAATCCGAAGTACGCGGTCACCTCCACCATCATCCCGCTGGACGTGGACGCCTGTTCGCGTGCCTGTGCCCTGACCTGCGGTTGCCACTCGGATTCGGTCTCCTCCACCAGGGCGGCCTGGAGGCGCTTCTGCGGGGTCGTCAGCTTCCCGGCGCGGTAGCGCTCCACCGTGCGGCGCGAGACGCCCAGGCGCTCCGCCAGGGCCTTGGTCGAT
The DNA here is from genome assembly GCF_055588305.1 of Streptomyces sp. NPDC042002. NCBI lineage: Bacteria > Bacillati > Actinomycetota > Actinomycetes > Kitasatosporales > Streptomycetaceae > Streptomyces > Streptomyces sp. NPDC042002. The sequence goes on along the minus strand of NZ_JBVJCT010000055.1, from coordinate 32,681 downwards.
CCCTTCGCCCGTGTGAGGAGGAATTTCACCTGAGCCTTCGCGGATTTCGGCGCGGGCCGGGTGAAGACCTTCCGCTCCGCCCGCGTGAGGGCCTCCAGGACCTTGCCGCGGCTCGGGGCCGGCTGCTGCTGCTCGTGATCGCTCATGCTTCCCAGGGATCACGGATCGCCTGTGGACAGATTCCGGGCGCCCTCCCCACGCGAGCGAGCCCGGACCAACTGGTCCGGGCTCGCGGGCTGTTCGGGGCGCGCTGCTACAGGTCGAACTCGAGGTGTTCGACGTCGGTGAACCGGACCTCTTCCAGGCTTCCGGCGCGGCGGCCGCCGTCCTGGAAGTAGACCTCCTTGAGTGCTTCGGCTGCGATCTCCTGGAGCTGGGCGTCGCTGGCGCCGGCCTCCTGCGCCTCGAAGAGGCGGGCGGCGTAGACGGGCGGCAGGGCGACGGTCAGGTGCCGGATGCGGTCCTGGTCCGTGGACCCGATCGGCGCGGTGTAGCCCATGCGGGCGCGGGCGTCGATGACGATGCCGCCGGTCGTCGCCGCCTTCTCGCGGGCCTTGGCCCGGATCTGCGGCTGCCACCGCTTGGTCACCTCGCGCTCCAGGCGGGCGGCGAGGTCGGCGCGCGGCTTCTTGGCCTTGCCCGCCACGTACCGCTCCACCTGCCGCTGGGACATGCCGAGCAGTTCGGCGACCGCCTTCGTGCCGCCGAGCTGCTTGACCATGTACCGCATCTGCGGGCCCGCGGACTTGGGTGCGGGGCGGGTGAACGCCTTCTGCACTGCCTTGTCCAGGCCGTCCCCGAACATGCTCATCGCCTGTCTGCTCCCCTACTCGCCGTTGTCGACGTCGGTGACGGTGCCGTCCTTGATGTACCGGGCGAGGTTGAGCTCCGGCGCGTTGAACCGCTCGCGGACCTCTTCGCCCCACAGGACGTCCTGCGTGCCTTCGTGCTTGACCAGGCCCGGGTTCACCCCGAGCTTGAAGCCGCCGGGCAGCGGCTTGCCCTCCCGGTAGGGCAGGAAGTCCAGCGGGCTCGGTCCGTTCGCGGCGTAGACGACGCAGTCGGACAGAATCGCGATCGGGTACTGCCCGGTGAACGCCGCATGCTTGACGATCTTCCGGTGCAGGTTGATCCGGGTGCGGGAGATGACCGCCGCGCGGATGTGGGGATTCCACGTCGGACGGGACAGGGCCCGCCACGGCTCACCCGGCCGCCAGCCCTCCCCGCGCGGGCGCTCGCGCAGCTTGCCCAGGCCGCCCTTCACCGTCGCCTTGACCGCCGAGACGACGATCGCCAGCTCCGGGTCACGGGCCTTGTAGCCGTCCATCGCCGTCAGGAAGCCGGCCGGGGCGAGGTCGGCGTCGACGCCGAGGTCGGCCATCGTGGCGAGGTAGGCGTCCCGCAGCCGGTTGTACCAGCCGTCCAGGTAGCGGCCGTTCTCGCGCCGCACCCACGCCTCCAGCGGGCGCACCTCGTAGCCGAGCTCCACCGCATAGGCCACGGTGGGCGTCGCGTACCAGGCCGGACCCTCGGGCCGCTCGCCCTTCGGCGTGAACGGCGAGGGCAGCAGGCTGCCGTCCAGCTCCACCCACTCCTTGCCGACCTTCACGCGGGACAGGTCGACATGGCTCAGGTCCACCAGCCACGAGCCGGGCAGCTTCGGGTCGAACACCGGGGCCTTGACGTGCGTCGCCTCACCGAGGCCGACGTTCAAGCCGTTGGCGCCGGCCGCGAAAGCCATGTTGACGTCGATGCCGACCAGGTGGCGCAGGGTGCACTCCGCGTCGGTCATCGGCCGCGCCCAGTCGTACGCCTCCTCGAACAGCTTCTCGCCAGGGCCGCGCACGTGGAACCGGGGCAGATCCTTGAGGACGGGGTGGCCGTCGGGGACCTCGCACGGCGGCCAGTTCATCGGGTCGATGGCGTCCTTGCCCAGGCTGCCGGGGTTGTGCTCGGAGTGCCGCTTGCCGTCGGCGTCCGGCTCGGAGGCCCGGGTCGGCGGGTGCAGCGCGGTCATCAGCTCCAGGCCGGTCACGGCAGTGGAACCGCGCGGCGTCATCACCCGCGAGGCGTACACGCCCAGGACGCGGGCGAGCTCCGCCGGCGGAAGCTGCCCGGCCTCACCCCAGTGACGGGTGTCCAGCGCGTTCCACGACGGGATGCACAGCTGCACGCAGGCCCGCTCCGACCCGGTCGCCGGGCGGTAGATCCTCGCCCACGGCCCGAACCCGCGCTTCGTCAGCTTCCACTCCGCACGGACCAGCTGCTTGATGACCTTGTGGCCCTCGGGCAGGCGCCCAGCGAGCCGCTCCTCCTCCGTGAGGGTGGCCGGGAGGCCGTAGCGCTCCAGGGCCGCCTCGGTGAGGACGATCAACGGGTCGGCGTCCTTGCCCGGCCCGGACAGCTTCGGCTGACCGAGCTTCGCCTCGCGCAGCGTCCAGTCCACCAGGGACGGCAGGGACTTGGCGGGCACGTCCAGGACCAGGCCGCCGGTGCAGTACGCCAGCACCTTGCCGTCGTCGTCGACGTCCAGGACCGCCAGCGGGCCGTTCTCGAACCGCGGGTCGGCACCGCCCGCCGGGGTCCCGGCCGGGGCAGCCTTCCGCGCGCCGGGACGCCGCGACGTCGACGTGGTCCTGGTGGTGCTGGCCGGGCGGGACGCGGCGGCCGGAGCAGCAGCGACAGGGACGGGGGTCTGGGTGTTCTCGGTTGCAGTCATGACCGCAGCCTCGGGTGCCGGGCCTGTGGACAGAGTCGGCGCTTCCGCCGGTGCGGGTGCTCCGGTGAACGTGGCGGGCACCGGGGCCGGGTAGAGCTCCGCGAGCTGCGTGAGCAGCCGCGCGTACGCCTCACGCTCCGGGCCGCGCGGCTCGGTCGGCTTCTTCGTCGACTCCCAGGCGGACACCGTGGCCCGCCGCACCTTCAAGGCGCCGGCGACGTCGTCCAGCGTCAGGCCGTGCGCGACCCGCAGCCGCTTGCGCTCCTCCGCCGACGGCAGAGCAGAGCGGGACGCGACCAGCGCGTCGACCGCATCGAACATCTCGGACATGGAACACCTCCTGACCCACACTCTACCCCATGAACCGTAAGATTCGCGTACGCCTACCGTACAAACACCGTACGACCACTCTTGAGGGTGAGGCGACGTTTCATGCTGACGTCCGCAGCGGAGCCCGCTGAGGCGTCACCGCCGCCACCGTCCCGGCCTCTCTCGCCGCGCGCTCCGCACGGGCCCGGCGCAGCGCCGCCGCGTGGGAGACGTCGGCTTCACGGCGTCGCTGGGTACGGGCCTGGTCGATCGGGGCCGGCGCATCGTCCGCGACGACATCGGTCTCGGGGAACGCCCGGCGGGACAGCTCGCGCATCGCCCGGTTCTGCCGCTCCACCGCCTCCGCGATACCCGGGTCCACACGGGACGGCACGGCGGCCTCCTGGTGCGCGGCGAGCGCGCGGCGATAGCCCTCGCACGCCGTCTCCCTGGACTTTGCCGGACCGGTGGGCGCGGGGGCCGGGTCTGCCGGAGCGACGTCGGCCGGACCGGACGCGGGCACGGCGCCGGGCGCCAGGACCCGCAGGGCACGCACGACGGTGCGGCCCGCCGCCTTGTTGGCGGCCGCGATGACACGGGTCTGCTCCAGGCGGGCCTTCGTCGCCCACGCCGACGACTCCGGGCACACCGTGAGCTGGCCGGAGTCCGCGTCGTACGACACGGCGGCGACGTGCCCGGCGAGCTCGGGGGCGATGGCCGCCCACCGCTCGCGCAGGGAAGCGCCGGCGGCCGGGAGCTCCCAGGCCCGCTCGGTGACCAGCGCGCCGATCGCCACGCCCAGGCCCATCGGCTCGCGCCCGTCGCGCCGCACCGCCGTGACGGCCCGCGGCTTCTTCTTCGCTTTCTGGCCGGCGCCGTTCTTCCGGGCCGCCTCCATTGCGGCCCGCAGCGCGACCCGGGCCAGGTCGACCCCGGACACCTCGCCTTCGCTCATGCCTGCCCCCAGGTGGTGTGCCCGAGGACCAGGTGGTGCGTGCCCGAAAGGCGCTGCGCTTCGTTGACCAGCTGGTTGCTGAACAGGCGCCTGGCCGACGTCTCGCCGTACTGGTCGATGTGGTCGAAGACGACGCTGTGGTCCTTCGACCCGCGCACCCGCCAGTCGCGGACCTGCTCGCGGGTCAGGTCCTCGAGGACAAGCTCCTGCTCCTGGTCGTCGCCGTCGACCGGGTCGGGCACGACGACCGGCCGCGGCGCGGGCAGCACGATCGGGGCCACCGGCGCGGCCGGGGCCTCGAAGGTCGGCGGCGCGGCCGCGGCTTCGGCGCGGGCCTTGGCGGCGGCGGCCTGCTGCTCGCGGACCTGTGCCCACCGGTGCTCGCGGATCCACGCCTGGGCGGTGACGTCCTGGTGCAGCTGCTGCGCGGTCGCCGCGCGGCGCTCGGTCTCGGAGGCGTGCGGCATCGCCGCGTCGACGGCGGCCGCGACCGCACGGCGTTGGTCGCGGCGGTCGGCCTGCTTCTCCTCGCAGCGCGGGCAGTCCGCACCGGAGTCGAGCAGCACCCGGTCGTCACACCGCACGTCGCCGCACCGCTGACGCTGGGGCAGGGCCAGGCCGATCAGCCAGCCCACCGGGTCCTGGATCGGCCCGCCCAGCCGCATCTGGTCCTCCAGGCGCCGGGCGACCCGGTCGGCCAGGATCTGCGGCGCATCCGTACGGCCGGCGAGGCCGACCACCCGGGCCAGCTCGCTACGGGCGGCGGCCTCCACCAGCTTCCGGGCGGCCGGACGCTCCAGGCGCGCCCACACCAGGTCGACCGGAGCCAGGACGGCCCGCAGGTCTTCCGGCGGCAGAGGCACCCTCCCCCGCTGCTGCCTGCCCTGGCCTGCACCGTCCACGACCCGCACCGGAGCTCCGGCCACCGGCCTGCGGCCGCCGTTCATGCCTTCGACGACCGGGGACTTCTCCTGCTGTTCCCCGCGGAGCGGGCCGCCGTCCTCGCGCACGCACGCGCGGTCCGGCAGACCACCGGTCGCCCCACGGCCTTCGCCGGAAAAGCCACCAGAGAGCGCGAGAGAACCACCAGGAGTAACCCCAGAAGCGTGGAGAGCGTGGTGCTGTGCAGTTGCGGCGAGGTCTGCCGATCCGCCGATCCCGTCCTGCCCGGCACCCTCGATCCCAGTAACCACAAGGGTCTCGCCCGTCTCGCCGGACTCAAGATCTCCGGATGCAGTACCGGCGAGGTCTGAAAACACGGCATCCGCGACCCGGCGGGCCTCCCGAACGGCCACGCCGTGGGCCTTGGCGACCGGCACCAGGCGCACCCGCGACTGCGCGTTCAGGCCCGAGCCGGTCTCCTTGCGCACCACGTCCGCGACGCCGTGCTCCTGGAGGCGCTTGAGGACCTTCGCCCCGGCCGCTGCCGTGCAGCCCAGCAGCCGCGCGACCGTCGCCGCCGGACGCCCCCGGTCGGTGTCGACCGACCCGGGGCACAGCTGCAGCCAGCCCGCCGAACCCGTCGTCAGCACCATCAGCAGCAGCCCGAGCCGATCCGTCGCAGCCCCCCGGCCCGTACGCCCGGCGAGCAGCCCGGCCGGGACCGGCGCCTTGTCCTTCGGCGCCCACCCCGGACCGAACAGCACGGTGATCAGGCTCAGCAGCACCGCCAGCTCCGAGCGGGACAGTGCCAGGGCGTGCCGCCGGTCGCCGGCCTGCTGCGCCCGGTACATCGGGATCACCCAGCACTCCAGGCCCGTCGCGTGCCCGAAGGCGTTCGTCGCGATGTTCGAGCCGAGGAAACCGGCACCGCGCAGCTCGGGCAGCACGGTGTGCGCGACCGTCGACTGGGAGACCCCCAGCCACCGACCGAGCTCCGCCGCCCAGATCGACGCCTGGTAGTCGTCGCGGACGTTCGCCTTCGCCATCAGCACCACCGAGGCCAGCCGCGCGCCGTCCGACGCACCGGCCAGCGCCGGAGACGACACCAGCGCACGCACCGCGGCGAGCAGCCTGGCCCGCATCGTCTTCGACAGCTGGAGCGGGTTGCCCAGCTCCAGCGACGCGACCGGACCGGCCTGCGCCGAAACCGACCGCAGCCGACGACGCGACGCCCCGCCGAACTCCGGGCGGGGATGCATGAGCGGGGCGGCCGACGCCGCGACCGCGCTCATCGACCCACCGCCGCGACAGAGCTGTGCGTGGACACGGGCAAGCAGGCGCGAACGATCATCCCGGCAGCATCAGGGGATTCCCCTGTGGACAGAGTCCGGCGAGCAGCGGCGGGCCTGTGGACAACGAGAGCGGAGGCGGACAGATCAGAACGAGAAGAGGGGGTCACACCTTCTACAGGTTGAAAATCCGGGTCGCGTGTGACGCTCCAGACGAAGTTTTTCGACCGGGGGGCACATGCCGGACTAACGACCCGAACCGGGAAAAACGGCCGCGCCAATCCCGCCGTGCGGGAAGCCCGCCGCTCCCGAACCGGGGTGAAACGGGCGAAGCCAAGCTGACAGGGGGACACCAAGTCGTGCACTATGAGAGCAACCAACTTCCATATGCGTGGACCGACCGAGCCCCTGCCGGGGCCGGCCAATCCGTTCGTTTGGTTGTTGCGCCCCCTCCGTGAGGAGCGGGCACCGGACGACGAACCAGAGGCGGGACTTCCTTCCTTCTGTGGCGACTCGGACGGGTGCTCTATTGGCCCTGCCAGGGGCCTCTGGAGCGTGCGGACGCCCCCTGCCAGAGGGGCGACTGCGGTTGTGCGACCCGCCTGCCAAGGCGGGGTGTTGCTTGCACTAGAAAGACCAGCTCAGTGAGCTGGAGCCTGGAACCGGCGCCAACCGGGACCAGGCAGCCGACCTGGTTGTTAGACCAGGCGGCGAGACGGGCCGCGCGAGGCCGAAGTGGATTACCAGTCCACTCTTTTGGCGCGCGCGGCCGATGACCTAGGTCATCCCGACCCCCTCGATACCGAAGGCGGAGTCGGCGAACCCAGAAACGGGCGGTACCGCGAAGTCATCCCTCATCGGACGCCCCCTCGATGGCGGCATCCGGATACTTCTCCGCCAGCTTCCGAAGCAGGTGCGCGTACGCGCGGCGGTTCCCGCGGTGAGGCTGGGTGGCCCCGGCCTCCCAGCGCGCGATCGCAAGACGCTTGACGCCAATGGCCTCAGCAACTTCGGACTGCGTGAGGCCGGCGGCGAGCCGGAGCTGCTGCCGCACCTTGAGCGTGGGGAGGGTGTCCTCCTCCACCAGGGCGTCAATTCGCCTCAGCGGATCAGACATCGGAACCTCCACCGTAGGCAATGATTCCCGAAAAGATACATGATCCGGACGATCTTCAGTAACGAGAACGAGCGTGTTGCCGCACGAGACACCGATTGGCCCCATCCGACTCCCCTCCCCCCGTTGATGACAGTCCCGCTCCTGACGTGAGAACGCGCAGGTGGAACCCCTTGGTGCCCCTGAATCCGAACAGATTTCAAGCGGCAGTTCCAGCGCTCGCCGACTCGCAACCCCGCCGCTCCCACCTGACGGGAAGCTTGTTCGTGAACCGTCCCGCCACACGGGAAGGGGAACGACCGCGGCGAGTGTGGCACGCGATCGGACGCGGCGTCTGGTGACATTCGGGGGTGACATTTGGATGTCACCCCCGAATGTCACCCCCTTCGTCCTCACCCTGTGCGGTCCCCTGCAAGACGGCGCGACGATGCCGATCTTCACGGCCCGGCTGCCAGGCGATCCGATCACGTGCAGCTGCTCCGTCATGCAAGGTCCCCCAGGTGCGCGTTGACCGACTTCGCGGACTTGGCCAACTCGTGCAGTTCCACGACCACGACCCCGGCCTCCACCAGCTGCTCGTAGCCGACGCAGTCGTCGACGAACAGGCTCGGCTCGCGCCAGGCGATGACTGCCCGCGGAATTCCAGCGGTGAGGATGCGTTGCGTGCACGGGGTGCGCGGCGAGTGCCGCTGTGAGCAGGGCTCCAGAGTGCTGTAGATCGTCGCCCCGGCGAGACGGGGGTCGTCCACGGGCAGCTTCCCGAGCGCGGCCTCTTCCGCGTGCTCGTGCGGGTCGGCCTCCCGGGAGTAGCCGGATGCCAGCTCGGTGCCGTCCTCGCCGACGATGACCGCGCCGACCGAGTAGGCACCAGCAGCCGGCGGGCACAGCGCGGCAAGGCCGATCGCGCGCTCCATCCAGCGCAGGTCCTGGTCTCGGTCGGGCGCGTACATCAGGCGGTGCGCTCCTTCGGTGCGTAGCGGACGAAGACCACGTCATCGATCGCCCGCACCTCCAGCACCTTCATGCGGGCGGTCGACCCGCCCGGGTAGTCGGCGGCACCGAGGAAGCGGGCCGCTTCCGGCTGACCCACCAGCAGCGGCGCGATGGCCAGGTGCACTTCGTCGGCGAGGTTCTGCGCCATGAGCTGGGTGTGGATCGTTCCGCCGCCCTCCACCATCAACTGGCCGACACCGCGACGCCCGAGCTCCTCGAGGACCAGGACCCAGTCGAGGTCCGGTCCGACGCTGACGACGTCGGCGAGGTCCCCGAGCGTCGCCCGGACCTTCTCCACCGCGCTGTCGACGGTGACGACCAACTTGGCGCCGCCGTGGTGCCAGAAATTGAGGTCCGCGGACAGGTCCCCGGTCCGGGTGACCGTCACCTTGAGCGGGTAGGCCGGCTTGCCGTCGGCAACGCGCTGAGCACGGCGTTCATCGCTGTTGACCAGCAGGCGTGGATTGTCCCGGCGCATGGTGTTCGCGCCGATCAGGATGGCGTCGGACTCCGCGCGGACCTGGTCGACGCGGTCGAAGTCGGCGGCGTTGGACAGGCGCAGCCGCTCGGGGCTGGTGTCGTCCAGGTAGCCGTCGACCGACATGGCGGCCGACAGCACGACGTACGGGCGGGCAGTCATCTGCTCAGACATCCGTTCCGGTTTCGTGGGCGAGGGTGGAGTCGAAGGCGGCGCGGAACTCGGAGACCGAGGACTCGCGCTGCCAGGGGATCAGGGCCGTGTCGAGCCGGGCGAGCTCGTTGGTGATGCGGCCGGAGCCGGTGTCGGCGGCGACAGTCAGCGCGTGCATGCCGACCGTCGCGGCCCGCTCCGGATCGCGGGCACCGGCCAGGGCCACGGCCTGCCGTGCCATGTAGACGCCGCGGTCGCGGTGGTAGTCGCCGGGCATCAGTCGGATGGCGTCGGCGAAGGCGTCGGCGGCCTGGTCGTGCTTGCCGAGGGCCTCCAGGCCCTGCGCGCGGTGGACCTCTACGTACGAAGCGTTCAGCCACACGCCCCACGGGGTGGGATCGGCGGAGGCGCCATCGAGGGCGTTGCGGACATCGTCGATGGCCCGCTCGCTCTCGTTGGCGTCACCGCGCAACGCGTGCCCGTACGCCTCGTAGGTGCGGGCCACAGCGGCGAGCCGGCTGCGGGGCCGGGCCATCCGCTGGGCGGCTTCGGCGAGGTCGACCACGTCGACCAGGTCGGCGGTGTCGCCGGCCAGTTGTGCCTTGCGGGCCATGACGTAGGTGGTCAGGTCCGTGTCGCCGACCGTGTAGGACCACTGCATCGCCCTGTCGAGCCAGTAGGACGCGGCGTCCGGGTTGCCCAGGTCCTGGTGAAGCCAGGACAGGAATTCCCCGTACTGCGTCTGGAGCTCCATCAGGTCGTGCCGGTCGGTGCCCTTCGCCTCCCGGCGCAGCTGCTGGATGACGTCGATGTAGTCGCGCGTGGTCTTGAGGGCGTGGCGCGGCCCAAGCAGGTTGTCGCCGTCGATCAGATGGCGACGGGCGCGGCGCAGGTGCTCAACCGGTGTCGAGCCGTAAGCCGACGCAGCCCGCGCCTTGCGAACCAGGCCCGGCACGCCGTCCGAGTCCGCGGCCGCCGGCGAACCCATGCCAACCGCCGCAGCGGCTCCCAACCCCACCCCCGCGCGCAGTAGTGCACGCCGTTCCAGAGCCACCCAGACCACCGACCCATCACGTAGACGACACGGGACCGAGATCCCCTCACCGTCCGACGCTGCCTGGTCAGCCACCGCCAAGGCCAGGTTCACCGACGACTTGGCCACATGAACGGGCGGATTGGCCACATGGCCACGCTCGTCACCGATCCGCTCCCAGAGGCGGAGCAGCATCCCGCTGGCGTCCAGGGCGCCGTCCAGGAGCGCCGCCTGGGTGCGGTCGGCGGGGCGCTCCGCTCGTTCGAATCGCCCCAGGTGGGCGTGGTCGATGCGAGTCCGCTTCGAGAGTTCACGGAGGCTGAGACCTCGCGAATTCCGCAGCTCGCGCAGCTGGTAGCCCCAGTTGTGTAAGGGGGACACCCAGGGCGTCAACTCCCTCGGTTTCTGTGCCATCCCGCCCCAATCCTGTGGCTGATGTGGCCAGTTCGCCCGGCCACATGTCAGATCTGGAACTTGCAGCTCCCCGGGCTTAGAACCGAAGCAACGGTTTCCGAGCTCAGCGAGGGGGTGTTGCTCAGTGAGTGCTGTCGGGCAGTTCGGTCTTCAGTTCAGGTCCGCCACCACGGCTGTAGTTGGCCGCGCGCTGGAACAGGGCACCGCTGCTGCGGTCGGCCGCTTCCACGGTCCGGACGTGCACGAATCCACGGTCGCTGTAGTACCGCTGGAGCTCGTCGTTGGAGCGCCACGCATCCAGGCGAAGCAGCTGCTTGCCCTGTTGGAGCGCTTCCCGTCCAGCCCAGTCGAGCATGGCCGAACCAAGGTCCTGTCCTGCTACGTCGCGACGCACGACCATGCGGTGCACGTAGAGCGCGCGGTCGCTGGCCTCGGATGGGGTCCAGAAGTCAGGGTCGGCGTGCTCGTCGACGGTGATGGTCGCGACCGGCGCACCGTCGGCTTCGACGATCCAGCACTCGCCAGCTTCGATGTTCGCCTTGATGCGTTCCTCGCGGGGCGGGTACTGCCACTGGTCGATGCCGCGCTCGTTGAGCCACGAGGCGGCGTGTTCCCAGAGGTCGATGACCGTACGCAGATCGGTGGCGATGGCAGGGCGGATCGTCAGGGCGTCCGCGACCGGTGGCCGGCTGCGTTCGTAGGTGATGACGTGCCGGTCACCGGGCAGGACGTTGACCACCGCGCGGACGGGCCTTCCATCCGTGGTGAAGCCGGTGCACAGGTGCACGGCGACGGGCGTGCCGGGGCCGAGCTGGAGGCGGTCAGCCTCTTCGGGCGTCGGCATCCGGACGTGCAGCTCATCGAGGGCGCGGACCTGCTCGTGCCCCAGTTCCGCCAGCACGACGTTCGCGCCGCGGGCAATGTCGTCCGGGTTCATGATCTCGCTGTTCTGGACCAGGGACAGCGGGAAGTGGGAGTCGTTCGTGTTGTACGGGATGCCGTCGACGAACCGGACGCGCCGGCGAACAACCACCAGCTCGCCCTCGTTCATCTGGAGGCGCTCGCGGACGTGTCGCGACGGCGTCTCCACCTTCACCTCGATGTACTGACTGGCCTCCCGGCCTTCCTCGTGCATCTGGGTGAGGAACTGGTCCATCTCTGGCGACAGTGGACGCTTTCGGAACTCGCCCTGCGGTCGGTACACCATCGGTCGCCGACTGCGGACGAAGTAGCCGCGGGGCCGGTCACTGATGATGAGACCTTCGTTGACCAGGACTTTCAGTCCCTGCACGGCCGTCGAACGGGTGGTGTCCCATTCGGCCGCGATCTCTGCTTCGGTCGGCAGCCGGTCACCTGGGGCCAAGGTCCCGTCGGTGATCTGAGCGCGGAGTTTGTCCGCGATGCGCTGATAGAGGGCCCGTGCCCTGCCGCTGACTGCCATGGGAGATGTCTACATGCCCGTGAATGACTAGTCAATGTAGGCGAAGAGCTTGACCTGGTGTCGCGCACCGTGCATGCTTCATTGCGTCGGGCATTGAGTAGTCAATCTAAGTCGACTACTTGAAGCTCGGTCTGACCAGCACCATCGCAGCAGATCGCCACCTCGGTGGCCGGAGTCCAAAGCCCTAGCCACCTCGGTGGCCGGAGCCCGAGGCACCTCTAACTCCTCCGCCCATGGTCTGCAGCGAGTACCACCCCGCAGCGCTGATGCGTTGTCCGTCCTCCAGGACGCCGGTTCGCCGTGCGGCCTGGAGAGGCGGAGAGAGCACCTGCGACGCACCCCTGACCCTCCGTACGAAGGAGCCCTCATGGCTACGCGAACCCGTGACCTCGCCGCTCAGAAGCGTCCGCGCCGGGCCCGGTCCCGCGCCATCAGCACCCTCCCCCCGCTCGTCGTCTCCAGCCTCAAGCCGCACGAGGTCGACCTCGCCTACTCCACGCTGGTCTGCCCCACCTGCCGCACCTGGGTGCCGATCAGCACGCCGCACAGCTCGCGGCCCAAACTGGTCCCCCACCACACGGAGAAGGCCGGCACCGACGACCCGATCCGCTGCCCCGGCAGCCACCGCCTGGTCACCGTCAACCTCACCGTCGACCAGTGGTTCCAGCGACTGGAAGAGGGCCTGACCCAGACGAACGGACGACGCTCCACCCGCGTGATCCGCAAGCCGAAAACCGGTTCGACCCCCGCCGTCATGCAGATCGTCGGCGGCGCCGTCGACGACAAGACGGCCCGCAAGCTGGACGAAGCCCACGTCCGCGGCTGCACCACCTGCTCCATCAAGGACGACAAGGGCAACATCCTGCGCGCCGCCGACCTCACCTCCCGGTGCACCGACGGCCGCCGCCTCGCCCAGCTCGCCGCGCACACCAAGCGCCTCGCCCCCGCCCGCCGCGCGGCGCAGATGGACCGCGAGGACTGGAACGACCGCCGCGCGTGGGGCCTGCGCCTGCTGCACGAGCAGCAGTGGCAGAACGTCTCCGAGACGGTCGCCGACGCCGACCTCCGGCGCGTCCGCGACACCCTGGCCGCGCTGATCCAGACGCTCAACCCGCGCAAGGCCGACGCCCCGCAGCTCACCGACTGGGAGCGCGCCGACCTGATGAGCGCGATCACTCTCCTGGCGACGCAGGAAGAGCAGCTCACCCGGTAGGACTGGACGACGAACGACCACGGCCCCGGCCACCCCATAAGAGGGGAGGCCGGGGCCGTGGCTGCTCGTACGAACAGCCTGAACAGCACGACAGCCCCGGCGACTTGAGACCCCCGGGGCTGTCCAGGACCTGAATCGGAGGACCTGATGCGAAACAGCATCGCACGCCCGCTCGGCAACACGGACTCGGACCCGGACATGGACGAGGCGCTGCGCCGGGCGAGGGGCGGCAAGTGATGAACGCGATCACGAGCCTGACCGACGCGGAGCGCGAGGACCTGTCGAAGAAGAACAGCGAGCAGAACAAGCGGTCGGAGAACAACCGCCGCTGACCGATCCCCCGGCATTGCCCGTCGCCCCCGCGCCCACACGGGCGGGGCCGGCGGAGAGCGCCGGGAGCTCACCCCCGCTCCGGCCATCCGGCCGCCACCACACAAACAGCCCCGGGGATGCACCCCCGGGGCTGTCGTACGGACCTTCTGGGAGGCCCTGATGAACAGCTCCATCGTACGCACCCCCTACTACGGCGCCGACACCACGAAGATCGTCGAGAGCCCCCGCGCGCTCTGCGCCGACGAGGACCCCGAGCTCTTCTTCCCGATCGGCGACACCGGCCCGGCGCTCCTCCAGGAGGAGGAAGCCAAGGCTGTCTGCCGTCGCTGCCCGCTGATGGAGTCCTGCCTCCAGGGCGCGCTGGAGCGCGGCGAGAACTACGGCGTGTTCGGCGGACTGTCCGCGAAGGAGCGCCGCTCCCTCAAGCGCCGCGCCGCCCGCAACCGCACCGCCTGACGGGAGCGGCGGGCAACTTCCGGCCCGCCCCACAGCACTGCCGCACAACGGCTGTCCGCACGACGGGCTGCCGGCCTTTCGCACGTCTCCAGCCCGGGAAAATCCCGGGATCGCCTTCCTCCCCCGCAGGAGAGCCCCATGGAACGCAGCCACCAGCTCGACACCGCGACGACCCCCACCAGCGCCTCCCGGATGCCGGACTCGGAGTGCAAGCACACCCCGAAGTGCCCGACGGCCGCCAGCTCCGACCGTGAGGCCGCGCAGGTCGTGGCCGCGCACCCGGAGCAGGGCTGGAGCCTGTTGTGCAACGCCCTGGTGCTCTTCGAGGACACCGGGGAGCTGCTGCCCGACGGCCAGATCATCGCCCCTCACCGGCCCCTCGCCACGGTCTGACGGCTGCCTGATCCGCCCGGCCCCGACCGCCGAACTCCTGGCGGCCGGGGCCGGGCGGTGACTGAGAGCCGGACAGCCCGGACGCCCGGCCCCGCCGGAGCACGCGATACGAGGAGAGCCCATGGCACAGCAGCCGCAGACGCAGGCCGTCCAGCCGCAGACCCGCTACATCAAGGGCGACATCGTCCTGTTCCGCAACGTCGAACGGTTCTGGCTCGGCAAGCCCGGCCACACGTTCGTCGGCCGGGTGGAGCGCTCCTGGCAACACGTCGACACCGGCAAGGTCCTCTACGACCTGACCGAGCTGGGCAGCCTCAGCTACCGCGCCGGGATCGACCCCGACTACATGCGGCCGCTCCCGGCGGCCGACGCGATGCACGACATCGACATCGCGCCGCTCAGCGAGCCGGACACCGGGGCGATGAGCCCGGCCGCCGTCGCCTGGCTGCGCCAGCACCTCGTACAGGACGCCGCCGCGCTTCCCGCCCGGAACTGACCACCCCAGCACAACGGCCCTCCGAGCCCCCGGCATTAGAGCTGCCGGGGTCCCGGAGGGCCTGGTCACGACCCTACCCACCGCCGCAGATCCACGGTGCCCCTTCTGTACGGAGGCGCCCGGAAGAGAGAGGACACCCCGTGGCCACCAAGCCCGCCACCCGTCGCAGGCGCCAGCCCGCGGCGAACCCGAAGCCCCGCGCCGGGCACGCCAAGGCACCGGCCGCGCCGGCCTCCATCCCCGCCCAGGCCGCCGCCCCCGAGGAAGAGGAGAGCGTGCCGCTGGTGTTCGAGGAAGCCGACCCGGTCCTCGCCGATGCCATCGACCGCGCCGCCGACCTCCGGGACCTGGCCGCCGACGACGTCGCGCAGATCCTCGCCGACGGCAAGGTGCGCGCCACCGAGCTGCTGGACGGCGCCCGCACCGAGGCGGCCTCGATCACCGAGGCCGCCACCGCGGAGCAGTCCCGCCTCCTGGCCGCCGCCGCGACGGACGCCGATCAGGTCCGCTCGGAGGCCGCCACCACCGCGGCCGCCGACGCCGACCAGGTCCGCGCTGCCGCCGAAGCGACGGCGGAGCAGCTGCTCGCCGACGCGCGCCGCGACGCCGACACCGTCGCGTCGACGGCGGCCGGTGAGGCCGACCAGGTCCTCGCCGACGCCAAGGCGGCTGCCGAGCAGCTGCTCGCCGACGCCAACCGCCGGGCGCAGGAGGTCACCACCACGGCGACCGCGCAGGCGGAGCAGGTCCGCACCGAGGCCGCGCAGGCCGCCGCGAAGGTCCTCGCCGACGCGGAGACCGCCCGCACCGAGCTGCTGGCCGGTGCGGAGCGCACCGCGGCTGAGACCCGTACCCGCGCCGCCACCGACGCCGAACAGGTGCTGGAGCGGGCGAGGGGCGAGGCCGACCGGATGCGCGAGAGCGCGGACGGCCAGGCCGTGCAGGTGCGGGCCGGAGCCGAGAAGGTGGCCGCCGGCCTTCGTGCCGACGCCGACCGCGCCCTGGCCGACGCCCGCACTTCCGCTGAGGAGCTGCGGGCCGCCGCCGACAAGGACGTCGCCCGGCTGCGCGAGCAGGCCGAAGCCGACGCGAAGACGGCCCGGGAGACAGCGGCGAAGGCCACGGCCGACCAGGCCGCCGCCGCGCAGGCCCGAGCCGAAGCGGACCGGGTCCTCGAGGCGGCGACGCAGCGCACCGTGCAGCGGGCGCGGCGCCGGGAGATCCGGACCGAGTCGCGCGCCGCACGGCGCAAGGCCCGCAATGACGCCCGGCCCGCCGGCGGGGTGCCGCCGCTGTCCGGGCAGGAGCTGGTGCTGGTCGTCGCGATCGTCCTGGCGGCCACGGTCGTCTCCACCCTCGGGCTGCTGTCCTCCTACACCGCGCTGGAGACCAAGGCCGCCACCTGGGGCTGGGACTGGCCGTGGCTGCTGCCCGTCGGCATCGACGTCGCGATCCCGGCCTTCACCGGCGCCAGCCTGATCCTGATCCGGATGGGCATGGAGCTCCGCTGGATCCGGTGGGTGCCCCGGGCGCTGACGGCGGTGACGGTCTACCTGAACTGGCAGGCGTCGTCCACCGCCGGCGGCCGTCTGGGGCACGCAGCCCTCACGCTGCTGTGGGTGATCTTCTCGGAGATCGCCTCGCACGTGTACGGCACGCGGATCGGCGCGGTCACCGGCAAGAAGCGGATGGAGACGGTGCGGCGCTCGCGCTGGATCCTCGCTCCGATCCCGACCGCCCGCCTTCGCCGCCGGATGATCCTGTGGGAGATCACCTCCTACGAGGAGGCGCTCACCCGCCTCCAGGAGCAGACCTACCTGCGAGCGCAGCTCAAGGAAGAGCACGGGTGGCGGTGGCGGAGCAAGGCTCCGCTGGAGCAGCGGATGGCGCTCAAGCTCGGCTCCGCGCCCGCCGCGCTCGCCGACACGCTCACCCCCGAGGACGCGCCCACCGTCGAACGGGTGGAGGAGAGCGAGCACGCTCGCCCGGACATGAGCGCGCTCACCTCGGGCGAGGTTCGCGGTGAGCGCGAGCGCCCGGCGCTCACCTCCGGCGCTCACGAGGGTGAGCGCGCCACGGAGGATGACGACGCTCAGCGAGCGGAGGGCGCTCTTTCTCGCAGCGAGAGTGACGCGCTGACCGAGCGCCGCCACGCTCGCATCCGTCTCCTCTACACCGAGCTCGGGCGCCGTCCCGAGTGGACGGAGATCCGCGACGCGCTCACCGACGCGGGCCTGTCCGACAAGCCGGTCTCCCGGCCGACCGCCCAGCGCCTGCGCGCTCAGGTCGAAGAGGCCACCCCGAGCGCGTAGGTGAGCGCCCGGTGAGCGCGTCGCGCTCACGCCCTGGCAGAACCCCTGCCGCTCATGGTCGCCACCGGCCCGCGCTCGCACACCGAGCGCGGACCGGTGACGGCCACGGCCGGCAGGCCGCTCGCCCGCACCCCGCCCCGAGCGGGACGCGGGCGAGCTGCCTCGTACCGAGCACGATCCCGGCCCCGCACGCCTCGGGGACACGGACCACGAACCCCATCCCCTCCCACCCCCGAGACCTGGAGGTCTTCCCCATGACCGAGAACAACAGCCGGTGGACCTCGGACCACCTGATGAAGCCCGGCGGCACCGCCCTGTACGGCGCCCAGCAGCGCGAGCGGCTGCGGCAGATGGCCGACGAGGTGAGGGCGCTGCTCAACGAGTACCGGGCCGACCTGGAGAACATCGAGATCGAGGGCGACAAGCCCTTCGCGGCCCGTATCCGCGCCTATCTGGCATCGCGCCCGCTGGCGAAGCTCGAAAGCGACCTGCGGGACGCCGTGAATCACGCCGGAAAGCTCGACGCGGAATTCCAGAAGCGGTTTGTCGAGCTGCCGAAGAAGCGCGAGGCGAACGCGGAGAAGAAGGAGCTGGAAAAGGCCAGGAAGAAGGGCCTGAACACCGCCCGCGCGGTCAGCACCGCCGGGCAGCTCAACGGCCTCTCGAACGCCCTGACCGAGCCGACCGGCGACGGGAAGACCGTCGCGAAGAAGACCGGCACGGACGGCGGCGATCACACCTTCCTGGACTTCCTGGAAAAGAGGGCCTGATAAGTGGCCGTGCAGCTCTCGAAGGGCCAGACGGCGCGATGGAACAAGCGCCTGGCGGAGACCGAGACGAACAAGGCGCGGGCGACCGCGCTGTGGGACCTGTCCCGCCTCCTGGCCGGCACCGACGACGCGGCATGGGCCGACCTGGTCGTGCTGCTCCAGGGCTGGACGACCAGGCGGCAGGGCCAACAGCCTTCGCCGTAACGCTCCGCGCTCATCATCACTCATCATCACCGCCTCACTCCGTGAATCCGGGGGGCCCATCATGCGCGCCTATACGCGCGCGTGAGGGCCCCCCGGGTTGTCACGCTGGGTGACTGATCGAAGGAGACGGCCGATGGCCGACGACGACGCCGGGGGGACCGTCTACGGCTTCCCCGGCGGGCTGACGATCCCGGGGCCGGTGGGCAGCAGCCCGCCGCCGCCCGGGGCCGCCGCCCCCACACTGCCCGCCCTCCCCGCTCTCGCGCCCCCGCCCTCGCTGCTGGTCGCGGGTAATCCCGGCGTCGGCAGCGGAAATACGACGACCGCGAACGCGGACCCCGGAATGCCGGACAGTCCGCAAGGGTCGGGAGTCGCCGCCATGTCGGCGGTGATGATGGCCGGTATTACCGTCGCCGCAATGCGCGGCGCATGGAATGCGGCGGCCTATTTGAAAGCCCGTCATGAACACCACCGGGCAATTGCGGATCAGCAGCGGGCGGCGGCCGATAAAGCCTCTATCGGGGTGGAAGCGGCCCGCCAGAAAGGCCGGTTGCAGTCCGGTCCGGAATTCGGGCGCGGCACCCGCACATCGGGCGGTGGCGGCGGCCGGACGAATTCAGGAAAGAGCAACACTCCGAGCACGTTCCGCTCCTCTGGCGGCACCAAGACGCCGGGCGGGGGCGGAGGCAAGACGCCCAGCAAGACGCCTGGCGGCGGCTCTGGCGGCCGTACGCCCACGCTGGGCAGCGGAGGCCGGGGAGGCAGCGGCGGAGGCCGCAGGAACGGCCTGGAGACCTCCGGTGGAAAGGGCGGTGGAAAGGGCGGATCCGGGGGTGGAAAGACCCCGACAACCGGCACGAAGAACGGCTCCGGGGGCCTCGCCGGGGCCGTTCGTGACCGTGCGGCGGACCGGGTCCGCAACGGCCCCAAGCCCAAGACCCCGACGCCGACGAACACGCGCACCCCGGGAATCCGGGACGCCGCCCGCGACCGTGCCTCCGACCGCATCCGCAACGGCCCCAAGCCCAAGACCCCGACGACCGGAACGTCCGGCACGACCAAGCCGGACCGCGGCCCCCGGGTCCGGGACGCCGCGCGGGCCCGGGTCGCCGACCGCATCACCACCGGCGCCTGGACGCCGACCGGCCGCAAGCCGGTCGACCTCACCAAGAAGGGCTCGGGGTCGTCGGCGACGCCGGCGACGATCCGTGGCGCGCTGCGCCACCGTGCCGTCGGCCGGATCCTCAACGGGAAGAAGGCCAAGCCCGATCCGGCAACGCCGCCGAAAGTGGACCTGACCAAGAAGCCCAAGACCGGCACCAGCGGTCCAGGGGCGTCGGCGACACCGACGACGATCCGCGGCGCGCTGCGCCACCGCGCTGTCGGCCGGATCCTCAACGGCAAGAAGCCCAAGCCCGATCCGGCCGCCGCAGCGGCCCCGGCGAGCCCGAAGGTGGACCTGACCAAGAAGCCCAAGGCCGGCACTCCCGGCGCGGGCGGAACGGCGGCGACACCGAAGGTCAGCCTCACGAAGAAGCCGAAGCCCGGCTCGGGCGGCCCGGCCGGCCCCGGTGGGACGGCCCCGAAGGTGAACCTGCGCAAGAAGGTCCGGCTCACCAAGAGGCCGCGCAAGCCCGGCACCGGCCCGGCCGCCACCGGCGGCACGGGCACGACCGGCCCGAAGTCGACCGGGCCGACCAGCACCGGCCCGAAGTCGAAGGCCGACAAGTCCCGCACCCGCCGCGGCTGGTGGGAGCGGGCGAGCTCCCGCCGCTCCGGACGCTCCGAGCCCGACCCGCCCAGCTCCAGCACCACGCCGGGGCCGGGCGCAGCACCGGGCGGGGGCTTCGGCCCGCCCCCGGGCTGGGGCTACGCGCAGGGAGCGACGATCACCGTCGAACAGGTCGGCGGTGAGGGCTGGACCGCCCGCCGCAAGGAGAACCGCCGCGCGGCAGGCGTCCCGGCCGGGGCCATTCCCGCATCACGAACAGGAGGAACCGGAGTGACCGTGCCCGTCCCGACGCGAGCACCCAGCACCCAGTACGCGGACAGCGACCTGACGATCTACGACGTCATCGACTCCGACGCCGACATGGCGGAAGAGATCATGGCGGGCGTCGACGAGGCCAACGCCGCGGCTGAGGGCTGCGAAAAGATGATGACGAAGCTGGAGGCCCTCCACCAGAAGATCGTCGACCTCAAGGTGCCCGGCGTCCTGGAGGGCTGGGTCCTGATCCTCGCGGAGAAGGCCGTCAGCGTGAAGGCCAAGGCGGAGGCCCTGGCGGAGAAGCTGCCCGCAGCCTCCGAGGCCATCCGCACCGCCGGTGAGAACGCGGAGCGCCGCCACAAGCCGCTCGCCGACGTCACCCGCGATCACGGCCACGCCGCACCCGCTGAGCGCGACTACCACGTCGAATAGGAGAAACCCACGTGTCTGATCTCGTTCCCGTGATCGGCGGAGCCCTCGCCAAGACCGGCTCCGTCATCGTCGGCGCGGTCCGCTTCGGCATCGTCGTCGCGCAGCTGACCGCCGCCAGCGCCACCATGATGGGCCTGTCCAACCAGGTCCGCTCCACGTTCAAGTACGTGGAGGACTGCGCGAGCTCCGTCGACCGGCTCGCCGACCTCGCCGCGTCCAAGGCCGTCGACCAGTCCACCGTCAACGAGCACCGCGAGGCGGCGACCGTGATGCGGGACTGCAAGGACGAAGCGGAGGCCATGGCCGTGGAGTGCGAGGAGATGTCCTCGCTCTTCCACGAGACCGCCGACGGCCACATCGCCGACTACGGCGCGGTCGCGGACGCCGCGAACAACATGCCCGACGGCATCGAGATGGCCGACCGCACCTTCTACAGCAACCGCTGACCCACCCCACCCCGCACCAAGGGCGGCGAACCCACCACGGGTTCGCCGCCCTTCCCCATGCCCTTGAAGGAGAGCCCACCGATGATCCGCCTCGGACCCCTGCGCGGCCGCTTCGCCCTCGCCCGCAACGCCTTCGGCCGCGTCGCCACCGTGGCCGGCACCGGCGCGCTCGCCACCGGAGCCTTCACCCACGACTTCTACGGCCCCTCCGTCCTGGCCGCCCTCGGCTGCGCCGGATGGGGCGCCCTGTGGTCGGCGACCCTGCCGCGCGACGCGGTCGGCAACACCGCCATGGGCCTCTACCTGGCCCCGTCGCTGTCGATGGCCGCGCTGCTCACCGCGCAGCGCATCGTGCCCGGCATCGACTGGTACTGGCAGCTGCTCGCAGACGCCGGGTGGAGCGCCGTCGTGCTGTACGTACGCCCGGCCCGCATGGCCCGCGTCCTGGTCGGCCGCGAGAAGTCGCTGACCCCCGAGGCCATCGAGCAGACGAAGGAACTCCTGGTCCAGGACACCGTCCAGGCCGGGCCCCAGCACCCGATGGCCACCTTCTGGGCGGCCAACGTCGCCATCGAGGACGGCGCCGCCCCGAACACCGTGCTGGAGCAGATCGAGCAGACCGGTGAGGAGTCGATGACCGCCGTCATCCGCTCCACCCTCCCCGGCAAGCCGGTCCCCAAGATCGACCTGCTGGAGCTGTCCGCGGCCATCAACTGGCCCGAGGACGACATCGCCATCACCCCCGTGCCCCGCCAGGGCGCCGGGGTCCGCCGGCTCACCGTCGGCCAGGCCCCCGAACAGGCCATGGACCTCTACACCGCCTGGGAGAAGCTCATCGCCCCCAAGGGCATGCCCGGCACGGTCATCACCGCGATCCGCACCGTCGACATCCCCGACGAGGACCCCAAGGAGCTCCCCGCATGAGCAGGATCTTCGAGCTGACCGTGGAAGCGCCGCCCGGCGACATCATCAGCTACCACCCGATGCGCCTGGCCGACGCGCTCGGCATCAAGGACGTCAACCGGCTCGCGGTGGAAACGAACGGCACGTCCAAGGCGCTGGTCACCATCTACCCCGACGACCCGCTCGCCCAGGTCATCCTGGCCGACCCGCAGCTGCTCGTCATGGACGCCAAGGGCCGCATCTACATCGGCCGCTACCACAACGGCCGGGCCTCCCTGCTGCGCCTGTACGACCCCAAGTCCGGCTCCGCGCAGCGCCTGCTGCTGTTCGGCACCACCGGCGCGGGCAAGAGCACGGCCGGGCAGATCGTCCTCGCGGCGATGAAGCGCTCCGGGATCGCCGTCCTGTACGCCGACCTCAAGGGCGGCCAGTCCGCACCCGAGGCGTTCGGGCAGAAGGAGCACGGCGCGGACGGCAATGTCGCCTGGCGCGTCACCACGCAGGAAGGCACCATGGCGCAGCTGCGCACGACGTGGCTGACCATGATGGACCGCCAGGACCGCTACGCCCGGATGGGCCGCTCCAAGTTCCTCAAGGACCGGCCCGACCCGCTGATCTACCAGATCATCGACGAAGCCAACCGCCTCCTGGAGAAGGGCGCGCCTTACCGGGACGAAGCCACCTTCTACATCAAGGACATCGGCCGCACCGGCCGCTCGCTGGGGATCGGCATCGGCCTGTTCGCGCAGGCCGGCCACCTCGAAGAGATGGGCGGCAGCGACACGCTGAGGGCGATGCTCAAGGAAGGCGAAGTGATCCTGCTTCGCTGGACCAGCTCGATGATGAAGCAGCTGGTGACCGACGGCCTGCTGCCCACCGGGATGGTCCTCGCCCCGATCCCGAAGTACGCAGGCGAAGTCGACCTCGTCTCGCAGTTCGACGAGGATCACGAGGACGACGACCTGCCCGGCACCCAGGGCACCTCGTACAACGTCAACGGCCGCTACCCGTCGCGCAAGATGCGGTTCTGGAACATCGGCTCCGACATGCCCACCGAGGGCCTGGACCCGATGGTGCTGGACCTCTACGGTCCCGGCGCCCCTGCCGAGATCGAACAGGACGCCTGGGACATCGTCGGTGACGCCTACGGCCAGCGCCTGGACGGCATGGAGGCGTACCGGGCCGTCTTCCCCGAGCCCGAGGAAGACGAGGACGGCGAAGACGGCGGTGGCGGAGGCAAGAAGAAGAAGGGCTCCGCCGGCACCCGGGCCGCCTCCCCGGTCCCGGCCGCGGCGACCAAGCCCCGCGCCCGCACGCTGCGCGACCGCATCCAGTCCGTCCTGGACGCGCACGACGATGCGCTGGACGCGCTCCAGATCCTGGAGTTGGTCAACGCCGACGGCGGCCGCACAGTCCAGCTCGGCAGCGTCCGCAACACCCTGACCACCCTCAAGAAGTAACCCCCTCACCCTCCGGCCGGGCCGGGCCTCGCGCCCAGCCCGGCCGCAGGACTACCCGAAGGAGTTCCCCGCCGTGGCGCTGACCGTCTCCCTGGTCGTCTTCGCCGGAATCATCGTGCTGGTCCTGCTGCGCACCGGCTACCTGCGGCTGTGGCCCGCGTTCGCCGCCGCCCTGTTCGGCTTCACCCTCGCCTCCACCGGCATCGCCCCCGCCATCACCAGCGGGATCAGCAGCGTCACCGGCTGGATCAGCAGCTTCGGATAACCCCCGCTCCTCCCCCGCCCTTCGCGCCCTCCCCGCCACCACGGCCGGGAGGGCGCACCCGTCCCGAACGGAGAACACCATGGACTTCCACCCCACCGCCGGCCGCCCGATGTCCGACTCCGAGGCCGCCGTCGAAGCCAAGCGAATCCTCGAGGCCGAATTCCGGCCCGAGCAGCCGGTACGCCACTTCCCCACGTCGTTCCGCGACGACACCCCCGTGCCCGCCTACGGCAGCGCCCCGCCCGTCCATCAGGACGACCGGCGGATCGTGCCCGCCTGGGCGGCCGGGATCGCGGTCGCCTCCATCGGCGTCGGAGCCGGAGTCACCGGCATCGGCTGCGGAGCCTGGCTGGTCCTGCAGGGCCTCGCCTCGGTCACGCTGACCGGCGTCCTGATGGTCACCCTGCCGTTCGCCGGCCTCGCCATGGCCGCCACCGCGATCGGCGGCGCGATCAACCGCGCCCGCTCCGCCGTCACGAACAACATCTACGAAGGCCCGGTCACCCAGAAGACCGAGATCAACAACAACACCACCACGCGCGGCATGTTCTTCGCCCGCACCCGCAACGACGTCCGCTGAGCACCGGGCACCCTGCGTCGTACTCGAACCCCGCCCGCCCGGCCGGGAGTCGAGTACGGGGCAGGCCGCCCGGAGCAGCCGACGCGATCAGTCGTCGTCCAGGTAGATCAGCAGGCGGCCGTCCTCATCGACCTCCGCCTCATAGATCACGCCGTCGACGACCGCGTGGTCGACGACCACCTCGTAGTCGTCTTCGTCGTCGATCCACAGCATGCCGTCGTCGTCCGTGAACGCCGGATAGATCACCCCGTCGGCGATCACCGAATCGAACTCGACTGACATCGCGCCCCCTTGCTGCTCCCTGGCCTCGCCCAAGCCTGTCGCACCCAAGGCCCCGGCAACAGAGCCATTCCCATCCCGTACGCAGCGTCACCGCCTCGAAGGAGAAGCCGACCGTGACCGACCACAACGACCGCACCCCGCACATCCCCGGCCAGCGCCAGGAGCAGCCGGCCGACAACGGCCAGGACCTCAACTTCCCGCCGCCGCCCGCGCCGTCGCTCGATGCGAAGGAGCCGCGGCTGGAGACCCTGCGCGAATGGTGGGACGACGCCTGGGACGACGGTGGCTTCCT
The DNA here is from genome assembly GCF_055588305.1 of Streptomyces sp. NPDC042002. NCBI lineage: Bacteria > Bacillati > Actinomycetota > Actinomycetes > Kitasatosporales > Streptomycetaceae > Streptomyces > Streptomyces sp. NPDC042002. The sequence goes on along the minus strand of NZ_JBVJCT010000055.1, from coordinate 8,077 downwards.
CCACGACCGCTGGGAGGACCTGCGCCGCGCCCCCGAGCTCGGCTGGCACTCCATGGCGAACTGGGTGAAGGCGGCGATCGGACTCGCCGGGATCTCCCTGATCATCCTGCTGCTGGACGGCGCGACCGACGTCCTGGCCGACGCGCTGCACCGCCTGCTGACCGCCGTGCCGCGCGTGCAGGTCGGTGCCGACACCTCCACCGGTGTCTTCGCGGTGGTCGACCAGCCGATCCGCTCGTACATCGCGGCCCACACCGCTTCGCTCGCGATCAGCGGATCCACCGTCTACACCGTCTGGCAGCTCGCCGGGCTGTTCGGCCTGATCGGCGGCTTCGCCGGAAGCACCGGCGCCCGCTTCACCTGGACGGCCTGGGGCGCGGCCAGCATCGCCATGGTGTGGAGTGCCGCACCCGCCGACGGCCGCACCATCGCCACCGGGCTCGCCGTCCTCGCCTGGACCGCCGCCTCCGCGCTCGCGCTGCGCGGGCTGAGCCTGCGCCCGACGTTCTTCACCCACATCCACAACGCCGGTCACCAGATCGAGCCGCACATCCACCTCCCCGCCCCGGCCGCCCCGCCCGCCGAAGACACCCCGGACAACGTGCACCCGCTCCAAAAGCGCTGACCCGTCGCCCTGCCTGGCTCTCGCCCGCCCTTCGCGGGGCGAGAGCCGTACAGGCCGCCCGGCCGCCGTTCCCGCGCCCCGCCGACGCACCGACGTCAGCGGGGCGCGGTGTCGTCCACCCACCTGCTGGAGGAGATCACTCGTGCTCATCCCCCGCCCGCGCCGCCGCATCGGCCGGCCCCGCCCGCAGCGCCCCGGCCCCCGCTACCCGCAGCGCCCGGCCCGGCTCCCCGGTACCTGGGGCGCGTGATGGTCGACCAGGACCAGGACCTGGTCGACGTCGACGTCTACGACGATGGAGCCGGTGGCTTTCCCGAGTACGACTGGTACAGCGCCCCGAGGGATCTCCTGGTCACTCGCCGGCAGTTACGGGCAGCCGGCCTCTCGCCGGGCGGGCACGGGCCTGTCGCGCAACTGCGTTGTCGCCGCTGTTCGTACCGGCCGCTCACCCAGTGCACGCACCTGGCCTGGCTCTACGACGTCAGCCTGGCGAAGCCCAAGCGCACGGCGACGCTGGCGCAGGAATGGGCGCTGGACCGGGCCATGGCGGCACGCCAGACCTGCCCCGTGCCGACCTGTCGCCGCCGCTACATCTTCTGCTTGCCGCTCAAAACACTCGGCAGCTGCTTGGAGTGTCACGACGGAACCCCGGCGGATCCGCGCACCTACTGCGCTCCGCCGGACACGCACCGACTGGCCGCCTGATCAACGACCCCCTCGAAGGAGAGTCACCGTGCCCCTGTTCACCCGTACCGCTCCCGCCCCGGCCCCCGAGACCTGGACACCGGAGGGCATGCTCGTCTCCCAGCGCTTCCGGGCGCTGGAGGGCGCGACCGTCCTCGTCTACACCGGCGACGCCGACCGGGGCAGCGCGCGCTACGCCGTCGCCTGCCTCGGCTGCACGCACCGCGCGGACCGCAACACCACCGGCAACGTGATGACGGAGACGGAGGCCGCCCAGGGCGCCAACGTCCACGCCGCCACCTGCCGGGCGGTGCCGCGCGGCGTGCCCGCCCGCCCCGACGACACCGAGGCCGCGAAGCTGGTCCGCTCCCGGCTGTGGGCGCGCCGCTACGGCGCCGCTCCGCACCGGGTGAGGCTCTCGGACTTCACCGCGCTGCGCGTCGACCTCCAGCGCCCCACCGACTGGATCAAGGCGCTGCTGGGCGACATCGCGCAGGCCGACCCCGGTTTCCTCACCGCGGAGCCCGACAGCTCCGGGCAGGGCATCCGCTTCACCGTCCAGCCCTTCGACCGGCCCTGACGGTGCGCGCCCGAACCGTCGTCCTGGTCGCGGCCGCCGTGCCCGTTGCGGTCGCCGCGGCCGCGGCCGTCCTCGAGGCCGGCCGCTGGGAGCTGTACGCCGACCGGCACCGCCTCCACCTCACGCCCGTCGCCCGCCGCTCCTGCCCCGACTGCCGGGGCGCGGGCGGCTGGTGGGTCGGCGGCGCGAACCCGGAGATGGAGGCGTGCGGCTGCTGGTCCGACCGGCGTGAGCTCCGCATCCGGCTCCTGCCCGTCCCGGCCTGGCCGGACGAACCGCCGTTCTGAAACGGACTCCGCCCCCAGCCGTGCAGGCCGGGGGCGGAGGTCGCACACGGGGTCGACCGCAGCATCGGCAAAGAGGCCGGCCGCCCCGCTCCCTTCACCCGCAATCGAGATCAGGAGAACCCCAGCATGCCCCGTCTGCCCCTCCCCACCGAGCGCCTGGCCCTCTTCGGCACCCTGCTGGCGACCTTCGGAGAGCTGCATCCTGCCTGTGACCACTGGGTCCAGGGCAGCAAGACCGCGTCGCGCAAGCGCCTGTACGGCGAGGACCTGGTCCACGCCGACGGCTCCCCCGCCACCCCGGACTCCACCCGCCCGACCATGACCACCAGCGCGCTGGGCAGGCGTGCGGTCGCCTGCCATGTCGCGTCCTACACCGCCGTGCAGCTCGGGGCGACCGTCGCGATCACCCGCGCGTTCGGCTACCGCGTCACGCCGACCGCGCTGCTTGCCGGCGCGGCCATCAACGCCGGAACGCACGCCGCGATCGACCGCGGTGCTCTGCTGCTGTGGCTGGCGAAGAAGACCAAGAAGTCCGGCTACATCGAGCACTGCCAGGCCGTCCGTCTCGACGACGAAGGTGTCGTCACCAAGGAAGTGAACGGGCCGGGCAGTGCGTGGATGGAGCTGGACGCGGCTCTCCACCGCGCCATCGGCATCGGCGCCGCCGCCGTCACCACCTGGCTCACCACCCGCCCCGGCGCCCGCCGGTGACCCGCACCCGCCTGGACCGCGTCCGCGCCAGCGCCGGAATCGCCAAGCTCGCCCTCCAGCAGATCGAGGACGAACTCACCGGCGAGATCGGCGCCCAGGAGCTCGCTCAGGTCCTGCGCGAGCTCCACCACGAAGACCACCGTCAGGACGGTGTCTTCGGCTCCCTCGCGCAGCTGCTCACCGTCGCCGCGCAGGCCGCCGGACGGATCGAGCCGGACCGCGACGGCGAGATGTCGTGCCCGCTGCACGAGGCCGCAGCCCTCATCACCGAGAACGCCGGCCTGCAGACCTACTACGCCACCCGTGCTCTTGACCCGCAGGGAGAAGCCGAATGAAGACCTTCCGCCTGGAAAACGCGCTGCCCGTCGACACGACGATCCCGGAGCCGTCGCTGGTGTGCCTGATCGGTGCGGCAGGTTCGGGCAAGTCGACGTGGGCGAGTACCTGGCCCGACACGCAGGTCCTGGAGCTCGACAGGTTCAGGGCCCTGGTCAGTGATGACCCGGGCTGCCAGGAGTCGACCGGCGACGCCGTGTTCGCGCTCCAGGCCGTCCTGGAGGCCCGCCTCGCCCGCCGCAAGATGACGGTCATCGACGCGACGAACTGCGAGAAATCCGTGCGCGCCGACCTGATCGCCACCGCCCGCCGTCACGGGGTGCCCACGGTCGCGCTGCTCGTTCCCACCCCGGCCTCCGTGTGCGTGGAGCGCCAGGAAGGCCGGCCCGCGAACCGGCGGGTGCCCGAGCCGGTCGTCCTCGCGCAGCACGCCGCCATGGTCGACGCGTGGCCCGGCCTGCCCGGCGAGGGCTTCGACCACGTCGTCATCGCGGAGAACCTCTACCGCCTCGAGAAGCTGCTCCAACCGCTGAGCGACGCCCGGCGCGCGGATCTCGGCTGGGACGGCGGCGAGGGTCTGGGCGATCTGCTCCTGGTCCGCCGCTACTTCGGCCCCGAGATCCTGCCGATGTGGCGCTGGCGCGACGGCTCGCAGCTCGCCGGCGGCGACCGTGTCGCGGAGATCCGGCTCGGAGCGGACCGCATCGTCCTCGCCCAGCGCAACGACGTCGACGGCGCGGGCGACGTCGGCTTCGAGGTCCTGGTGGGCTGCGCGGCCGACGACGAATGCGAGGGCACGGCGTGGGCCCCGGTCTACAACGTCACCGATCTTCTGCGCGCCCTGACCGGCGAGCTGATGAACGACCCGGACGTGCGCTGCACCGTCCACGGCCCGGACGGCGACGAGGACCAGGACGACGACCCCGAGGGCCGCGCCGATCTCGAAGCGCAGGCCCTGGAGGCGATCAGCGGATGACGACCAAGGCTCCCGCGTGCGGCTGGGACCAGGCCGTCTTCCGGTGCGGCCGGTGCGGTGTCGAGCACACCGCCACCACCGAGGACGACTACCTCAAGGCCGTCGGCGCTCACGGTGACGCCCACGCCGTGTGGGACCGGCTCAACCCCATCGAGCGGTCCGGCTTCACCTCGATCCTGCGCACCATCCTGTCCGCGCCGGAGCTCGCCGCGGAGCTCCTGGCCCTCGCCGACCGGCAGGCGGCGCGAGGCGAGGACCGGTGAGTCGCGCCGCCGACGGGCTGCACCCGCACCCGCTCACCCCGGCCGACCTCCCGGCCGGTGACGACTGGGTCCGCGGCTGCCCGGACTGCCACCTCCCGATCCAGGGCGGCGGCGCCGGACTCACCGCGCACCGCCGCACGGTCCACACCAACGCCGGTGACTCCCGGCGGCCCATCACGATCCATCTGGAGTTCTGACCCGCCCCGCCCTCACCGGCGTGACGGACGTTCCGTGCTGCCCCGACCCCGGCCACCGCGCCGGGGCCGGGGCGGTCGCGGTGGTCCCTCACCACGATCACGAGAGGAGATGGACGTCATGGACCTGCCCTACTTCGAGGTCGACGTCCCCGCACACAGCAGCCAGAGGCCCGGCCTGGAAGGCGTACACGTCTTCACCGGCCGGGCCGACAGCCGCAGCGCCGCCGTGCAGGCCGCGCACGAGGTCTATGACGCGGCACGCGCCGCGTCGGAGGCCGGACTCGAGATTCCCCACGGGCGCCCGGACGGCTGGTGCGCCTGCGGATACCGGTCCGGCTGGGAGCTCGACTGGACGGCCGCGAAGGCCGGCCGCTGGAGGAGCCCGTACAGCTGGCTCAACTCCAGGCCCATCGACCTGTAGCTCTGCCCCGGGACAGCCGCTCTGCTTGACCGGCTTCGACGACTGTCCCGGGCCCATCCATCCCGTACGAGACGAGACGGAGAACCCAAGTATGTCCTCGCTCCTGCGCGTTCAGGGCCCAATCGGCCAGCGCACCCTCTTACTGACCACCGCCGCGCTGCCGTTGACCGGCTGGGCGGTGCACGCGGTCGCGCTGCACAAGCAGCTCGCGAAGACCCGGCGTGACCCGCTGACCGGTCTCCTGCGCCGTGACGCGTACACCGCCCGCGCCCGCCGGCTCCTGGCCCGCCATGGCGACGACACGGCCGTAGTCATGATCGACGCCGACCATTTCAAGGCCGTCAACGACACGATGGGCCACCCGGCGGGCGACGCCGTCCTCGCGTCGATCGCGGCCCGGCTCACCGCATGGGCGGGCCCGCGCGCCGCGATCGGCCGCCTCGGAGGCGATGAGTTCGCCGTGGTCCTCCAGCTGACCGCCGACACCCGCGAGCAGCGCCTGGAGCAGCTGGTGCGGATGCTGCACACGCCGGTCGTCCTGGACGACGGCCGCACTGTCGATGTCACCGCGTCGGTCGGCGCCGCGACACCGGACGTGATCGGCGTACGCGATCTGGCGCAGCTCCAGAGGGCGGCCGACGCAGCTCTGTACGACGGCAAGCACTCCGGTCACGCGGTCCTCGCGGCGGCGCAGCACGCCACGGTGCCATCCATCAACGGCCGCCGTTCCGGGCGCCCGGGTACAGCGGTGTGGGGGCGAGCCGCATGAGCGTCGCGACCCTGCCCGAGGGCGACTGGATCCGCGGCATCAGCATCAAACAGCCGTGGACCACCGCGATCCTGACCGGCGCGAAGACCATTGAGAACCGGCCCCGGGCATGGCGGACCGGCTGGGTGCTCCTGCACGCGGGCCTGGAGATCGACCGGCCCGCCCTGCGCCTGCCGCTGGTCGCCCGCACGATCCGGGGCCGCGAACTGGTGACCGGCGCCGTGATCGGCGTCGCCCGGATCACCGACTGCCACCAGGACCCCGACGGCTCCCCGCCCTGCACCGAGTGGGCGCAGCCCGGTAAGTGGCACCTGGTGCTCGCCGACGTCCAGGAGCTCGCCCTGCCCGTCCCGGTCGGCGGGCAGCTCGGTCCCTGGAAGCCGACGCCGGATCTGCTGGCGCAGGTGTTCCAGCAGTTGCCCGACTTCCGGCCGTGACCCGCAAGCGAGACAAGAAGCCGCCGTTCGAGCCGGGCTGTGTCCCGGCTCCCGGCGGCCTTCTCGACTGGCGCGACAGCCAGCACTACGACCACTGGCAGATGCGCCCCTGCGCGCTGTGCGAGCAGCCCACACCGCTGCGCTCCCACTCCGGGGAGCCTGCTCACAAGGTGTGCGCTGAGTCCTGGATCTCCGAGCACCCCACCGAGGCACGCCTCGGGAGGTTCGCCTCCGACGTCCAGCCCAAGCGCCGGCGCGACGACAACCACGCCTGACTTCTACCTCCAGCTGGAGGCACCCATGAGCAGCACCGACCGCGACGTCGACCACGCCCTCGCCTATCCCGAGCCGCCCGCGTCCCCGCTCTGGCACCGCCACCGCCCGGCGGACCGGCCGCTCACCGACGCCCAGAAGCGACGCAACCGCGAGCTCCTGGACATCGCTCAGCGCACCACCCGACCCCGCTCCCCTCGCCCCACCCAGACCCTGGCGGAGGCCAGCTGATGGACACCAAGCACTGCACCGTTGACGGCTGGGTCGACGCGATACCCGCCCCCGGCCCGCGCGGCACCGCCACCTTCGACCTGATCGTCCGGCCCGCTGCCGTCAGTGCCGTCGATGCGGACCTCACCGACGCGGAGATCACCGCGCAGGACACCCCCGACACGATCGTGTCCTGCACCAGCGGAGATTCCCGCGTCACCCAGGAACTGCTGAACGGCGTGCAGCCCGGCGACCTGCTGCGCGTCACCGGCACCCTGGACCAGCCGCAGACGCCCGGCGAGCCCGCCCGGCTCACCATCGGCGACCTGGAGGTCCTGGACACCGGGCTCATCCCGGTCCTGCGCGACACGGTGATGGACCGGTACGGCGACTACTGCGTCATCTTCGAGGCCGACCGCGACCAGGTCCCCGTCTTCACCGCGAGCGGGCAGTGGGTCGGCCTCGCGGACAACCCCGACGCCATCGCCACCCTGATCGACATCCACGAGCGCGTGAACGGCGGGGACGCGTGATGCCCGCGACCACCGCGCAGACCCGCACCGTCCTGGAGCGGTTCCCCGCCGGCCACCCCCGCGGCTCGTGGCCCGCCGACGAATACGCCGCCGCCCAGCGCGCCCAGGGCCGCGACGCGCACGTCGTGATGGACCTCGGCAGCGACCAGTTCCTCGTAGTCACCGACACCACCCACTGACCCGTCCCACCGAGAGGCGCACATGACCGAGACCGAGACGTTCGAAACGATCCGCTACACCGCCGACGTGGTGGCCCTGACTCCCGACGGCAACGTCCTGCTGATCGAGCGCGACTGGCCGCCGTACGAAGGCCACTGGGCTTTTCCGGGTGGTCACGTCGACCCCGGTGAGACGAGCCGCGCGGCGGCTGCCCGCGAGCTGTCGGAGGAGACCGGCGTCCAGGTGGCCGCCGACAACCTGCGCCCGATCGGCGTCTGGGACGCCCCCGAGCGCGACCCGCGCGGCCGGTACGTCACCGTCGCGTACGCCGCTGTCGTCCCTGCCGACACCCGGATCGTTGCCGGGGACGACGCCCGCACCGTCCGCTGGTGGCCCCTGGACGCCCTGCCGGAGCGTCTGGCGTTCGACCACGCCGACATCCTCCGCGCGGCCACGGCCTCCTGAGACACCGCCATGCGACATCAAAGCGGGGGGGGGGGGGGGGGGGGGGGGGGGGGGGGGGGGGGGGGGGGGGGGCTCCCCCCCCCCCCCCCCGCGCGCTGCACCGCAAAAAACGTCTCCGACCTGCCCTTACAGCACCGGCAGGCTCTTCCGC
>NZ_JBVJCT010000054.1:3515-42616 GCF_055588305.1 Streptomyces sp. NPDC042002 | reverse complement strand
ATGATCGAACGCAGCGACGTCTGTGCCATCTGGGAGACCGCGAAGCGGTAGTCCTCGACCTTGATGACCGCGTCGGCCGCGTCCACCACCCTGAAGTAGACGACCGCGTCCACCCGGACCGTCACGTTGTCCCGCGTGATGCCCTCCTGGGCCGGCACGGACAGGGTCACGATCTGCATGTTGACCTTGCGCAGCCGGTCCACGAAGGGCACGACCATGGTGAACCCGGGGGAGCGGACCTCCCCGGCGAGCCGCCCCAGACGGAGGACGACCCCGCGCTCGTACTGCTTGACGACCCTGGCGCCGGCCGCGACATAGACCACACCGGCGGAAGCGGCCACCGCGACAGCCGCGATGAGTTCCTGGACCATGACGACCCCCTTCCGAGTCGCCCAGTTTGTCTCTCTTCTCCACTTTACGTCGCGGGGGCGGGGTTGTTGCCGGGCCGGCCGGCAGGAAATCGTGCGCTCCCGCTGTTCGCGATGGGCCTAGGCTCCCCGGCCCTCCACGAGCGGCTTCGCGTCACGGGCGAGCGCGGTCAGGCGGGAGATCGCGCGGAAGTACTTCTTGCGGTAGCCGCCGTTCAGCATCTCCTCGCTGAACAGCTGGTCGAACGGCATTCCGGAGGCGAGGACCGGCACCTCGCGGTCGTACAGCCGGTCGGCGAGGACCACGAGCCGCAGCGCCGTCGACTGGTCCGGGACGGGCTGGACGTCGGTGAGGCAGACCACCCCGATCCCGTCGGTCAGGGCGCCGTACCGGCTGGGGTGGACGCGGGCGAGATGGTCCAGCAGGTGCGGGAAGTCGTCCAGGGACGCGCCTTCGGTGGCGTACGCCGCCTTGGTGACCTCCTCGTCGGAGAACGGGGCGGGCGCCTCGGGCAGCCCGCGGTGGCGGTAGTCCTCACCGTCGATGCGCAGCGGACGGAAGCGCGCGGACAGGCCCTGGATCTCCCGCAGGAAGTCGGCGGAGGCGAACCGGCCCTCGCCGAGCTTGCCCGGAAGCGTGTTCGAGGTGGCCGCGAGGGCGACGCCCGCGTCGACCAGCTTGCCGAGCAGGGTGGAGACGAGGACGGTGTCGCCCGGGTCGTCGAGTTCGAACTCGTCGATGCACAGGAGGCGGTGCTCGGAGAGGGTCTGCACGGTCTTCTGGAAGCCGAGCGCGCCCACCAGGTTCGTCAGCTCCACGAAGGTGCCGAACGCCTTGAGCGCGGGCTCCGCCGGGGTCGCGTGCCACAGGGAGGCCAGGAGGTGGGTCTTGCCGACGCCGTAGCCGCCGTCCAGGTAGACGCCCCGGGGGCCGGCCGGTGTCTTCGGGGCCTTGCCGAAGCCGAACAGCCTCCGCTTGGGCGCGCCCACGGCGTGTGCCCCGCCCAGCCCCGCGGCGAAGCCTTCGAGGATGCCCACGGCCTCGGTCTGGCTGGGCTGGTTCGGGTCAGGGATGTACGTGGCGAAGCGGACCGAGTCGAAGCGCGGCGGCGGCACCATCTCGGCGACGAGCCGGTCGGCGGGGACGTGCGGCTCGCGGGCGCACAGGGACAGGGGTGCCGCTTCGGCTATCGGGTCGATCGCGGAGGCGGTGGAGGTGGACGACACGGTTCCCCACTCTATGCGCCGTGCCAGACTGCACGTCATGCGACGCCTGTTCCCTGTGACCTACGAAACAGCAGCCCAGGCCTCCGCCGGGGCCTCCGTGACGGATGCGGCCGAGCGGGAATGGGAGCTCGGCGAACTGGCGGAGGCGTACGCCTACCCCGAGGTCCAGGGGCCCTGGCTGCGGGCCAACATGGTGTCCACGCTCGACGGCGCGGCCCAGCACGACGGGCGCTCGCAGCCCATCTCCAACGCCACCGACATGCGGATCTTCGGCGTCCTCAGAGGGCTCGCGGACGTCGTGGTCGTCGGCGCGGAGACCGTACGGCAGGAGGGGTACCGGCCGGCACGCGCGCGTGAGGCCTTCGCGGCACTCCGGAAGGCCGCCGGACAGGGCCCCGCCCCCGCGATCGCGGTGGTCACGGCGAGCCTCGACCTGGACTTCTCGCTGCCGCTCTTCACCTCGCCCCTGGTGCCCACGCTGGTGCTGACCGGCGCCGCGGCCGCCCCGGACCGGATCGCGGCGGCCGGGCGGGCGGGCGCACAGGTGGTCGTCGCCGGGGACGGCGAGGGGATCGATCCCGCCCATGCGGTACGGGCCCTGGGCGACCTCGGGCACACCCGGCTGCTGACCGAGGGCGGGCCCCGGCTGCTGGGCCAGCTGATCGCGGCCGGTGTGCTGGACGAGATGTGTCTGACGCTGGCCCCGATGCTCGCCGCGGGCGGCGCCCAGCGAATCGCCGGGGGGCCCTCGGTGCCGGTTCCGCGCCAGCTCGAACTGGTGTCTTTGCTGGAAGAGGCCGGGTTCCTGTACGGCCGATACCGTCGGCCCTGACAAGCGGACGGAACAGTCGGTTCCGGTTATCTTCCGACGGGCACACCAAATCGCGCAGTACCCGTGCGATCACGGGGCAGGATGGTTTCCGCAGGGGCCGGGACGGCCCACGGACGAGAAGGGCGCCTGTCGTGTTCACAAGCGTATTGATGATCGAGAAGGCCCTGACGTCCGCCGACGTGGAGTTCGTCACGACCTTGCACGGTGACGAGGCGGTCGCCTTCCACGTGCTGCTCCAGCCCCGGGGCGACCAGGCGGACCGGCTGCTGCGGGCCATCGACGACGTCGCGCTCGGCGAGATCGACGAGGCGACCCGCGAGGGCGACACACCGGAGGGCGAGGCGGCCGCCAGCCAGGGCGAGCAGGCGCTGGAGGTCTCGCTGCTGGCCCTGCGCGCGTCCGGCAGCGCGGCCGAGGGCCGGCTCATCGAGGACCACCCGCTCGACGCGCTGAAGGGCCTGGTCGACGAGGTGGAGGCCGACGAGGTCATCGTGCTGACCGACCCCCACTACGTGGAGGAGTTCTTCCACCGCGACTGGGCCTCCCGGGCCCGCCACAAGGTGGGCGTCCCGGTGCTGAAGCTGTTCTCGCACAGCAAGGTGTGAGCGGGCCCCGAGTTCCGGGGCCCCTTGCGGGGCGTGGGTGCGGCGCGGTGCCGAGCCCCCGGGCGCGGGTGGCGTACCCCTGGGTCCCAGCTGGGTGTCCGCCCCGGATGGCCGGGGCGGGTTCGCCGGTGTCCCTTGTGAGGCGCTGTCCGCCGCACCCCATAGGCTGGGTCCGCGTTCTCTTCGGGAGAGCGCGCCCACCTTCGTACCGGATCTTGGGGAGATACACGCATGGCACCCGGCCTTCCTACCGCGATGGACCGACCGCACTTCATCGGCATCGGCGGCGCCGGGATGTCGGGCATCGCGAAGATCCTCGCGCAGCGCGGGGCCCAGGTGGCGGGCAGCGACGCGAAGGAGTCCGCGACCGCCGAGGCGCTGCGCGCGCTGGGCGCCACGGTGCACATCGGGCACGCGGCCGACCACCTCGCCCCCGACGCCACCTGCGTCGTGGTCTCCTCCGCGATCCGCGCGGACAACCCGGAGCTCGCCCGCGCCGCCGAGCTCGGTATCCCGGTGGTCCACCGCTCGGACGCCCTCGCCCGCCTGATGGACGGCCTGCGCCCGATCGCGGTCGCGGGCACCCACGGCAAGACGACCACCACGTCGATGCTGGCCGTGTCCCTGTCGTCGCTCGGCCTCTCGCCGTCGTACGCCATCGGCGGCGACCTCGACGCCCCCGGTTCGAACGCCCTGCACGGCGAGGGCGAGATCTTCGTCGCCGAGGCCGACGAGTCGGACCGCAGCTTCCACAAGTACGCGCCCGAGGTCGCGATCATCCTCAACGTCGAGCTCGACCACCACGCCAACTACGCGTCCATGGAAGAGATCTACGAGTCCTTCGAGACGTTCGTGGACCGCGTCACCGAGGGCGGCACGCTGGTGATCTCGGCGGACCACGAGGGCGCCCGCGAGCTGACCCGCCGGGTCACGGGACGTGACGTGCGCGTGGTGACGTACGGCGACGCCGCCGACGCCGACGTCCGGGTGCTCTCGGTGGTCCCGCACGGCCTGAAGAGCGAGGTGACGGTGCTGCTGGACGGCACCGAGCTGACCTTCACGGTCTCCGTCCCCGGCCGTCACTACGCGCACAACGCGGTGGCCGCGCTGGCCGCGGGTGTCGCGCTGGGCATCCCGGCCGCCGAGCTGGCCCCCGCGCTCGCCTCGTACACCGGCGTGAAGCGCCGCCTCCAGCTGAAGGGCGAGGCGGCCGGCGTCCAGGTCATCGACTCCTACGCGCACCACCCGACCGAGATGACCGCCGACCTGGAGGCCATGCGGGCCGGCACCTCGGGCCGCATCCTCGTGGTCTTCCAGCCGCATCTCTTCTCCCGCACCCAGGAGCTGGGCAAGGAGATGGGCGAGGCCCTGTCGCTGGCGGACTCCTCGGTCGTCCTGGACATCTACCCGGCCCGCGAGGACCCGATCCCGGGTGTCACCAGCGAGCTGATCCTGCGGGCCGCACGGGCCGCGGGCGCCGAGGTGACCCCGGTCCACGACAAGGCCGAGGTGCCGTCCGTCGTCGCGGGAATGACGAAGCCCGGTGATCTCGTTCTCACCATGGGCGCGGGCGACGTGACGGATCTCGGACCGGAGATCCTCGCCCGGCTGTCCGAGTGACCGTGGCCCCCAGCGGGCCTCCTTGAGCGTGAGGGGTTGAGCTTCATGTCGTACGACATCGAAAAGCCGGACGAGCAGTGGCGCGCGGAGCTGACCCCGGCCGAGTACACGGTGCTGCGCAAGGCGGGCACCGAGCCCGCCTTCACCGGCGAGTACACCGACACCAAGACGACGGGCGTCTACTCCTGTCGCGCCTGCGGCGCCGAACTCTTCACCTCCACGGAGAAGTTCGAGTCGCACTGCGGCTGGCCGTCCTTCTACGACCCGAAGGACTCCGACGCCGTCGAGCTGATCCAGGACCGTTCGCACGGCATGACACGCACCGAGGTGCGCTGCGCCCGCTGCGGATCGCACCTCGGCCATGTCTTCGAGGGCGAGGGGTACGCGACTCCGACGGATCAGCGGTACTGCATCAACTCGATCTCGTTGCGGCTGGCTCAGGACGAGACGTGAGCATTTGAGCGCGGGTGAAGCGGGGTCGGCTCCAGTCAGGGCCGGCCCCGTCGCTGTTCCCGGTGCTGGATCCGCCGGTAGCCCGTGATCACGGTGGTGCCGGAGTCGATCGCGTTGTCAGTCCCCTCTGCCACTATCCCGCCATGCTGTACGACGCCTTGGTGGCCGGATCCCGAAGGAACGACTCACTCGACGACGTGAGGTCCGCCGCGCTCGACCGCGTCCGCTGGCTCGTCGATCTCCTGGAACGTCAGCGGACCGAGTTCCGCGCCACCGAGTACGACATGGGCTCGTATCCTGCCGCGCCTGAAGATCGCCGGCCGGTGCTCGCTCGACGGCCGCTTCCTGATCGTCCGTGGTGAGCTGCGCACGTACAAGATCCACCTGGGCTCGGCCAACATCCTGATGCAGCCGGACGACAGCTACCTGTGCATCGTCCCGGCGCGGCGCCCGGGGGACGGAAAGGCGTTCCTGCCGTTCGAGGACGACCGGTTCTCCCCGATCCTCAGCAAGGCGCTCCTGCTGGCCGCCGACACGAAGATCACCGACGAGTCCGTCCTCACGCAGATCAAACGGGGTGCCCGAACTGCTGCGCCCGCTGTCGGCCGGGACGTCGGCGTGGGCGGCCCACGGTGATCCTCCGTCCTGCTTCCGCGCCGACCTTGTTTCACAGCACCTCGCGGTGCACCAGGGCCGAGAGGACGAGCGTGCCCGGGAGCAGGGGGAGCCAGACCGTCAGGACGCGGTAGCCGATGACGGTGGCCGTCGACAGGTCCATCGGGGCGCCCAGCGCGACCATGGTGAACACCAGGGCCGCGTCCACCGGGCCGATTCCGCCCGGCGCGGGTACGGCGCCCACGGCGGTACTGGCGATCAGCAGCGCGAGCACCACCTGCGCCCACGACAACGGCAGCCCGAGCGAGAAGCCGACCGACGCGATCACGCTTCCCTGGAGCACCGGAGCGGCGGCCGACCCGCCCCAGAGGGCGAGTACGCGGCTGGGCCGGGTGTGCAGGATCCGTACATCGGTCAGCGCGGTGCGCAGGAAGTCGACGGCCGGGCGGCGCAGCGGACGGACGATCTTCAGAAGCAGGCAGGCGGTCGTGAGACCGAGCACCACGCTTCCTCCCGCCAGGAACAGCGCCCAGCGGTCCGGGGCGAGTTCGCCGAGCCGGAGGGTGTCCTCGAAGGCCACCGGGAAGAGGATGAGCACCGGCATCTTCGCCACCGGCTTGACCAGCGAGTACAGGGCGAGCGAGGCGGTCGCCCGAGGCAGCGGTATGCCTCGGTTCTGAAGGAAGCGCAGAGTGACCGCATGGGCGCCGATGCTCGCCGGCAGCACGTGGTTGGCGGCGCCGGCGGCGAACTGCGACGCCAGCAGGAGGCCGGGCGGCAGCCTTTCCGGCAGGGCGCCCTGACGGACGCACGCGGCGGCCACCCAGCCCAGCAGGGTGAAGAAGACCCCGGCGAGCAGCCACCAGGGATCGGCCGCACCCAGCCGGGTGACGCCGTCGCGCAGCGCGCGCCGGTCCAGCCCCACCCATGTCCCGATCAGCAGCAGGGGGAGCAGCGCCAATACCAGGCGGGTGAGGCGGGTGAGGCGGGTGACGGACGTGAGACGGGAGGGGGAGGGGGCGATGGAAGGAGGGTGGGTCGCGCACGGTGAATCGCTGGGGGCGGGCGTGGGGGTGGGTGCGCATGCGGGTGCGGGGACCGATGCGGCGACAGGTGCGGCGAGTGGCGTGGGTGTGAGGGTGGGGGCGGGGAGGCTTTCGAGCGGGGGCAGGGACACGGCGCACGTCGTCCTTCCGCGTCACGCCCGCGTACGGACGGACGGATCCGAGGCGATGCAACGGGGACGGGGGAAACGTTCCCGTTCGGTGTGACGCCATGGTGTCCGGGAGGGGAAGGGGGACCAGCGTGTGAGCGACAGCGCGGGCGATGCCGACGCGGGGGGAGGGCGCGGTCCGAGCGGACCGGCCGGTGCGGTCGCTGTGCCCGGGCCCCGAGGGCGCGTCGGCGTCCGGCGAGTCGCCGTCCGTGACGCGCGCGTACCCCCGATCCTGACCTGACGTGCGGCCCCGGACTCCCCGGCCGGGCCGCGCGCCCACCGCCGCTCCCGTGCCGCCCCGGAACCTACGGAGAACCATGGACGCCGACAGCAATCACCCCGCGGACGACGGCGACGAGGACGCCATGGGCACGGGCAGCGGTGACGCCGGGCGCACCGGCGGCCCTGGCGGCACCGGGGCCGGCCGGGGTGACCGCGTCGGTGCCCCCGCCCAGGCGCGTGCCGCCGCGCTCCTGCGCCGTCCGAAACTGTGGCTGCTGCCCACCGTGCTGACGGGGCTGCTCGCGCTGCTGCTGTCGCTGCTCTACATGGGCGGCATCGTCAACCCGAACCGGCATCTGCACGACCTGCCGATCGGCCTGGTCAACGAGGACACCGGCAAACCGTCTCCGGGGCAGCGGCAGAACGTGGGCACCCAGGTCACCGCGGCCGTCGTCACGAGCGACACCTCCGGCACGGTCGACTGGCGCAGACTCACCCGCGCCCAGGCCCAGGACCAGCTCTCCTCCGGCAAGATCTACGGCGCCCTGGTCGTCCCCAGGGATTTCACCGACTCCCTGACCGCGCTGACCACGGCTAACGCCACGGTCCGGCCCACCATGACGGTGCTGACCAACCCCGGTATGGGCAGCCTCGGTTCGTCCCTCGCCGGCCGGATCACCACGGCTGCCGCGCAGCAGGCCTCCACGACCATCGGCAAGGAACTGTCGGCGTCCCCCGTCACGGCCAAGGCGGACTCCACCACGCGGCTGCTCCTCGCCGACCCCGTCCAGGTCGTCACCCGGGTCGGGCACCCCATCGGCCAGCACAGCGGTCTCGGGCTGAGCGCGTTCTACTACACCCTGCTCCTGGTGCTGGCCGGATTCCTCGGCGGCAACCTCATCAGTACCGGCGTCGACACGGCCCTCGGCTACGCCGACAACGAGATCGGCCCCTGGCACACCCGCCGCCCGACCGTGCCGATCAACCGCACCCAGACCCTGCTCCTGAAGATGCTCATGACCGCCGGGATCACCGTGCTCACGGTCTCCCTGGTCATGCTGGCCACCGTCGCGATCCTCGGCATGGACGCCACCCACCTGCCCCTGCTGTGGATCTACTCCTACTGCGCGAGCCTCGCCGTCGGACTGGGCGTCCAGGCGATCAACGCGGCGTTCGGCGGGATCGGGCAGCTCGTGTCCATGTTCGTGTTCATCGTGCTGGGCCTGCCGTCCTCGGGCGCCACCGTGCCGCTCCAGGCGGTCCCCGGCTTCTACCGCTTCCTGTCCGTCTTCGAGCCCATGCGCCAGCTCAGCGACGGGGTGCGCGCCATCCTCTTCTTCGACGCGCGCGCCGACGCCGGCCTGGGACGCGCCTGGCTCATGATCGGTATCGGCGCCGTCCTCGCCCTCGTCTTCGGCTTCGCGATGACCCGCTACTACGACCGCAAGGGCCTGACCCGCCTGACCCCCCAGCCGGCCCACCCCGCCCAACCCGCCGGATCCGCCTGACCAGCACCCCACTGCCACCGAACCGAGGGAGCACGTCCTCAGGGCATGTGCCGCAGCAGTGCGGTGACCGTCGGCGAGGTGTCGCCGCGGGGGTGGACCATCACGATCTTCCAGTGGGGTGCGTGCCGGGCGAAGGCGTGGGTGCTGAGGTCGGGGAACTGCTCCGCGATCGAGGCGGGCATGACGCAGACGCCCAGGTCGCCCCGGACGAGTTCGGCCGCGGCGACGATGTCGTCGACCTCGAAGGTCGTCTCCCGCTCCACCGCCGCGGCACGGAACGCACGGTCGACGGAGAGGCGGATGGCCCAGCCCGGGGTGAAGTCCACCAGCGGCAGCCGGGCGGTCTCGGCCAGCGTGACCGTGCCGTCCGGGCCGGTCCCGGCGAGCGTGACCGTGCCGTCCGGGCCGGTCCCGGTGAGCGCCCGCCGCGGGGCGGACACCAGCACCATCTCCTCGTACGACAGCAGCCTGGTCACCAGACCGCGCTGCCGCTGCCGGTCGAGCGCGACCACGGCCAGGTCGACGGTCCCCTCGCGCAGCGCGTGCCGGATGTCGGTCACGGACACCTGCCGCAAGCGCACCACCACGCCCGGATGCTCGGCGCGCAGTGCGGCCAGCGGCCGGTGGAGGCCGGCCCAGACGCCCTGCGTCGTACCGATCGTGATCCTGCCCCGCAGCTGTCCGCGGAGCAGGTCGACGGTCGCCCGCGCCTGTTCCGCCGCCCGCAGCGCGGCGCGGGCCGCCGGGACGAAGACCTCGCCCGCCGGGGTCAGGAACACCCGGTGCGTGGTGCGGTCGAACAGGGGGGTGCCCAGCTCCCGTTCCAGCGCGAGGACCGTGCTCGACACGGCGGACTGCACCACGTGCAGCCGCTGGGCCGCCGCGGTGAAACCGCCCTCCTCGGCCACCGCGACCACGACCTCCATCTGCCGCAGATCCATCTCCGCTCCCGAAGCAGCAGCCCGTCTCCGACGGGTCCTGTCCTGTGTCGATTGTCCCAGGCCGTACGCGCGGGGGAGGGCTCGGCGGCCGTGCCCGGTCACGTTCCGCGGACGCCGTTGCGCATCTCCCGTGGGCTCACCCCGAAGCGCTGCCGGAACGCTGTGCTCAGGGCGCTCGCCGACGAGAACCCCGAGGCGTACGCCAGATCGGTGATGGTCAGGCGTTCGCAGTCGCCGCACTGGAGGCGTTCACGGACCAGGCGCAGGCGCTCCTCGCGGATCAGGTCGCGGGGGGTGGTGCCCGCGTGCTGCAGGGCCAGTTGGATCTGGCGCAGCGACCAGCCGAGGGCGTGGGCCACGGACGTGCCGGTGAGGCCGGGATCGGCGGCGTTCTCGCGGACGTGGCGGCGGACCGCCGTCTCCACGTCGGTCAGGTGGCGGGCCCCGTCGGGGCGGTCGTCGCCGGTGGCGAGCATGCACAGCAGCTCGACCACACGGTCGGACACGGCGTTGAACTGGGAGTCGGTGAGATCGTCGCGCTCGGCGTACAGACCGTCGAGCATCGAGCGGACGACGCGGCCGAGGCCCCTGCTCAGGTCGAGGCCGGTGGCCAGCGGCGACCTGCGGTTCAGCGGGCCGTCCACCTCACGGGCCGGGATCGTGAGGACGAACGCCTGGGTGGAGGCGTCCTGGAGGCACTGGAAGGGCGACCCGAAGGAGACGAGCGTGCCCGTCCCCGGAGTCAGCCTGGCCTCGTGACCGTCCTGGCGCAGGACGATCTCCCCGCTCAGCGGCAGCAGTAACCGGTAGTCCCCGTCGGGGTCCTCGCGGATCTGCCGCGCGGTCCTGCTGTACTCGATCTCGTCCGACCGGAACCTGACGAGTTGATACGCCTCCGTGCGCTGACGCACCGTCTCACCGCGGAAGTCGTCGGTACGGCTGTACCGGTACCCCATCCGGGACTGGTGCGAATCGATGTGCGCGCTCCAGAAGTCGGTCCGCTCCCACGGTTCCACCGCACCCGTCGACCGGGTCTCCACCAGGTAGTTTCCCGCAGGCAACGACACCATCGACTCCCGCGTGGGTGAGGGCAGTTACGCGGTGTCAGCCTAGTGCACACAGCCGGTGCGCATGACGGCAACTTCCTTGCGCGCCGGGGCAAGCGCGGACGCCGTCGCGCGGCTACCGTCATGCGCCGCGCCAACTCGCGCCCCACCCCTCACTTTTCGTGCTTCCGCCCCAGTAACGCGTCTCTGCACAAGAGGACTTGAGGACCATGACCGATCGGATACCGGAGGCCGCGTCCTGGTGCCTGGCCGCCGGCCTGCTCGCCGTCACCGTGCTGCTGCTGCGCCAGCGAGGGATCAGCACGCGGCAGCGGCGGCGGGCCGCCGGGCTCGCGGAGGACCTGCGGGCCCGCGACGAGGAGCTGCGCCACCTGGCCGAGGTCCGCCTGCCCGCCCTGGAGGACGCCCCCCACCAGCACGTTCCCACGGGTGTCCCGGCCGCCGGGCCGCTCGACGCCCGGCTGGCCGGCACGGACTTCGCGAAGCACCTCGACAGCGTCCTCGAACGCTTCTCGGAAGCGGTGGGACACGCGCAGGCGCGCGCCGACCAGTCCGCGAAGTCCGCGCTCAAGGCGTCGATGCGTTCGATCCAGGCCCTCGCCAACGAGCAGCAGGTGTCCATCGCGCAGATGCAGGACCGGCACGACCACCCCGACGTGCTGCGCGACCTTCTCGAAATCGACCACACCAACGCCCAGTTCGGCCGTCGTGCCCAGGCCATCGCCGTGCTGTGCGGCTCCTGGCCCGGACGGCAGCGCAGCACCTCCGCGCTGACCGAGGTGGTGCGCGGCGCGACCTCCCGTGTCCGCGACTACCGGCGCGTCCGCGTCAACGGACAGGTCGACATCGCCGTCGAGAGCCGCTCGGTCGAACCGGTGGTCCTCGCCGTCGCCGAGCTGCTGGACAACGCGGCACGCCACTCGCAGCCCGACACCACCGTCGAGGTCACCGTCCAGCCGGCGCACAACGGCGCCTGCGTGGTCATCGACGACGCCGGTGTCGGTATGGACGGCCAGGCGACCGGGCGGGCCGCCGCGCTGCTGACCGGCCGCGACCCGGTGGACGTGACCCGGCTCGACGATCCGCCGCAGTTCGGCTTCGCCGTCATCGGCGTGCTCGCCGCACGGTACGGCTTCAGCGTCTCGGTGGACACGCGGTCCCCGTACGGCGGTGTCCGCGCCGTGGTGTTCCTGCCGTCGACGCTGCTCACGCATCTGGCCCCGGAGGTGGAGGTGCCGCCGCGGGCGGAGCCCTCGCGGACGGCAGGGCGGCCGGTGGGTCCGGGGGCGGCTTCCCGGGCGCCGCTGCGTCCCACGCGTCGGGCGGCCGCGCCCGTCGAGACGACGACGGCCGGTGGCCTGCCGAAGCGGCGGCGCCGCGGCCCGGAGCAGGCGCCCGCCGCCGAGCGGCCCGCCGCCGTGCCTGCCGCCCTGCCCACCGAGGACGTCAGCGCGCGGTCGGCCGAGGAGAACGCCCGGCGCATGGGCGCGTTCGCCCGCGGCACCCGCTTCGGCCGCGCGGAGCGGGACACCACCGGCACCCCGGCGGCCCCGCAACCGCCCGACGCCCCCGGAACCCCGGAAGCCTCCGCGCCGTCGGACACCCCGCTGTCGTCCACGGGTGCCCCAGCGACGCAGGCGGACGCCCTGGTGATGCCGACGCACGCTCGGGTGACGCCGACGAATTCCCCCGTGCCGCCCGCGCCGGCCCCCGTGCCGCCTACGCAGGCCACGGTGAGGTCGACGCACGCTCCGGTGACGTCGACGGATGCCTCTGTGATGGCGGCGGATGTCCTCGCGGCGACGGCAGGCACCCCCGCGATGTCCACGGGCGCGCCCGTGACGTCGTACGGAACACCCCACTCGATCGAAGGGAGCACACAGGGATGACCGCGCCCATGACCAACGAGCTGGGGTGGATGCTCGACGAGGTGCTGAAGGTGCCGGAAGCTCGGCACGCGATCCTGCTGTCCGCCGACGGCATGCTCCGCGCCCATTCCGCGGACATCGGCCGGGACGACGCCGAGCGGCTGGCCGCGGGCCTGTCCGGCGTGCAGTCGATCAGCCGCAGCACCGCCGAGTTCTGCGGCAGCCCGGACACACCATGGCGGCAGACCCTGATCGAGTTCGCGCACGGGTACGTCTTCCTCGTCGCCGCGGGCGAGGGCACCCACCTCGCGGTGTCCACGACCGAGGACGTCGACATGGAGGCGGTCACCTACCGCATGCACAAGATGGTCGACCGGCTCGGCAAGGAGCTGACCAGCCCGGCCCGGCAGGACACCGGCAGTCCGGCATGACGCCGCCCGGACGTCGTCCCGGGGAGCGGCTGGTCCGGTCGTACGTCGTCACGGACGGTCGCTCGCATCCGTCGCGCAACACCCTCGACCTCGTCACGCTGCTGATCGCCGCCGTCGGCCCGCCGCGCGTCGGACTGAGCCCCGAGAAGCGGCGGCTGATCGAGCTGTGCCGGCCCGGGGCGCTGTCGCTGGCCGAGGTGGCAGCGCATCTGGAACTCCCCGTCAGCGTCACCAAGGTGCTGGTCGCCGACCTGATGGACACCGGTCACCTGGTCACGCGCGCGCCGATCCCCTCCGCCGGGCCGCCGTCCGACACCCGCATCCTCCAGGAGGTGCTCGATGGACTCCGCTCCCGCCTCTGAGACCAGGTACCTGCCCGAGGGCGTGCAGAGCGCCGTGAAGCTGCTGGTCGTGGGCCACTTCGCGGTCGGCAAGACCACCTTCGTCGGCGCGCTGTCCGAGATACGGCCGCTGCGCACCGAAGAGGTCATGACCCGAGCCGGCGCGCTCGTCGACGACTTGGCGGGTGCGCGGGACAAGACCACCACCACGGTCGCCCTCGACTTCGGCCGCGTCACCCTCAACGACACCCTGGTTCTCTACCTGTTCGGCGCCCCGGGGCAGCGGCGTTTCACCGGGCTCTGGCAGGACCTGACGCGCGGAGCGCTCGGCGCACTCGTTCTCGCCGACACCCGGCGCCTCGACCAGTCCTTCGAAGTCATGGGTTTACTGGAGGAGTCGGGGCTCCCGTACGCCGTCGCCCTGAACGACTTCGACGACGGGCCGGAGCACGGTCTCGCCGAGGTGCGCGACGCCCTCGACCTGCTGCCCTCCACCCCGCTGCTGCGTTGCGACGCCCGCGACCGGATCTCCGCCACCGAGACACTGATCGCCCTCGTCGCCCATCTGCTGGCCCGCACCGGCGAACTGGAGCATGCGTGAACGCCGTACCGCCCCGCGGTTGCCCGGCTCACCAGTCCCTGCACGGGCCGGAGTTCGCGGCTGGTCCCGCGGCGGTCTACGGGCGGCTGCGGCAGGCCGGGCCGACCGCGCCCGTCGAACTCGCGCCCGGTGTCCGGGCCACCCTGGTCACCGGGTACGACGCCGCCCTGCACGTCCTGCGCGGCGCGGAGACCTTCTCCAAGGACCCGCGGCGCTGGAAGGACCTGGCCGACGGCACCGTCCCGATGGACAGCCCCGTCGTCCCGATGATGATGTACCGGCCCAACGCCCTGTTCACCGACGGCGAGGAGCACAGCCGGCTGCGCGGCGCGATCACCGACACGCTCGCCCGCGTCGAGTCCAGCACCCTGCGCGAGTATGCCGAGCGCAGCGCCGACACGCTCATCGACCGGTTCGCGCCGATCGGCACGGCGGATCTGCTCGGCGAATACGCCCAGGTCCTGCCGCTGCTCGTCTTCAACCATCTCTTCGGCTGCCCCGCCGGCCACGGCGTCCGGCTGGTCGAGGGCATGTCCGGGATGTTCGACGGGGTGGACGCCGAGAAGGCGAACGAGCTGCTCACCACCACTCTGCTCGACCTGGTCGAGCTGAAGCGGCGGCGGCCCGCGCCGGACATGACGTCCTGGCTGATGGAACACCCGGCCGCGCTGACCGACGAGGAGATGATCCACACCCTCGCCGTACTGATGGGCGCCGGCACCGAACCGCAGCAGAACCTGATCGCGAACAGTCTGCGTCTGCTGCTGTCCGACGACCGCTTCGCGGGCGACCTGTCCGGCGGCACCCTGCCGGTCGAGGACGCCCTCGACGAGGTGCTCTGGACCGACCCGCCGATCGCCAACTACGCCGTGCACTACCCGCGGCACGACGTCGTGTACGAGGGCACGCTGCTGCGCGCGGGTGATCCGCTGGTGGTGAGCCTCGCCGCCGCGAACACCGATCCTGCCCTCACGAGTAGTCAACGGACGGGAAACCGAGCCCACTTGGCGTGGAGCGCGGGCCCGCACACCTGTCCCGCGAAGGGTCCGGCCCGGTTGATCGCGGCCGTCGCGGTCGAGAAGCTCCTCGACCGGATCCCGGACCTCGAACTGACGCTTCCCGTCGAGGAGTTGCGGTGGCGCCCCGGCCCGTTCCACCGCGCGCTCGCCGCCCTGCCGGTATGCTTCCCGCCCGCTCCGGCCGCCCCGGACCTCGGACGATCCGGGAACGGACCGTCCGAGGACGGACGGCTCGGGGGCGGCCGGCGGACGTCGGCGGTGGACTTCCCGGCGCCCGCCGCGGAGCCCGGGGCCCCCGCCCCCGACCGCCCGAGGAGCCGCTGGGCGCGGTCGGCGGCCTGGTGGCGCGGGGAGTGACCTGGAACCGCCGACGCTAGGAAATACGGACCGGAAGGGTGCGGTGGCCGTTGGAGATGAAGGAGTCCACCGGACGCAACTCCTCCTCCGGGACCGCGAGCCGCAGGCCCGGGAAGCGGTCGAACAGGGCCGGGAGCGCGATCCGGGCCTCCAGGCGGCCCAGCGGAGCCCCCAGGCAGCGGTGCACACCGTGGCCGAAGGCGAGGTGCTCCTTGTCGGGGCGGGTGACGTCGAACTGATCGGCGTCCTTCCCGTGGCGTTCGGGATCACGCCCGGCGGCGGCGTACGCCGCGAGGATCGCCTCGCCCTTGGCGATCACCGTCCCCGCGGGGCCGCCGAGTTCGGCGAGGGCGATGTCCTCCACGGCGTACCGCAGCGGCAGGCTCGCGACCGGCGCGTCCGCGCGCAGGGTCTCCTCGACCACGTCGTCCCAGCCGGCGCGGCCCTCCCGGACGTGCGCGAGCTGTCCGGGACGGGTGAGCAGGGCGTGCACGGCGTTGTCGATGAGGTTGACCGTCGTCTCGTGACCGGCGCTGACCATGAGCACCAGGGTGTCAAGCAGTTCCTGTTCGCTGAGCGCCGTGCCGTTCTGGTCGTCGCGGGCCGCGATGAGCCCGGAGGTCAGATCGTCACCGGGTGACTCCCGCTTTTCGGCGACGAGTTCGGTCAGAACGACGTACAACTGCTCGTAGGCGGCCGTCATTTCGCCCGGATCGGCGGAGGTGTCGAAGATGCGGTCGACGAGCTTCCGCAGTTCGGGGCCCCGCTCCTCGGGCAGTCCGAACAGCTCGCTGATGACCTGGATCGGCAGCGGGTAGCAGAATTCCTCACGCAGGTCGACGACCTGGAAGCCGCGCCCGGCCTCCTCCACGCGGTCAAGGAGCTGCCGGGTGATCTCCTCGACGCGCGGCTGGAGCGCGGCCGTGCGGCGGGCGGTGAACGCCTTGGAGACCAGGGCGCGCAGACGTCTGTGTTCACCGCCGTACGCGGTGAACATGTTCCGCACGGCCACCCAGGTGAACAGCGGCCACTCAGAAGTGATCTCGCCGCTCGCGAGCAGGGGCCAGTGCTGCCGGGCGTCCTTGGACACCCGGGGATCGGTGAGCAGCCGCTTCAGCAGCTCGGGACCGCTCACCGCCCAGGCCTGAACGCCACCGGGAAGCTCCACCCGGGCCAGCGGTCCGCTCTCGCGGATCCGGGCGGCCTCTCCGTGGATGTCGCGTCCGGTCGCGTCGATCACTAAAGGACGTGGATTTCCCATCAGGAGCCTCCCGGCAGTCGAACCCCGATTCGGCGTACGCCGCGTCACGCTACGCGACGACACGCGTCCATCGAGATACGCCCGGCGCCGGATGCGTACGGTGCCAACTTCCCTGCGCGTACAGGCAAGTCGGTGAGGGGCCCGGTTCCGTGCGGCGCCGCCCGCCTCAGGCGTGCTCGCGACGCAGCAGCCGCCTGCGCGGCTTCTGGTCGGGGAGCCAGCCGAAGGTGAGGCAGCTGCCGACGGCTCCGAGGAGCAGACCGACGAAGAAGCCGCCGAGGTTGGACGTGAGCCAGGTGCCCAGGGACAGCAGGATGCCCAGCAGGGAGTAGAACAGGCGCTGGGCCGGGTTGAAGAGGATCAGCAGGCCGCACAGCAGCATCACGGCGGGGAGCAGATAGCCGGCCAGGCCCTGCATCCCGATGTGCAGGACGACCTTCAGCGACGCCTTCTCGGTGAGGAGGATCTCCGCGCCCCCCAGGGCGAGCAGCAGCCCGCCCCAGAAGGGGCGGTGCGCACGCCACTGCCGGAACGCGGCCCGCAGGTCACGGGAGCCGTCCGTCCGCGCGTCGGCGCTCATCAGCAACCCTGGTCGCTGAAGCGGAGCCTGAGGCCGGGGAGCTTGAACACCGCCGCCGTCGTCGCGTAGTTGGTCTGGCGCAGGTTCGCGATGCGCACGGTGTCGGCCTGCTGGCTGAACACGCCCTTGGGTCCCTGGACTCCGGCCTTGTCGAGGGTGCTGGCGTCGTTGCCGATCTCGATGTTGTCGAAGGAGGCGTCGCCGGACAGTTCCGTGGAGTCGGTGGTCAGGTTGCTCGCCTGCACCTTGTTCGCCCCGCTGCCCGCCGTGATGAGCAGGTTCGTGCCGCCCAGGTCGACGCTCTGGCACAGGTGATCGAGGGTGGCGTTCTTGATCGCCGAGGTGATGATGAGGACCTGGCCGCCGGTGTCGCCGGCGTTCGGGCTGTCCTCCGCCATGTTGTCGAGGCCACCGAACTGCTCGAAGCCGGTGCCGTTCAGTTCGGTCGCGGTGACCGTGAACGGCATGCCGGAGATGGCGAACTGGACGCCGAGGGCGCCCTGGGCCGTGAGGATCATCAGCCCCGCGGCGACCGCGGTGGCCGGCAACGCCATCACGGCGGCGCGGCGCAGACGGACCCGCCCGCGTCTGTCCTGCCCGTCGGCGGCTGAACCGCTTTCCGGGGTCTCGGGCGTGGAACCGTTGGACGCCGTGGCGTCCGGGGACGAGGCCATGTCTGCTCCCTGGGCACGTTCGATGCGGGTTTCTGTGCGGGTCGGGCTCCAGTGGCACGTTGTCCTGGCGCGGACAGCGGCTGCGGCGCACGCCTCCTCGCGCCTCCCGGCGGTTGCAAGGGCTTTCTCGTTACGCAGCAGTAGCCGTCGAGGAAGTTACCGGGGGTTACATGCATGGGTCAAGGTACGTGTGGCAAAACCGTGCCGGTTGTGCCACACCTGTGAACGCACGTCGACGAAAGAGCCGTGCTGACCTTCAACTTCCCTACTGCGCCTTGACGTTGACCATCCATCAGGTCTACAACTCTCCCTGTTTCCCCGGATCCGTGGCGCCGGATCCGTCGGTCGACGCGCCCGTCACCTCCCGGACCCCGTTCTGCGCGGGGCGGTCATGGCGTGTTCCGGAGCGGCCCTGGCGCGTACGCCGAAACGGCGCGCCCCCTCGGCCGTTCCCCGTTCCCGTGGCACCGGCGCGGTCGCCTTCCCCCCGAGGGCCGTACCGGTCGCCCGGCTGTCGCCGTCGGCCCGTGGCGTACGGAGAAGGCGTCACGGACCGGCGGCGGTCTCTCCTCGCACCCCTCCCGCACACGCGCACCGGTGTCTCAACCCGCCGTCGCGCGTGGGCTGTTCCACCCCGCACACCCGCGCCACCTTCTCGACCCGCACCCCCGCGCCCCGGCGCGGTCAGGCACCCACACCCCCATCGGAGAAGAGGCACCCCCCATGCGTACTCGTTCCCTGCTCGCCCTCGTCGGCGTCGTCGCGGCCCTGTCGGCGTCCGCCGCCGTCCCCGCCTCCGCGGACGACGTCCCGGTGCTCACCACCGGCAGCACCGCCGGAACCCCCGTCGCCGTCGGCGACGTCCTCGTCGCCTCGCTGGCGAGCGGCACCAAGGCCACGCTCTATTCCAGCGCCACCGGCACGAGCGGCGTCTCGTGTTCCGCGTCGACCTTCACCGCGTCCGCCGTCGACAACCCGGCGGCCCCCGGCACGGCCACCGAGTCGGTCACCGGGCAGACCTTCGACAGCAGCTCGTGCAGCAGCAACGTCGTCGGTGTCCTCGGCGTCACCAGCATCACGGTCGACAACCTGCCGTACAGCACCGCGGTGGGCTCCGACGGAAGCGTCACGGTCACCCCGGCCGCCGGTTCCAGCATCCAGACCACGGTCAAGCTGCGTTCCCTGCTCGGCACGCTGACGTGTGTCTACCGCGCGGCGAGCCTGACCGGCACGGCGAGCAACACCGACACCGGCATCACCTTCACCAACCAGCAGTTCACCAAGTTCTCCGGCTCGTCCCTGTGCTTCAGCAGCGGCTACTTCACCGCGAAGTACGCCCCCGTGAACGACACCAGCCAGACGGACAGCCCGGTGGTCTACGTCAACTGACGCCCACCGGGCCCGGATTCAGCGCCGGCGTCGCAGCGCGAAAGCGGCGCCGGCGGTGAGCAGCAGCGCCGCCGCCGCTCCCCCGGCGACCAGGGGGAGGGCGGGGCCGCCGCCGCCCGAGGTGCTGTCGGCGGCGGGCGCCAGATGATCGGTGCCCGCCTTCGCGGCCGGTGAACTGGCCTCGGGCGAAGGCGAGCCGGCGGTCGGTGACGCCGCCGAGGGGCTGGGCGTCGCGCTCGCCGACCGCGTCGCCTTGGGGGATTCCTTGGCGCTCTTGCCACTCGCACCGCTCCCCGAAGTCCCGGCGCTGCCGGTCGACTTCGACGCCCCGCTCCCGCCGGAGAACACCACGTCCGAGCACGAGTAGTACGTGTCCGTCGTGCTGGAGTTCTGCCAGATCGTGAACAGCATCTGGCGGCCGGTGCGGTCGGACGGCAGCGTGCCCTTGATGCGGTAGGCACCGTCGACCAGTGCCGGGTCGGTGGCCGTGGCGAACGGCTTCTCCGGCAGGTCGGACCACTTCAGGGGGCGCGTCGCGCTGTAACCCTGCTTGGTCAGAAAGAGCTTGAAGGTCCCCGTGTGCGGGATCGTCGAACTGTACTTGAGCGTGAGGGCCGCGCCGGGCGTCAGACGCGTCGACGGAAAGTCGGCGCGGGCCAGGTCGAGGCCCTTGTAGGCGGGCAGGCCCCCGCTGCACAGCTTCCCGTCCGGGATCACCGAGCGGTCCCGGCCGTTGACGCCGGCCACCCGCAGGTTGTCCCACGCGGTGAACGGCGAGCCGTTCGCGGCGATCGCCGCCCGGCAGGCCGCCGTCCCGCTCAGACCGCCCTCGGGCGAGCACGCGTACACCCGGCTGACCGGGGACGTCGGCGCGCCGTGCGCCGACGCTGTCCCGGCGGCCCACGTCGTGAGCAGCAGCGGAGCCGCCAGGGCGACAGCGGCCGCGGTGGCGGTGCGGTAGGCGGTCATCCGGAAGGTCTCCTCGATGCGTGGGCGAAGCGGCGTGCCGCCGTGCGCGGCCGGGACGCACGCCTCGCACGGGGCATGGTGAGATACGGGGCCGGAGCGCCGTGTGTTCAGATCCGCATTCCGCGCGAAACCGGACCACCGCGTCGAACCGTGGGCGGGCAAGGGCCGGACGGCGGCCGGATCGAGGGTTTTCCCGCTATCCCTCCCGCGCGCGGCCTGCCTATCGTTCAGCGCGACCGCCGACGGCGGCTGCGCACCCCCTGTCCAGGACAGGGCCGCGCAGGACACCGAGGCGGTCGACAGCTCGAAGCCGACCGACCTAGGCGGACCGCTGGGCTCTACGGGGGGAGGGGCCGCCCGGCGCGCAGCGCGTCGGACGGCCCCTTCTGCTCAGCCGGTACGGTGAGCCGCATGCCTGATCCCGCCGCAGTCGCCCGGTCCGCCGCCGATCCCGACGACGCTCCGGTGGTCGTGAGCTCGGTGCGGGGTTCGTTCCCCTGGAGCGTGCTGGCCCAGCGGCATCCCGCGCTCATCGGGAAGGTGCGGGACGCCTTCCCGTACGGCCCCGAACAGCGCCACGCGCTCGACGCCCTGCTCCGGAACTGCACCGAGGGGGTCGTCGAACCGCTCACGGCGTCGGCCACGGACCGCGGGCAGTGGGACGCCTGGGGCGGCCGGGAGCACTACGGCCGGTCCTGGTTCGACGTGCCCTTCCTCTGGTCCGAGAGCTATTTCTACCGTCAACTCCTGCAAGCAGTCGGCTACTTCACGCCCGGCCCATGGCAGGGCATCGACCCCTTCCGTCCCTTCAAGCTCGCCGAACTGGACACCCCGGAGACCGACGAGGAACTCGCCGCGCTGGACGACCTCGCGCGGCAGCCGGTCGAGGAGCGGGAGGAGGCGCTGCTGCTCGGCTCCCTGTGGGGCAACCGCGCGGACCTCGGGTTCAGGCTGGCCCGCGCCGAGGGCGGGACGGCGGCCGAGTCCCAGCTCGTGGCGAACGACGGAGAAGTACTGCGATCGCTGTTCGCCGGCGGCACCCTCTGTCTCGTCGCGGACAACGCGGGCCGGGAACTCATCCCCGACCTGCTCCTCGCCGACCATCTGCTCCGGCACGGCCGGGTCGAGCGGACCGCCCTGCACGTGAAGCCGTACCCGTACTACGTCTCCGACGCCACGACGGCCGACGTGCTCGACGCCCTGCGCCGTCTGACCGCCGCGAAGGGAGCGGCCGGCGAGGCCGGGAACCGCCTCTGGGCGGCCCTGTCCGAGGGCCGCCTCACCATCCGGGCCCACCCCTTCGCCTGCGCCCCGCTGCCGTACGCCGACCTGCCCGACGACCTCCGCCAGGAGTTCGCCGCGGCCGACGTGACCCTTCTGAAGGGGGACCTGAACTACCGCCGTCTCATCGGCGACCGGCTCTACCCCGCCACCACCCCCTTCGCGGTCGCCACCGACCGCTTCCCCGGTTCGGTGGCGGCGCTGCGGACCCTCAAGTCGGATGTCGTCGTCGGACTCACCCCCACCGTCGAGGTGGCCCTCGACGCCGCCGAGGGCCACCGCTGGCGCACCGGCGGCACCCACGCGCTGATCCAGGCGAGGGCCTGACGGACCGGCACCCCGGGCTCCTCCGGCCGGGCCGCGAGGTGGCGTTCGCGACGGCCCGACCGGACGAAGGGGCCACCGTGCGCGGCTTTCGCCCCGATTCACGCGATGGTGTGATCATGTCCTGGCCTGCGGATGTCCGCGCGGGGCCATGGGTAGGGCCCGGCCATGACGCAGCCGTTCGAACTCCCGCACTTCTACATGCCGTACACCGCCCGGCTGAACCCGCACCTGGACGAGGCGCGGGCCCACTCGGTCGAGTGGGCCCGCGGAATGGGCATGCTCGAGGGATCGGGCATCTGGGAGCAGTCCGACCTCGACGCCCACGACTACGGCCTGTTGTGCGCGTACACCCACCCCGACTGCGACGGACCGGCCCTCTCCCTCATCACCGACTGGTACGTGTGGGTGTTCTTCTTCGACGACCACTTCCTGGAGACGTTCAAGCGCACCCAGGACCGCGCCGGCGGCAAGGCCTACCTGGACCGGCTGCCCCTCTTCATGCCGCTCGACCTGTCGACTCCCGTACCCGAGCCGGAGAACCCCGTCGAGGCGGGACTCGCCGACCTGTGGGCGCGCACCGTGCCCTCGATGTCCGCCGAGTGGCGCAGGCGGTTCGCCGTCTCCACCGAGCATCTGCTCAACGAGTCGATGTGGGAGCTGTCCAACATCAACGAAGGGCGGATCTCCAACCCCGTCGAGTACATCGAGATGCGCCGCAAGGTGGGCGGCGCCCCCTGGTCGGCGGGGCTCGTCGAGTACGCGACCGCCGAAGTGCCCGCGTCCGTCGCCGAGTCGAGGCCGCTGCGCGTGCTGATGGAGACGTTCTCCGACGGCGTCCACCTGCGCAACGACCTCTTTTCTTACCAGCGCGAGGTCGAGGAGGAGGGCGAACTCAGCAACGGGATCCTCGTCCTGGAGACGTTCTTCGGCTGCACGACACAGGAGGCCGCCGAGACCGTCAACGACATCCTCACCTCACGGCTCCACCAGTTCGAGCACACGGCGCTCACCGAGGTGCCCGCGCTGGCGGTGGAGAAGGGGCTCACCGTCGCTGAGGTCGGTGCCGTCGCCGCGTACACGCAGGGACTCCAGGACTGGCAGTCCGGCGGCCACGAATGGCACATGCGCTCCAGCCGCTACATGAACAAGGGCGCTGTCGCGGAGGCGCGGCCCTTCGGCGTGGGCGGGTTCGGGACGTCCGCCGCGGACGTCGGGGCGCTGCTCTCCGCGGCCGGCGCGGAGCGGCTGCGCGCGTACACGCACGTCCCCTTCCAGAAGGTCGGACCCTCTCGACTCCCCGACTTCCACATGCCGTTCGAGGTCACCCTCAGCCCGCACCTCGCGGGCGCCCGGGACCGACTCGTCACCTGGATGCACGCCACGGGCATGCTCCAGGAGGGCGTCTGGGACGAGGACAAGCTCATCGCCTACGACCTGCCGCTCTGCGCCGCGGGCATCCATCCCGACGCGACACCGGAGGCCCTCGACCTCAGCTCGCAGTGGCTGGCCTGGGGAACCTACGGCGACGACTACTACCCGCTGCTCTTCGGCAACCGCCGCGACCTCGCCGCCGCCAAACTGACCACCGCGCGCCTCTCCGCGTGCATGCCCCTCGACGGCGAGGAGGTCCCCGTCCCGGTCAACGGCATGGAACGCGGCCTGATCGACCTGTGGCGGCGCACGACCGCGGAGATGACCCCGGACGCCCGGAGCACCCTGCGCGCGGCGGTGGACGTGATGACGGAGAGCTGGCTGTGGGAGCTGTCCAACCAGATCCAGAACCGCATCCCGGACCCGGTCGACTACCTGGAGATGCGCCGGGCCACCTTCGGCTCCGAACTCACCATGAACCTGTGCCGCCTCGGTCATGGCCCCGAGGTCCCGCCGGAGGTCTACCGCAGCGGCCCGGTCCGGTCCCTGGAGAACGCGGCCATGGACTACGCGATGCTGCTGAACGACGTCTTCTCGTACCAGAAGGAGATCGAGTACGAGGGAGAGGTCCACAACGGCATCCTCGTCGTGCAGAACTTCTTCGGCTGCGACTATCCGGCCGCGCTCGGCATCATCCACGACCTGATGACCCAGCGCATGGAGCAGTTCCAGCATGTCGCCGCCCATGAACTACCCATCCTGTACGAGGACTTCAAGCTCTCGGAGGAGGTGCGCGGGATCATGCGGGGCTATGTGGTGGAGCTGCAGAACTGGCTCGCCGGAATCCTGAAGTGGCATCAGGACTGCCGCCGTTACGGCGCGGCGGACCTGGCCCGGCGCGCCCACGGCTTCGTACCGGACCAGGCGTCCGCGCTGCCGTTCGCCTGGCGGGCGGAGCCCGTCTCGCTCTGACGGATTCCGACGGGTCGTGGAGTCACCGCCGGACGCCGCGGCGGGCCGCCTCGGAGAGTTCCGAGAGGGGCGCCGCGGCGGCCTCGGTGACCTCGCGGGCCTCCTTCGTGAGACCGGGGTCCGCCGCGGCGGCACGGGCGACCTCGTGGTGCTCGCCGACGACGAAAACGCCGAGGTTCGCGCCGCGCCAGTGCGCCGGCGTCGCGTCGGGGGCCTCGGCGGTCCCGTCGGCCCCGGTCCCCGACCCTGCCGCGAGCGCTTTCCTCAGCCGTGCCGAAGTCCGCGCGGCCGACCGGATCCGACCCGCCTTCCGCTCCAGCCGGGAGGGCGTCAGAAGCGCCGAGACCTTGCCCTGACCGGTGTTCTGGAGCGCTGTGTGGGCAGCGTCCGGAAGGTGTCGTCGAGCTCCATGAACTCGTGTGCCAGCCCGTACACTTCCGCGACTCCTCGCCGCTCGCGCCCGGTTCGGGCATGCCACCCAGCCCGCACCAGGTGTCGTACGTCGTCTCGCGGACCTTGCACAGCAGCGGAAGGTCCTCGGGCGGGCCGCGCAGGCCCACGAGCACGGCGGCGAGCCGCAGTTCGAGGGGGCACGGTCACCTTCGGCGCGCGGATCGGATCTCCTCGCGCACCGCACGGCGCACTCGCACGGGGTATGCCGACCGGCCTCTCGAACGGGGCCGACAGTCTCACTCGTTAGGGAATCGTCGCGCGCCCGATCGAGGGGTAGAGCAAGAGCCGAAGGCGGTCCGTAGAACATCTGCCGGAGGCGACTCATGGAACAGACCGCGTTGCGTCCCAAGCCGATGCCCGGTCGGAATCCGGGCGGCGGCGACCGTCCGGGCGGTGGCGCGCATATGTCCGACGGCGACCGTCCGTCCGGCGGAACCCCGCGCCCGCACGCCTCGCGGCGCCGGGGCAGGCGGCTGGTCAACCTGCTGTTCGGTCTGTTCGTCGGGTCGGTCCTCGTCCTGTCCGGGGTGGGGCTCGGCACGGTGGGCGCGACCGTGATCGGCCTGAGCAGACTGGCGGACCTCCAGAAGCATGCCGGTGCGGCCGGGCCCGCACGGGAACCCTCCGATGGCTCCGGAGCGCCGCGGCCCGGGGCATCCGGAGCCACACTGCCCGGCGTGACGCGGCCCGGTGGCTCCACGACGGAGTCCGGCAGCGGCAGCCCGATCCCGTCGGGGGAGTCCGAACGGCAATCCGCACGCGGGACCCTCGGGGTCGAGGCGGTCGACGCCCCCGGCGGCGGGGGCGCGCTGATCGTCGCCGTGCACATCCCCGGTCCCGGCTACACCGCGGGCCTGGTGCGCGGCGATGTCCTGCTCGCCGTCGGCGGGACCGACGTCACCTCGGCCGCCGACCTCGCGCGCGTGGTGGCGGCCGTGCGGCCGGGCAAGGAGGTCACCCTCCGCGTGCGCCACGCGAACGGCAGCCGCCGGCACCTGTCCGCGGTCCCGGGCATCGTGACCTGAGGAGACCTGAGCCTGTGGGCGTGGCGCCCGGTTCTGCCGGGCGCAAGGGAAAAGGGGCTGGTCAACCGGGCTGCGGCCCGTCACGATGGCCGCATGCTGAGCACCCTCGTCGCCTTCCTCGGCGCCTGCACCCTGATCGCGGCCTCGCCCGGACCGAGCACCGTGCTGATCATCAAACGGTCACTCGGCAGCAGGCGGTCCGGTTTCCTGACCGTGCTCGGCAACGAGACGGGTGTCTTCCTGTGGGGCGCCGTCGCCGCGTTCGGCCTCACCGCGCTGCTCGCCGCCTCCGAGATGGCGTACGACGTGATGCGGATCGCCGGTGCCGTGGTGCTCGTCGGCTTCGGCGTCCAGACGCTGTGGCAGGCGCGCCGCTCCAAGGGGACCGGTGACGGCGGCTGGGAGGGCGCGGAGAAGAGCGGCTGGGCGTCCTACCAGGGCGGGCTGCTGCTCAACCTCGCCAACCCGAAGGCGGCCGTCTTCGCGATGTCCTTCCTGCCCCAGTTCGTGCCCGAGGGCACACCGCACCTGCCCGCCATGCTCGGCCTCGCCGCGCTCTGGGCGGTCTACGAGGTGGGGTACTACAGCCTGTACGTGTGGTTCGTCGGCCGCATGAAGACCGTGCTGTCCCGGACGGGCGTGCGCCGGCGCCTGGAGCAGGTCTCCGGAGGCGTCCTGCTGCTCCTGGGCGCCCGCCTCGCCCTGGAGAGCTGACCAGGGGCGGGCGCGACCGGCTCGCGCGCACCCCACCGGAAGGGCAGGATGCTGCCGTAGCCCCCCGGGGAACTCCGGACACACGGAGGAATGGATGACCGCCGCCACACCCGCGCCCTTCACCGCCGACGACTACGAGGCCCGTATGCGGCGCGCCGCCGAGGCCGCCGCCGACGCCGGGCTCGACGGCGTCCTGGTCGCGCCCGGGCCCGACCTGGTGTGGCTGACCGGGTACCGCCCGGTGGAGACCGAGCGGCTCACCCTGCTGGTGCTGCGGGCGGGACAGGACCCGGCCCTCGTGGTGCCCACCCTGGAGGCGCCCGACGCGGCCAAGTCGGCCGGCGCGCCAGCGCTGACCCTCCACCCCTGGACCGACGGCACGGACCCCTACGCAGCGGCCACGCCGCTCCTGGACCGCGCCGGCCGCTTCGGTATCAGCGACAACGGCTGGGCCCTGCACCTGCTCGGCTTCCAGAAGCGGCTCCCCGACAGCCGCTACACCGCGCTCACCGACGCCCTGCCGATGCTCAGGGCCGTCAAGGACGCGGCCGAACTGGAACGGCTCGCGGCCGCCGGAGCCGCCGCGGACGAGGCGTTCGAGGAGATCCGGAAGGTCCGCTTCGCGAGCCGCAGCGAGTCGGAGGTCTCCCACGACCTCGCCGACCTGCTGCGCCGGTTCGGACACTCCCAGGTCGACTTCACCATCGTCGCCTCGGGCCCCAACGGAGCCAACCCGCACCACGAGGCCGACGAACGCGTCATCGAGCAGGGCGACATGGTGGTCCTGGACTTCGGCGGCCTCAAGGAGGGCTACGGCTCCGACACCTCCCGCACCGTCCACGTCGGCGAGCCGGACGACGAGGAACGCAAGGTGCACGACATCGTGCGTGAGGCCCAGGAGGCCGGCTTCCGTGCCGTGCGGCTCGGGGCCGCCTGCCAGGACATCGACCGCGCGGCGCGCGCCGTCATCAAGGACGCCGGGTACGGCGAGTACTTCATCCACCGCACCGGGCACGGCATCGGCGTCACCACCCACGAACCGCCGTACATGGTCGAAGGCGAGGAACAGCCCCTGGTCCCCGGCATGTGCTTCTCCGTGGAGCCGGGCATCTATCTGCCCGGCCGCTTCGGCGTCCGCATCGAGGACATCGTCACGGTGACCGAGGACGGCGGCCGCCGGCTCAACACCACGACCCGCGAGATGGTGATCGTCGACTGACGCGCGCCCAACGACCGCGCGGCAACCGCTTCGCCCCCGCACCCGGACGACAAGGGCGCGACCATGAACGAGCCACCGACCCCGACACCGACCCCGGAGACCGTCCGCCGGCTGGTCCTCTCCCTGCTCACCGACGACGCCGCGCCGGGCCCGGGTCCTGAGGTGCGGCCCGTCGCCGAGGAGGGCGGGCGCTCCACCTGGTGGGTGGGCCGGCACCATGTGCTGCGGCTCGCCCGGGACCGCGCGGCCTCCCTGCGGCAACGCCGTGAGCTGCGGCTGCGCGATCTGATCCGACCGCACGTCGGGGTCGCCGTCCCCATGAGCGTCGCGCGGGGCGAGTGGGCGAGCGGACTGAACTACACGCTGGACACCAAGCTGCCCGGCGTCTCCGGCGAGGAACAGGCCGTCTCCGCCCTCGGCGAGGCCGACCTGGCGGGGCTGCTGACCGGGCTGCGCGAGGTCCCCGTACGCCAGGCCGAGACGCTCGGGGTGCCGCGCACCCCGCCACGCTCCCTGGAGGCCCTGCGGGCCGCCGCCGTGCGAGCCGCCGCGCGGCTCCCCGCCGAGGAGTTCGACCCCGCGCGGTTCGACCAGCTCGCCGCGCCCGCCGCCGTCCAGCTCGGCGCGACGACCGGCGCCCCGGTCCTCGTGCACCACGGCCTCCTGGGCGAACACCTCGTGGTCAGCCCCGACGGGCGGGTGCGGGGCGTCCTCGACTGGACCCGCGCGGTGATCGGCGATCCGGCCGAGGACATCGCCGGGCTCGCCGTCGCCGTCGGCGCCCCCGCGGCCGTACGCGCCGCCACCCTCGCCGGATACGGCGCCCGCCCCTGCCTGCGCGGCCTGTGGCTCTCCCGCTGCGACACCGTCATCCGGCTCGCCGACCACTCGCGAGGCCGCTACGAAGGCCGACTACAGCCCTTGGAGGCCCAGTTGGGGCACGCCTGGGAGTCGATCCTGCTGGAGCGGGTCACGGACCTGCGGGACGGACCGGACGAGGCACAGTAGGGGCGCGCGGCTGTCCTTCGCGTGCGGGCGACCGTCCCCCTTCGCGTGCGGGCGACCGTCCTCCGAGGACGGCCGAGCGCCCTCCGCGCACCGGCGAGGGCCCTCCGTTCCGGTGAGCGACTTACGCCTGGGTCAGCACCACGCATGACTCGCCCGGCACGTTCAGCACCCCGTCCGCGCCCGGCGCCTCGACCGGATCCCAGGCCGCCAGGACGCGCGCGCGTCGGATGCCCAGGGGGATCGCCGCGGGGTCCTTGGCGAGGTTCACGGCGATCCGGACGTCACCGCGCCGCAGGGCCAGCCAGCGCGCCCGCGGATCGTGGGCGACCCTGACCGCCGCGAGATCGGGGTCCGAGAGGTCGGCCTGGCGGTGGCGCAGGGCGATCAGCTCGCGGTACCAGGCCAGTACGCGCGCGTGGTGGGCCGTTTCGGGCTCCGACCAGTCGAGGCAGGAGCGGTCCCGGGTCGCCGGGTCCTGCGGGTCCGGCACGTCCTCCTCGGCCCAGCCGTGCGCCGCGAACTCCCGCCGTCTGCCCCGCCGTACGGCCTCCGCGAGCTCGGGGTCGGTGTGGTCGGTGAAGAACTGCCAGGGCGTCCCGGCGCCCCACTCCTCGCCCAT
Source organism: Streptomyces sp. NPDC042002 (assembly GCF_055588305.1). Taxonomy (NCBI): domain Bacteria; kingdom Bacillati; phylum Actinomycetota; class Actinomycetes; order Kitasatosporales; family Streptomycetaceae; genus Streptomyces; species Streptomyces sp. NPDC042002. Next base: position 13,463 of record NZ_JBVJCT010000054.1, on the reverse strand, counting down.
GAAGAGCATCGGCGTGAACGGCGCCGTGAGCGTCAGCGCGGCGGCGCAGGCCAGCAGCCCGGGGGAGAGGGAGGCCGAGAGCCGGTCCCCCTGGGCGCGGTTGCCGATCTGGTCGTGGGTCTGCCCGTAGCCGAGCAGCCGCTGCGCCGAGACACGCGCCCGGTCGAGCGGCCGCCCGTGATGCCGCCCGCGGAAGCTGGAGTACGTGCCGTTGTGGAAGAAGCCCGACGTCAGCGTCTTGCTCAGGGCCGTGAGCGGGGCCTGCGCGAAGTCCGCGTAGTAGCCCTGCGCCTCATCGGTCAGCGTGGTGTGCAGCGCGTGGTGGAAGTCGTCGTTCCACTGGGCGTGCAGTCCGAGACCGCCCTCCTCACGGGAGGTGATGAGCCGCGGGTCGTTGAGATCCGACTCGGCGATCAGGAAGAGCGGCCGGCCCAGATCCGCGGCCAGCGCGTCCACGGCCGTCGACAGCTCCTCCAGGAAGTGCAGCGCACGGGTGTCCCGCAGCGCGTGCACCGCGTCCAGCCGCAGTCCGTCGAGCCGGTAGTCGCGCAGCCAGGCCAGCGCGCTGCCGACGAGGTACGCGCGCACCTCGTCCGAGCCGGGCGCGTCGAGGTTCACCGCCGAGCCCCAGGGCGTCTGATGCGTGTCCGTGAAGTAGGGCCCGAACGCGGGCAGGTGGTTGCCGGACGGGCCGAGGTGGTTGTGCACGACGTCGAGGACGACTCCCAGGCCCAGTTCGTGCGCCCGGTCGACAAAGCGCTTCAGCGCCTCGGGGCCGCCGTACGGCTCGTGCACGGCCCACAGGGAGACACCCTCGTACCCCCAGCCGTGTCGGCCGGGGAACGGGCACAGCGGCATCAACTCGACGTGCGTGACGCCCAGTTCCGCCAGATGTCCGAGCCGGTCCGCCGCCGCGTCCAGCGTGCCCTCGGGCGTGTACGTACCCACGTGCAGCTCGTAGAGGACCGCGCCCGGCAGCGCGCGTCCTGGCCAGTCGGCACGCCACGCGTACCGCTCCTGGTCGACCACGGCGCTCAGTCCGTCGGGGCCGTCCGGCTGCCGGCGCGAGCGGGGATCGGGCAGGACGGGACCGTCGTCCACCGCGAACCCGTAGCGCGTGCCTTCCCGCGCGTCCGCCTCGCCCGTCCACCATCCGGCCCGCCCGGGATCGCGGTCCAACGCGCACGTGACACCAGCGTGGTGGAGTGTCATCCGGTCGGCCCGCGGTGCCCACACCTCGAATCGCACAGTCCGTTCCCCCTCGTCAGCTCGCGGTGATCCAGCCTGTCCATGGTGCTTCACATGAGATCAATTCGCTTCAGGATCCACCCTTTTGCCGCGTGTTCGTCGCCGTTCGGTCGCGCGAACGGCCGCACTCGGCCCCACCAGCCGTTTCCGGGTCTTCTGGACACCCCGTCGTTACTGCCCGACAATCACGAACGTGACGTCGTCCTTCGAGTTCCACCCGTACCCCGCGCGGCTGTCCGACGCGGAGCGCGACCAGGCGCTCAAGTCCCTCCGTGACGGCGCCGCTCTCGGCCGCCTCTCGCACGACACGTTCATCCGCCGCATGGAGCTGGCGCTCGCGGCCCGCCGGTCCGAGGAACTCGCCGTGCTCACCGCCGACCTGCCCGCCGGCGACGTGCCCGTCGGGCGCCGCTGGTCGAAGATGGTGTTCGGCACCGTGGAAGCCGTCTCCGGCTTCACGGTACGGCTGCGCAGGGCGTGGCAGGCCGAGCGGCTGCCCAAGCTGCAGCTCCCCGCCGCCGTCAACCCCTACCCGCTGCGCATCGGCCGCGACCCGGCCAGCGGACTGCGCCTCAACCACGAGACGGTGTCCCGCGTGCACGCCGAACTGAGCCTGCAGGGCGGGGTGTGGGTGCTGCGCGACCTCGGCTCGACCAACGGCACGACCGTCAACGGACGGCGCGTCATCGGCGCGTCCGTCGTGCGGGACGGCGACCAGATCGGCTTCGGCCGGATGATGTTCCGCCTCGCCTCCGACTGAGCCGCGCCCTGCCTCGGACCGAGCCACGGCGCCGCGCGGCCTGCCCATGATTGCCGGCGTGCTCGAGTGGTCCCGGCGTGCCCGAGGAGTCCGCGGGTGCCGGGTGACCGGACCTCGGACCGGGGTTCACCCGTCGATCCCCGCAACATCCGTCGCGTCCCGCGGTGTTGACGTACCCCCTCAGTCGTGACTGACTGTGCGTACATCGTGCACATCTTGTGAATCGACGGCGCCGTACGAGTGGAGGTGTGCTCTGCCGCCACTCCGCCGTTACCAGACCGTGGACGAACTCGGCGTCCACGCCGCCGCGCTCGTCGCCCGGCGCCCCGACGCCGCCCGGCTGCGCCGCGTGGGCACCTCCCGGGCGGGCACACCACTGCTGCTCCTGTCCGTCGGACACGGCAGCCGTCAGGTTCTCGTCGTCGCCGGGCCGCACGCCAACGAACCGGTGGGTGGCGCCACCGTCCTGCGGCTGGCCGAACGGGCGCTCTCCGACCCCCGCTTGACCGAGGGCGCGGACGCCACCTGGAACCTGCTGCTCTGCCTCGACCCCGACGGGTCCCGCCGCAACGAGGCCTGGCTCCGCGGCCCTTACACGCTCGGCCACTACTTCCGGCACTTCTTCCGGCCCGGCTTCCTGGAACAGCCCGAATGGCTGCCGGAGGGCGCGGACGCCGCCGTCCTGCCCGAGACCCGTGTTCTGCTCGGCCTGCAGGACGAGCTGAGGCCGTTCCTCCAGTGCTCCCTGCACGGCGTCGACGTCGGGGGCGCCTTCGTCGAGCTGACCCGCGACCTGCCCGGCCTCGCCCAGCGCGTCGCGCACAGCGCGGCCCGCCTCGGCATCCCGCGCGAACTCGGCCCGTACGACACCCTGTACTGGCCGACGCTCGGCCCCGCCGTCTACCGCGTCCCGCCACCGCGCAGGGGAGACCTGGCCGCCGCCATCACGGAGGCCGCGGTCGATTCCACCTGGTTCCACCCGCAGCCGCACGGCACGGTCACCGCGATCGTCGAGGCACCCATGTGGGGTGTCGGCGCCGTCGAGGACCCGGCGCGCCCCGCCGATCCCGACGCGGTGCTGCGCTCCGTCAGCCGCACGCTGCGGCACGACACGGGGGTCCTGCAAGGCATCCTGGCCCGGGTACGGCCCGGCCTCGGCGACTCGCCCGACATGACCTGTCTGCTCGCGCCCGTCGACGACTATTTACTGGTCGGCCCCGGACTCGCCGACTCCTGGGACCCCGACGTACGGAACGCCGGGACGCGTGCCCTGCCGCCGCTCGACACCGCCCGTCTCACCGCCCTGCGCCTCGCCGGGCGCCGGGTCGCGCTGCGCACGGCCGGGCTGCTGCACCAACTGGTCACCGCCTCCGGGCAGGACCCGTGCGACGCGCTGCCCGAGCTCGACCGGCTGATCGACGCGTGGTGCGCCGACTACCGCGACGGCTGCGGGGCGCGCTGGATACCGGTCGCACGCCAGGTCGAATACCAGGCGCGCGTGGTGCTCTCCGCGTTCGAACTCGCCGGGCGCGGCGCGAACGCGCGCTCCCGTTCGGGTGACTCGGGCTGGACCGCGCAGGCCACGGTGCCGATGCACCGGGAATGACGAAAACCCTTCGAGCGATCCGCGCCGGCCTGCTCGTCCCCCTCGCGCTCCTCGTGGCGGGCGCGGCCCCGGCGGCCCACGCGGCACCCCGGCACACCCTGCCCGGCGACTGGCTCCGCCTCGCCGTGACCCGCGGCGAGGCACACACCGACGGCGTCCTCGGTGTCCTGCTGCTCTGCGACCCACCCCGGGGCCACGCCCACGCGGCGCGGGCCTGCCGTCAACTCGCCGCCGCCGGGGGCGACATCGGCCGTATCCCGCGCAGGTCCGGTGCCATGTGCCCGATGCTCTACGCGCCGGTGACCGCGACGGCGTACGGCGAATGGGGCGGCCGCCGGATCGACTACACGCACGCGTTCTCGAACTCCTGCGTCATGGGGGCCGAGACGGGCGCGGTGTTCGACCTGTCGAGCTGAGTCAGGCCGCGCTGTCGCGCGCGTGACGGGCGGCCGCCACCGCCGTACGGGCCTGGTGCTCGACCTGGTTCTCCAGCGGCACCCAGCGCGCGCGGAAGCGCTCGGCGAAGGCGTCGCTCCAGTCGGCGACGAGCTGTTCGAGCCGGGGTGCCTCGCGGTCGTCGGCCTCCTGGAGGACGCGCAGCAGCATCGAGGCGGCCCGCAACGGGATCCGCCGCCCGAACGCGTCGACACTGCCCACGTACGCCATCGTCGCGTCCACCGGGGGCGGCTGCGACCAGTCCGCGGCGAGGCCCGGCACCAGTTCCAGCGCCCACTTCGCGGCCCGCAGCAGGGGCCCGTCGGGTCCCCGCAGCCGCGGCAGGGCCCGCCCGAGCACCGCCTCCACCTGGTCCGCGTCGGTCCGCAGCCGGTGGGCCAGGCGTCGCATCGCCGCCGCGGGGGCGGGGTGCGGCGCCGGATCGTCCACCAAGTCGCTTGCCCACATGGGTACTTCCACGACGGCCGTCAGACCGCCGTACCGGTGGGCGTGGTACCAGGTGCTGTGCCGGGCGTCGTCCGGCATGCTCGGGTACGCCGTGTCCGAGCCGGGCGCCGGCATCACATGCACTCCCGGCCCGGAGGCGGGCCAGCCCGCGGCGTCCGACGCGGCCGTCTCGACCGGGATGCGCAGCTCCGCCGCGGACTTGGCGAAGGGCTCCGCGAGGCCCGGGATGTCCTTGGTCAACTGCACCCAGCTGCCGCCCAGATCGGTCCCGTGCAGCGTCACCTGGAGGTAGGGCCGCACTTCGTCGATGACCCGGGTCAGCGCGCGGGTCTCCGGCGGCAGCCGGTCGGGCGGCAGCACGGAGGGCGACCACTCCGGCTGCTCGGGTCCGGCCGGCCGGAAGAAGCCCAGGTGGTACTCGAGCAGGGTCCGCGGCGCGGGCGTCACATGGAGGCTCGCCCCGTCGGGGTCCGCGCAGAGCAGAAAGTGCCAGGAGGTGTCTCTTCTCAACTCCCGCTGTTGCAGCGCGCGTTCGGCCAACGACAGCAGCGTCGAACCACCCGTGGGTTCGTTGGCGTGGGCCCCGGCCACGACGAGGACCGCGCGCCGGGCGTGGCCGACGGACAGCAGGTGGAGGGGCCTGCCCGCACGGGAGGCGCCCACTTGTCTGAGAACGCACAGGTCGGGCCGGTGGGCCGCCAACGCCCCGGCGGACGAGACGATTTCGGTCACACTGGGGTAGCGCAACTCCGGCAGGTGACTCACCCCCGACTTGTCCGCCCTGCGTCGCTTTTGGCAGTACTCCACGGTCTCGGGGAACTGTCAAGGACGCGACGGGGCGGCTCCGAGGGGCGCCGGGCGGCATTTTCCGCCGCCCTCGGCGGTGGCGGGTGCGCGAGCCTTCCCTTCCGGATCGGACCGCGTCGCGCAGGCCTGCGGATAACCGGGGCGGGTGTGCCGGAACGGGCGCTCGGGAGGGGGACCGGCGTAGGCGCGTGCCTTGGGCGGGCGCGCCGGGGCGATGTACACGATTCACCCGTACGGGTGTACGGGAACTGCGGTCCCGGGCGGGCGGTGGTCGACTCGGAACAACCGCGCGCGGGTCCGGCGCGCAGATCCGAGGTGGTGGCCCGCGGTGCTGTGTCCTCACGGCCTTCCCGGCGAAGGCGGCCCGACGGCGATACCGGCGGGCCCACCGGTCACGGGCCCGCCACCTCCTCTGCCTGCCACCGGCGAACCGTCCCCGGGCGCCGCGGACCCCCGCCCGTCCCCGCCCGTCACGGGCGGGCCGCCCCCACCGGCCGCGGTCTCGCACCCGCCGCCACCGGCCGCGGTCTCGCACCCGCCCAAGTCGGCCGTGGGTGAGTCGTTCCCGGGCGCCGCGGACCCCTGCCCGTTCCCGCCGGCCTTGGGCGAGCGGCCCCCGCCCCTCGTGAGCCCGCCGCGCGTCGCGGGCTCTTGGCCGTCGCCGTCGGCCATGCGGGAGCCGCCCCCGCCTCCCGTGAGCCCGCCGCCCGTCACGGGTGGGCCGCCCCCGCCGGTCGTGGGTGAGCTGTCCCCGCCCGTCACGGGCTCGCACCCTTCCCCGCCCGACGCGGGCGCGCCGTTCCCGCTGCTCGCGAGCCCGGCGCCGACCCCCGTACCGGGGTGTCCTTCGTCGGCGACCCCGTTCGCGCCGCCGCGTCGTTCGTCAGGCGCGCCGTACACGCCGCCGTACGTGCCGCCGTGTGTGCCGTCCGCGCGGGTGACCGCGACCCCGAGCCTGCTCGATCCGGGCGTCGAGCGTGATCCCCACCCGCTGTACCGCACCCTGCGCGGACGCTTTCCCCTGGTGTACGACGAGCCGTTCGGCGCCTGGCTGATCAGCAGGTACGCCGATGTCCGGGCCGCGCTCGCGGACCCGCGGCTCGTGGCACCCGAGCCCGGACCCGCACCGGCCCGCCGGGCGGACGGCACGCGCGGCGCGTACCGGGCCGTCGTGTCCTCGGCGCTCGGGGACCGCGCGTCGGCCGCCCTCGCGGCGGGGGTCGAGCGCACCGCGTACGTCCTCGCCCGCCGTCTGGCGTACCGTCAGGAGGCGGATCTGGTAGCCGAGTTCTGCCAGTGGCTGCCCGCCGCCGCGGCCGTCGCCGCGCTCGGGCTGCCGTACGAGGACACCGCGCGCGTGCACGCCTGGTGCCGTACCGGACTCGACCACCTCGGCGGTCACCTCCCCGGACTCGACGCCTACCTGCGCCCCCACATCGCCCGCCGCCGTGCCCACCCCGGCGACGACCTGCTGTCCGCGCTGTGCACGGCCCGGCCCGGCGGACGCCCCCTCCCGGACGAGACCGTGACGGCTGTGGCCGGGACGGTGCTGGGCGCGGCCGGCGAGACGACCGCACGCGCGCTCGCGTCGTTCCTCGCCAGCCTTCTCGACCATCCACGCCAGTTGGACCTGATCCGGGCCCGCCCCGAGCTGACGGGCGGCGCCTGGGCCGAGTCGCTGCGCCGCGATCCGCCGCTGCAGATCGTGCCGCGCCGGGCGCTCGAACCGATCGGCCCGATCCCCGAGGGCGCCACCGTGGCGTGCCTGCTCGGCGCCGCGGGCCGCGACCCGGCGCGGTTCGCGGACCCGGACCGCTACGACGCCTTCCGCCCCGACCCGGGCGAACTGGCGTACGGTCCGGGACGGCACTCCTGCCCGGGCGCCCCGCTGGCCCGGCTGACGGCGGAGCACGGTCTGCGCGCCCTGCTCGCCGTCCTGCCGGACCTCCGCAGGGCCCCGGGACCCCGGCCGCGCCCCGAGGGTCTGATCAGCCGGTCGCCCCGGACCCTGCCGGTGTGTCCGCGCTGACGCGCTCCAGCAGCACGACGGGCGACCTCCCGAAGAGGTCCGCCACGCGCGCGTGCCCCGTGAACTCCCGCTCCGGCGAGTCCGGGGAGAGCACATCGGCCCACCGCCCGGCGGGGAGCGGCAGACCGGTGTCGCGCCAGCCGCCGGCCTCGGCCAGCCCCAGCGACAGCCGGGTGACGGCCGTGATCACCTCTCCCGACCGCACGAACGCCACACAGTGATCGGCTCCGGAACCCTCGGCCGGCAGCGGCGCGTACGTCGCCGAGCCGCCGAAGACTCCGGGCCGCCGGGCGCGCAGCCGCAGCGCGGCGGCCGTGAGCGCCACCTTCTCGGCGGACAGGTCGCGCGGCGCGAACGTCCCCCGGTTGTCCGGGTCCACCAGGGCCCGGTACTCGTCCTCGGTGCCCTGGTACACGTCGGGCACCCCGGGCATCGTCAGATGGACCAGGGCGGCCCCGAGGACGTTCGCCCGGACGTGCGGCGCCAGGGAGGCCCGCAGGGCGGCCACGCGCCGTCCAGGGGGCCCGCACGGCCCCTCGGCGACGAACGCCGCCACCGCGTCCTCGTACGCGGGATCCCGCTCGGTCCAGGCGGTGCGCGTCCCGGCCTCCCTGACGTGCTTCATCAGGGCGCCCCGGACCCGCTCCGTGTAGGCCTCGCCCCCGTCCTCCGGCTCGCCCCCGTCCTCGCCGCCGGCCGGGCCGAGGCCGAACACCGTCTGCCAGGCGGCCCACGCCACCTGGAGGTCGGGCGTCCCCGGCCCCTCGCCGGTCACCTCCGCCAGGACGTCGGACCAGGCTTCGGGGCACTGGGTGAGGACCGAGACGGCGGCGCGCACGTCCGCGCTGCGTTTCGTGTCGTGGGTCGACAGGACGGTTCCGGTCGCGGGCCAGTCGCGCTGCACGCGCGCGCAGTACGCGTGGAAGTCCTCCGGGGACACCGCGGGGCTGCCCGGGTCGCCGCCCACCTCGTTCGCGGACAGCAGCGGCACATAGCGGTAGAACGCCGTGTCCTCCACGGACTTGGCCCGCAGCGCCGACGAGGTCTGCGCGAACCGGGCCCGGAACCCGGCCGCCTCGGGCGTGTCCCCGTCCCGCCCGAGCACCAGATCCCGTACGACGTCCACGGCATGCGCCTCCTCGGGCACCCGGAACGCCGTCCTGGCCTCGGCGGCGGCCCGCTCGGTGACCACCTGGGACGCGTCCGTGGACGGATAGGGCCGGTACACCTCCAGCCGGACCAGGAGCTCCCGCAGCGCGGCGCCCAGGGCCCACGGGGCGTGATCGCGCAGGGCGGGGTCGGGGGAGGCGGCGCACAGCGCGCTCACCTCGCGCGTGAGGCGCTCGACCTCCGTGGCCAGTTCGTACGTGACCACCTTGTAGGCCGCCCGGCGCACCGTGCTCTCCCAGTGGCCGCCCCGGTCGGCCTGCGGCCCCGCGAACCGCCGGTAGCGGCCGAGGATCCGGCTCGCGCCCGCCGCGTCCGTGAAGAGACCGTCGACGTGCCGCAGGGCGTCGTAGCCGGTGGTGCCCGCCACGGGCCACGCGGGCGGCAGCGGCTCGCCGTCCGCGAGGATCTTCTCGACCACCGTCCAGCGGCCTCCGGTCGCCGCGTGCAGCCGTCGCAGATACGCGTCCGGGTCCGCCAGCCCGTCCGGGTGGTCGATCCGCAGTCCCTCGATCACACCGTCGTCGAGGAGTTCCAGGATCTTCGCGTGGGTCGCCGCGAACACCTCAGGGTCCTCGACACGCACCCCGATGAGTTCCGAGATGCTGAAGAAGCGCCGGTAGTTGAGCTCGGTTCGGGCCAGCCGCCACCAGACCGGGCGGTACCACTGGGCGTCGAGGAGCCTGGGCATCGGCAGCTTCTCGGTGCCCTCGCGCAGCGGGAACACATGGTCGTAGTAGCGCAGTATGTCGCCGTCGACCTTCAGGTGGCCGATCTCGGCACCGAGCCGGTCCCCGAGCACCGGCAGCAGGAGCCGGCCGTCCTGGGCGTCCCAGTCGATGTCGAACCAGCGCGCGTACGGCGACTCGGGGCCCTCCCGCAGCACCTCCCACAGGGCGTGGTTGTGACGCGGGGCCATCGCCATGTGGTTCGGCACGATGTCCACGACGAGGCCGAGGCCGTGCTCCCGCGCGGTGCGCGCCAGGGAGCGCAGTCCCTCCTCACCGCCCAGTTCGGCCCGTACGCGCGCGTGGTCCACCACGTCGTAGCCGTGCGTCGAGCCGGGGACGGCCTCAAGGACGGGGGACAGATGCAGGTGGGAGACGCCGAGCGAGGCCAGATACGGCACGGCCGCCTCGGCACTCCGGAAGGGGAACCGCGGCTGGAGCTGGAGCCGGTAGGTGGCGGTCGGCACGACGGGAACCACCGGGCCGGGGACGACCGAGTCCACGATCGCCGGTTCGGGACGCTCAGGTGTCATGAGCGTCTACGTACCCGCCCGGCCGGGTTTCTGTCACCGGCGCCCGCAGAAGGGCCCGCACGGCGCTCCGATCCGGAGCGCGAAACCCCCATCCCGGGGGGGGGGGGGGGGTGATGGAGGCCACACGTGCTTGGGACCTGGAGGGGCCCTTCTCGGCGGGCCTCTTA